>CBFHRT010000038.1:0-15136 GCA_965658285.1 Puniceispirillaceae bacterium (SeqCode) | reverse complement strand
TCCCATCCCGCATTCAGACCAAACACCGCGCCCATCTCGCGCTGCATCTCATAGGCGGGGCGGGTCCTTGCCGGCCGGCCGGCGCTGCGCTCCTCATTCGGGAAATGGATCTTGAAACGATGAATATACTGATCGCGCACACGCGCTTTGGTGAAGGCCTTGTCGGCCCAGTCGCCAAAACGGGCAAGGTCCCAGGCGAACATGTCCCATTCCGGCTCACCCTCGATCATCCATTGCGCCGCCAGCAGGCCAAGACCGCCGGACTGGCTGAAGCCGGGGATGATGCCGTTGCAGCAGAAATAGTTCCGCATCTCCGGCACCGGCCCGAACAGCGCGTTTGAATCCGGGCTCCAGATCATCGGCCCGTTGATCACCCGCTTCACCCCCGCCTCGGCGGCGGCCGGAACGCGGTCGATGGCGCGCATCACATTCTCCATGATGCGGTCGAGGTCATCATCGAACAGCTCATGGCCGAAATCCAGCGGCGTGCCCTCCTCGGCCCAGAATTTCATCTTTTCCTCATAGGCACCGATCAGCAGCCCGTTGCCTTCCTGGCGGAAATAATACTCGCCATCGCGGTCGGCGATCGAGGGCAGACGCCGGCCAAGCGCCGCGACCTCTGGAATCGTCTCGGTGACGAAATACTGATGCTCGGTTGGTTGCAGCGGCAGCGTCAACCCGGCCATCGCCGCCACCTCGCGCCCCCACAGGCCGGCGGCATTGACCACCCATTGGGTGTGGATGTCGCCCTTCTCGGTGCGCACGATCCAGCTGCCGTCAGGCTGTGCCTCGGTGCCTGTGACCGGGCAGAACCGTTCGATACCGGCGCCAAGCATGCGCGCGCCGGCGGCATAGGCATGCGTCACCCCCGACGGGTCGACATTGCCGCCATCCGGTTCAAACATGATGCAGCGCACATCGTCAAACTGCGCCAGCGGATGAAGCTCCAGCGCTTTCTCTCGGCTGATTTCATAGAAGCCAAGCCCGTAGAATTTCGCCTTTGCCTCCTGCAGCCGCAGCTGATGTTCACGCTCCTCGGTCTGCGCGAGATAGAGCGATCCCGGCTGGAAGACACCGCAGCCCTGGCCGGTTTCGGCCTCCAGCTCCTTATAGAGGTTCATCGTGTAATGCTGGATGCGGGTGATGTTGTTGTTGTCATGCAGCCCATGGATATTCGCCGCCGCATGCCAGGTCGACCCGCTGGTCAGCTCGTCACGCTCAAGAAGGACGACATCGCGCCAGCCAAGCTTGGCAAGATGATAGAGAATGGAACAGCCGACAAGACCACCCCCGATAACAACCGCCTGCGCATGCTCCCGCATATCCCGTTACACCCCCCAAGATGCTGATTTATATGCCACCTGACGATCTAAAGCTTGCGACCGAACATATCATGCAAATGGCTCAGTTGCGACGGTTGCTGCAGGGTTTGCGTCGGTCCTGTGACCTCATCTGCGGAAGATCAGAAGCCGGATGACCCGCAACACCACCCCGATCAGAATCTGGCGGACAAACGGATGGCGCGTGATGGCGGCCGCCCGCGCGCGCAATCTTGGCGACAGGCGCATCACCAGCAGCGCGACCGCCACAGCGAAAAGAATGAGAATGAGTATACGCAGCATGCTCCGATTCCGCGGGATCCTCCCGCTTGATCCTCACCTGGTTGATACCCGCCACCTTACCGGAATTCATGCCGATGGGGATTCACGATGTTGGCAGGGTCAATGGCTTCGCTCAGGACACGGTAGCGCGACATCAGCGAATCCCGATCGGCATAACATCCCTGGAGCCAGCGATGCCCGGTGCCGCCATAGGCCTTGCGGGCGTGCAGGACGCGGGTGTTGTCGACAACGAAACATTCCCCTGGCGCCAGCCGGAAACTCACCTCCATTGCCGGATCGTCAATGATCTCGCCAAGCCGCCGATAGGCGTCGTAGTAGGTCGGCATCACCTCGAACGGTATGTCGGTCAGGGCGGCGGCGGACCGGTTGTTGAAACGGACTCCTACCAGTTCACCATCCGGCGCCAGTTCAATCATCGGGCGCCGGGCGACAAGCCTTGTGTCGGCGCCGCCGGCATATTCGAACCGCGCGCAATGATCGGCCAGAACGTCAAACCAGGCCGGATTCTCGTCACGCAACCGTCGCGCCGCGGCAAAGCCGTCAACAACCATATTGTCACCGCCGGCGGCCGAACTTTCGAGGCAATACAGAATCTGGATGGTCGGCACCGGGTCGCGATAGGGATTGTCGGTATGCGCCTGCAGCGCCAGCCCTGTATAGGCAAGGTTGGTCGGGTTGATCTCGGTGCGCACCTCGAACTGCCGCCCGTAATTCGTCTCGCGCACATAGCCGAACAGATCAACGACCTTCATCAACGCGCCATCCTCGACCGGCCCGCCCGACATATGTGCAAAGCCGTATTTCACCAGATCGCCAAGCCAGTCGCGCAGCGCCGCCTGATCCTGCTGCAGATTGTCAAAACGCGCTGTCGGCAACGCGGTGGTCAGAGCCGAACCCCAGCACGCCACCTCATCCGGCAGCCAGCCACGCTGCGGCGGCGGCCCCGCATGGTCATAGCGATGCGCCATCAGCCAGTGCGGGTCATAGGTGATTGGCGCCGGCTCGGAGGAAAATGTCACATCAAGGCCCGGCCCGTTGACGGCGACGCCGGCAATCGCAAGATCAGCCGGAATGTCGGACAAGGTGATCAGCCGCTGGCCATTGCCGGGCGCGCGCGTCGCCTCATCCCAGGCATTGTCACGGAGCCAGACAGCGTGGAATCTGGCGCGGGTTCCCGTGTCATGATCGGTCAGGGTCAGACATTGTCCATCATCACTAAGCGTTGGTTCGAACATGACAGACCTCCTCAGGCAGTTTTGCGAAGACGTGACAGATGACGTTCACGAAGCATGATGATGATACCAGCCCCGACGATAAAGAGAATGCCGGGGAACAGATCATCAAACGGGGCTTCGGCAAAGAACAGCCATCCAAGGGCGAATGATACCGGAATACCGAAATATTCGAATGGTGAGACGCTGCTGGGATCGGCCAGCCTGTAGGCAATGGCGAGGCTGAGAACCCCGGTGCCACCAAGCGCTCCCATGATCACGAACAGGCCGGCATCACCAAGATCGGCGATGGGAACGGGATCGACAAACAGGATCACCACCATCGTCGCCAGCGCGCAGGTGGCGATCTGCTGGCCGAACTGGATCGCCGCCGAGGGAATCTCCGGTGGATAGAATCGCACAAGCACGCTGGAGGTCGCGTAGCAGAAGGCTGCGATCACCGGCAGCACCATGTAATGGGAAAAGCCGTCCTGAAAGGGCTGCATGATGGTGACCACCCCGGCAAAGCCAAGGAACACCGCGCCCCAGCGCCAGATCCCGATACGATGCCCGAGAAGCGGCACCGACAGCGCGGTGACGAACATCGGTCCGCTGAAGCCAAGCGCGCCGGCGGTGGCGAATTCAATTTTCGTCAGCGCCGTGTAGAAGCATAATTGCGCCATCACCACCGAGGATGAGCGCACAAGGTTGATCAGGTGGAAACGCGGCCGGTTGATCCGCGGCAGGGCCGAAAACTGCCGGCTGTGCCAGAGCAGGATCAGCGCCGGGATGACGCCAAAGAAATTGCGAAGCGCCGAAATCTGCATGACCGGATAGCTGCCACCAAGCATGCGGACAATAATGCCCATCATGTCAAAGGCGAGGATGCCGACAAAAATGACACCGATGGCAAGCAGCAGGTTTCGCGGCATGTATGGCCTCGTCCGGACAATGGACCAGCCTCACTATGCCAGCATCCGGCGCGTCAGTATATCTCGAACAATCCGGCCGCCCCCATGCCGCCGCCAATGCACATTGACACGACGCCCAGCCTGGCGCCGCGGCGATGGCCTTCGATCAGCAGATGCCCGGCAAGACGCGCGCCGGTCATGCCGTAGGGATGACCAACCGCAATCGCCCCGCCCGAGACATTGTATTTCTGCGGATCGATGCCAAGCCTGTCACGGCAATAGAGAACCTGCGAGGCAAAGGCCTCGTTCAATTCCCACAGATCAATATCCTCAATCGTCAGACCATGCGCGGCGAGAAGCTTTGGCACGGCGAAGACAGGGCCGATTCCCATCTCTTCGGGATCGCACCCCGCCACGGCGACGCCGCGCAACGCACCGAGAGGCTCAAGGCCGCGCCGCTCTGCCTCATCGGCGCCCATCACCAGCATGGCTGACGCGCCATCCGACAATTGCGAGGCGTTGCCGGCGGTGATGAACCGGCCCTCGGCAATCTGCTGGCCATCCTTGAAAACAGGCTGCAGGCTCTGCAGGCCTTCAAGGTTTGTCGAGGGCCGGACACCCTCATCAGCTTCCAGCGTTACTTCATGGTCGCTGACCTCGCCGGTCTCGCGGTCCTTCACCTTCATCACCGTGGCCAGTGGGACGATTTCGGCATCAAACCGCCCTTCCGCCTGCGCGGCGGCGGTGCGGCGGTGCGATTCAACCGCATATTCATCCTGCGCCAGCCTCGAGACTTCGTAGCGCGCGGCAACAATCTCGGCGGTCTCCAGCATTGTCATGTAGATATCAGGCCTGTTTGCCTCGATCCACGGATCGACAAGCCGGTCGATATTCATCTTCGGGGTCTGCACCAGCGAGATCGACTCCACGCCGCCGGCGACACCGATCTCGATCTCGCCAGTCCGCACCTGGTTGGCGATGATCGACAGCGCCATCAGGCCAGATGAACATTGCCTGTCCACCGTCATGCCCGGAACCGAGGTTGGCAGGCCGGCCCTGATCAGCGCCTGCCGGGCGACATTCATATGCGTTGAGCCCTGCTGAAGCGCGGCGCCAAGCACCACATCCTCAACCTCATCCGGCGCCACGCCGCCGCGCGCGACAGCGTGCGAAATGGCATGTGCGGCGAGTGTCTGCGCCTGGGTATCATTGAACGCCCCCCGATAGGCCTTGCCGATGGGGGTACGGGCGGTCGAAACAATCACAGCATCGCGCATCTGCGGGTCCTTTCGGTGCGGGCGGTTTTCATCCGGACGGGCTCATCATGCGTTACGCTACAAGCTGAGATGCATCACCGCAATCGGCAGCTTCACCCTGATATGATGCATCAGATGCCGCTTGGACCGGGGCCAGACCGGGACCGGACGAAAGAAGGAAGCAGTTGTAAATCGGGGGGAACATCACCTATATCTGTGGCAAGCCGAACAGACAGAGATTGATCACAGGGCGATAACGCAGGGCGCGCCGCGCCTCTGCGGCAACACGAAAACCATGTCAGAATTTTCCACAAAACCCATGGGACGCCCGGTATCCTTCGACCATGATGGCACCATCGAGGCGGCGACCAATCTCTACTGGCAATCCGGCGTGGCCAACACTTCCTTCAATGAAGTGTCGCGGGCGCTGAATGTCTCCAAACCAACCCTGTATCGCTATTTCGGCGACGAGGACGGGCTGTTGAGCGCGGCGCTGGAACATTATGTCAGCCAGCGCACGCATTACGCCGAGCTGCTGCACGCGACCGGCGATCTTCGCACCGACCTGAACGCATGGTTCGGCCTCCAGATTGATGATCTCTATGAAAAACATCATGACGGCACCACACCGACAGGATGCCTGCTGATGGAATGCGTACAGCTTGGCAAGGCGCTTGGCGACAAGACAACCGCCACCGTCAACCGGGCCATTCACGAATTTCTTGAGCTTGTCGAGGGGCGCCTTGTCGTGGCCCGGGACGCCGGACAGCTACGCCCGGGAATCGACCTCAAGGCGGCCGTTCACCTGATCGCCGGCCAGATGATCGTGGCCAAGAACGTGGTGTTGATCGGCGAGCCGAAAGACAATCTGAAGAGCATGGTGGCGCTGGCGATCGACGGCATCGCCACCTGAGCTGCCGGGGGAAAGTCCACACCAGTGAAATAAATACCGATCGGTATTTTTATGATTGACATACCTACCGACCGGTATATTTTGCGCTCGAAACGGGCATGTATTCTGACCGCCGTTTTATAAACGACACAAATGAATGATAGCAGCTGAGCGTCGTGATCTGATCAGCGCCATTTGGAGAGAAGCCATGGAACGTCTTGCCGTCTTTGTCGTCAATAACAGGATCAAGTTCGCCATCGTCACATTGGCGCTGGCCTTCGCCGTGTTTGCCGGCATTCCCAACCTGAAGCTTGATACCGATGGCCGTGTCTTCATGGCGGACGACAACCCGGACAAGGTGTTGCTCGACAGTTTTGAACAGGAGTTCGCCAAGGATGACAATCTGGCGATCATCGTCAAACCGGCCGATGGCGAGGTGTTCACACCGCGCACGCTTGGTGCCATCGGGGCGCTGACCGAGGATCTGTGGAACCTTCCCTATGTCCGGCTGGTGAATTCGATCACGCGCTTCCAGAACACCTATGCCGACGGCGATATGATGGTGGTCGAGGACCTTGTTCCCGACCCGCAGACAGTCACCGCAGAGGCGGCGGCGGCGGCGCGAGACGCCGCGCTTGACCGTATCGAAATCCGCAACAGCCTGATCAACGCCGATGGCAGCGCCACCGCCATTTCGGTCATCTTCCGGCTTCCCGGAATCGACCTTGTCTCGGAGATCCCGAATATCAACGCCGAGGCCGCACCGCTTCTCGAACGCTATCGCGCCGAATATCCCGATATCGAGTTCAAGGCCAGCGGGTCGGTTGCCATCAGTCAGGCCTTTGCCACCGCCAGCCAGAAGGATGGCGAGACACTGACCCCGGCGATGCTTGTCGCGATGTTGCTGGTGGTCGGCATCCTGCTTCGCACGGTCACCGGGTCACTGCTGATCCTTGTCCTGGCCGCGCTGTCGGCGCTTGTTTCGCTTGGCGCGCTGGGATGGACGCGTATCCCGATCAATTCGGCCACTGCCGTGGCACCGCTGATGGTGATCACGCTGGCGGTGGCAAGCAGCGTCCATGTGCTGTCATCAATCCGCCAGACCATGCAGCAGACGGCGGACCGCACCGAATGGGCGCGCCGCGCGCTGGCCGATCACGGGCTTGGCATCACCGTCGCCATCTTCACCACGGGAATCGGCTTTCTGTCGCTGAACTTCTCGATCTCGCCGCCTTTCCAGCAGCTTGGCAATATGGTGGCGGCCGGTATGGTGGGTGTCTGGATCTTCACCATCTTCCTGCTGCCGGGCCTGATCTGCTGGCTGCCCATCAAACAGATCAGCAAGGCCGCCTCGGTCGACCGTTTCATGGTCTGGCTTGGCGAGTTCGTGATCCGGCACCAGCGCCGCCTGCTGCTTGGCATTCCGGTGATCATCATCGGCTTTGCCGCCGGCATCTCGCAGATCAAGCTTGAGGATGATTTCCTGCGCTATTTCGACGAGCGGTTCGAGACCCGCCAGGCCACCGACCTGTATGAAACCAATCTTGGCGGCCTGAACGTGCTGGAATACTCGGTTAACACCGGAACCGAGAGTGGCATCAATTCGGTCGCCTATCTCGAAACGCTGGACAGCTTCGCCGCATTCCTGCGCGCGCAGCCCGAGGTGAGTCATATCCGCATCCTCAGCGACACCATCAAGCGCCTGAACATGAATATGAATGGCGACGATCCGGCCTTCTACCGGATCCCGGAAAGTGATGAGGAAGCCTCGCAATATCTGTTCCTGTATGAGCTGTCGCTGGGCTATGGGATGGATTTGACCGACCAGATCAATGTCGACCGGTCATCGACACGTGTCTCGGCCTTTGTGCCCTTCGCCACGACATCCCAGCTGCTGGCGCTTGATGACAAGGTCCAGGACTGGTTTGCCGGCAACGCGCCCGAGCTGACAAGCCCGGTCACCGGCCAGACACATGTCTACACGATGATCTCGGCCCGCGACGTGCCGTCGATGCTGAAGGGAACGACGCTGGCGCTTGTCTTTATCTCCTTCGTGATCTTCCTTGTGCTTCGCAACTTCAAGCTTGGGCTGGTCTCGCTGGTGCCGAACCTGGTGCCGGCGGCGATGGGCTTTGGCTTGTGGGGCTACATGGTCGGCAACGTCACGCTGGCGGTATCCATCGTGGTCGCGATGACGCTTGGTATCGTCGTCGATGACACGGTGCATTTCATTCTGAAATACGCCAACGCCCGCAAGCGCGGCGAGACCGCCGAAAATGCCGTGCGCTATGCATTCAAGTCTGTCGGCATGGCGCTGACAGTGACCTCGCTTGGGCTTGTCATCGGCTTTGCGATCCTCGGCCAGTCAGGCTTTGCCGTGAACCGTGACATGGCAAGACTCACCGCCGTCACGCTCAGCTTCGCGCTGTTCGTCGATTTCCTCTTCCTTCCCCCGCTTCTGATCTTTCTCGACAGGATGAAAACCATGAAGACCTCCTCCACCACGGCCATGCTGGCCGTCATCGCGGGCCTTGCCGCCGGGCTGGCCCTCATCTCGCCGTTCGGAACCGCGCATGCCTCCGCGGAAAAGGGGCTTGCCATCGCCACCGAGGTTGACAACCGCGACCGCGGCTGGGGTGATGTCACCGTTGAAGGCGAAATGGTGCTGAAGAACAAGGCCGGCAACGAGTCGGTCCGCAAGTTCCGCAGCACCATCCTTGAGGCAGAAGACAGTGCCGAGGGTGACCAGTCGATCATCACCTTCTCGAAGCCGCGCGACGTGCGCGGCACCGCGCTGCTGACACATTCGAAGATCGAGCCGGAGGATGATTCACAGTGGATTTTCCTGCCGGCCGTAAAACGGGTGAAGCGCATCTCCTCGTCAAACCGGACCGGCAAATTCGTATCCTCGGAATTCTCCTATGAGGATCTGGGATCCGAAGAGGTTGCCGACAATGATCATATCTGGCTTGAGGATGCCGCCTGCGCGCATGACGCGGCGCTGACCTGCGCTGCCGTGGAAAGCCGGCCGAAAAACAAGAAATCCGGCTATTCAAAGCGCGTTTCCTTCATCGATCTGGCGGAATACCGGGTCCAGCGGATTGACTTCTACAACCGCCGGGGCGATCTCGAGAAGACCCTCGAATTCCAGGATTACCGTCAATATGAAGGGCAGTTCTGGCGCGCGCATGTGATGGTGATGAAGAACCACCAGACCGGCAAGTCAACGCGCCTGTCATGGGGCGATTACAATTTCCGGCAGGGGCTGACAGCGCGTGACTTCACCCCGCAAGGTCTTCCCAAGGCAGGTCGATGAGAACAGGCAATCGTGCCGGACGCATAGTCTTTACCGCGCTTTCAGCCTTCCTGGCCGCGATAACATGGCGCCCGGCGGGTGCAGACATTGTATTCGAGCAACAACTGGAGGTCGAACAACGCGGCGAGATCACGATCGAGGCAAGCTGGTATCCCCGCACCGCCCAGCATGGCGGGCAGAAGGAAAGCTTCCTGCATCTCGAGGCGAGGCCCGAAATCCTGGTCTATGGCGACACTGCCGAGGCGCAGTTCCAGCCGCGGATCAGTGGCGGGACCAGCGGCAACGGACAGGTCGATTTCCGCGAGGCACATGTCAGCGGCCGCCTCGGCGAGATGGACTATCTTGTCGGCAACACGATCCTGTTCTGGGGCAAGGTTGAAAGCTACAACCCGGTCGATATCGTCAACGCGCTGGATTACAGCCGCGGCCTGTTGCGGAGCGAAAAGCGCGGCGCGCCGATGGTCAGGCTGTCATGGCCGGCCGGGCCCGGGCAGATCGACCTCCTTGCCATCGATTTTGTCGAAAACATCTATCCGGGCAACGCGCTTCGTGAACGGCCGGCCCTGCCTGTGAATGACAGTGCCGCCGGCTTCAGCGGCGGCGCCGGGCGTGACGACATCGCCACCGCGGCACGCTGGTCAGGCTATTTCGGGGATATCGACCTCGGCGTCAGCTGGTTTCGTGGCACCGGCCACGCGCCGCGCCTGCTGCCACAGGCCAACGGCACCTTGACGCCTGATTACAGCCGGATCACGCAGTTTGGCCTGGACATCCAGTCGCTGCATGGTGACACCGCTGTGAAGGCGGAACTGATCCATCGCCGCGGCCAGTATGACAGGCTTGGCAGCGCCGACAGCTATGGTGCCGGGGTGTTCGGGGTCGAGCATAATCTCTATGACCTTGCCGGGAGCGGGCGCGACCTCGTGCTTATTGCGGAATATGCGCGTGATGACCGGCGGGGCAGATCGCATAGCGGCTTTCAGAATGATCTCATCCTCGGTGGGCGATGGGTGTGGAATGATGTCGAGGATACCGAGATCCTGACCCTTCTGAGCCGCGACCTCGACAATGCGGCGCAGACACTGATCGTCACGGCGGACCGGCGGCTTACCGACACGCTGAGCTTTGAGGCCACGGCAAGATGGCCGGAACGCCTGGCACGTGATCCGAACAGCACCGCGCTTGCCCGCGACAACGCCATCATCGCCAGCCTGACCTACAGTTTCTGACTTCCGGACGGTGTCAGTCCTGCATCGGCAAGATCGAACATATCCGGATGCGGAATCTCGCCACTGCCTGCTTCCGGGCGAATATGATGACGGCTGACCCGTCCGGCCAGAAGCCGCGAAAGGATCGCCGGCACCATGTCGGGAATGTCACCAGCCACCAGGCCAGGGCCGAACCTGATGCCAGCCTCGGCATGCATCCAGACCGCCGCGCAACAGGCCTCGAAGGGGGGCATCCCCTGGGCCAACAATCCGGCGATCAGGCCGGCCAGCACGTCGCCGGTGCCGGCCGTCGCCAGCCAGGCGCTGCTGCGGCTGTTAATGACAAGCTTGCCATCCGGCGCCGCGACAATGGTGTCCCGCCCCTTCAGCACGACGAGCGACGCCGTCAGCCGCGCCGCCGCGACGGCCCGCGTTTCGACACCGCCACCAAGATCCGGAAAGGCCCGGTCGAATTCACCCATATGCGGGGTGATGATCCGCTGTCTGTCGGTTGGCGCGCGATGCCGCATCACCGCCCCGATCGCCCCGGCATCCAGCACCTGATGACAGCCTGACGATCTGGCAAGGATCCGCTCCAGCGGCTGGCGGTCCGCGCCGCCACAGCCGGCGAGGATCACCGACACACGTTTCGGACGGTGCAGGACACCATCCCAGACCATCACCTGTGGCGGCAGCGACGCGCGATAGACATCGGCCCGCCGCGTCGCCACGACGCTGACAAGGCCGGCCCCGATCCGTGAACACGCACTCGCCGCCAGGCGGGTTGCCCCCGTCAGATCAGGCGCCCCCAGCACCAGCACATGGCCACGCGCATATTTGTCGGCATCGGGCGCCGGCGTCGGCAATAGATCGCGCCACAGGGGTGGCCTGTTAACCTGCATTGACATCAGTTTCGACATCCGGCTCCAGCTCCCCTGCCGTCGCACGTTGCGGCCAGACCCTGGCCAAAGACAAGACCACCCGGTGACAGGATCATGTCTTTGCCTCGGCGGTCTTCTTGTCGGACTTGCCTTCAGACTTACCGGCCTTGCGGGTGATCCTGATCGGGTGCGTCTTCGTGATGATTTCGGCCGGCTTGGTGACAGTGATTGTCAGCACCCCGTTATCGAAGGCGGCGTCAACACCGTCCCGGTCAATCTGGAAGGCCAGCGGAATGGCCCGCATGAAGCTGCCGAAGGACCGCTCGACAACCCGAAGAGTGCGATCCTCACGATCATATTCGGCCTTCTTTTCGCCGGTGATCATCAGAGTGCTGCCGGTGGCCTGAATATCCAGATCGTCAATCTCGACGCCTGGCAGTTCGACAACCACCTCGACCGAGCCGTCCGATTCAACGATATCCACCGACGGGTACAGCCCCATGTCGCCCTGGCGGGCAAAGACGGGCAGACCGACATCATCGAAGTCCCGGAAGACGCGATCGATATCACTTTTCAGAGAGCGAAACAGCCTGCCGTCATCGGCGCGAGGCCCGAATAATGTTGGAAAATAGGACTTTGCCATGAATGCCTCCTTTCAAGTCGCATTTTGAGTGGAAGGGTGCGGCTTTGCACCCATCGGGTTAAATGCCATATCCTCGGCATAAGCGACTTGACCGGGATCAAGATCCAGGCGCGTGGGAGGCAATCGGGCCCGCCCCTGAATGGCGGCCAACCACCGTTGGATATTAAAGATGACGGAAACGACGAACACGCTGTCGGTTGTCTGGCAGAGATTGCGAAGGGTGCAGCCCTTCGCGGCGCTTTCCGACGAGCTTTTCCAGACCATTCTTGCCGGCGGGTCGGTCAGGAATGTCGGTGATGGTCACATACTGGTCCATCAGGGCGACCAGCCAAGCCATATGTTCTTTGTTCTCGAGGGGCAGCTCAGAACCCTGCTCACGAACGAGGATGGCCGCGAGGTGACGCTGCGCCTTGTCGACCCTTTTGTCAGCTGCATGGGAACCGTGCTGTTCATGGGCGGCCTGTCACCGGTGACGGTCGAGACGGTTGGCGAAGTGCGCATTTTCCAGCTTCCCGGGCATTTCGTGAGGAATCTGGTGCTGCAACATCCGCCATTCGCCAACAGCATGCTTGGCATCATCGCCGCGAATTACCGTGGCGCGATCCAGCAGATCGACACCGTCACCCTGCGCACACCGCTGCAGCGGATCGGGCATTATCTTCTTGTCGAACACATCCTCAACGGGTCGGACGATTTGATGTTCGAACTGCGGTTCAAGAAATCGCTGATCGCCAGCCATCTCGGGATGACGCCGGAAACGCTGTCACGGGCCTTCCGGAAAATACAGGCCTACGGGATCACCATCGACGGGCAGAGGGTGCGTTTGAAGGATGCGTTTGCGCTGTGCCATTTCTGCGACCTGAGCACGAAGGAACTCTGCCCTTACAGGGACAACAGCGACTGCCAGTTCTGCGAGATCTAGCACCGTCCGCCATCATCGCATTCACCTTGTCTGTACTTGACCTCGGTCAAGTACAGCCTGCCCGCGTCTTCGCAGACTATGACCCCGCGATAACATTCATCATGGGCAATAACATTCATCATGGGCGATAACATTCATCATGGCGGCAATCATCAGAGGAGACAGACAATGCGACTCGCGGTACTCATGTCGGCGAAATCAGGCTATGCGGAAGGTCAGGTGATATCCGCCTGCCGGGTGGCCAACGCGCTTGACCTGCCTCTGGCGGGAATCGCGACCAGCGAGGACTCGCTGCAATATTATACTGTTGGCGCCGGCGCCTATGCCGCCGCCGCCAGCCAGTCGATTACCCTCATCGAAAAGGAGCTTGAAGATCTGTCGGACAAGTTCCGGCAGACCTGCGTCGATTCCCAGGTGGCGCATGAATGGCTCGGCTTTCATGGTTTCATGCGGGTCGAATGGCCGAGCCTGTCACCCTATATCGACCTTGCCATTGTCGCGCCGCCGCTGTCGGCACCGGAAATCGCCACCTGCGGCGTCAGCGCCACGATGCAGCTTCCCGACAATGTAGAGGTTGGCGAATTCACCGGCAGGTGCCTTGTCGCCTGGGACGGCTCGGCCGAGTCCAGCCGCGCGGTGCGGGCCGCACTGCCGCTGATGGCGCGATTCGATTTTGTCGATGTGATGATCGTTGACCCGACCTCGAAGACGCAGCCGCATGACATTGGCAGCTATCTTGCCGCGCATGGTATCGGCGCCAACATCATCCGCGAGCCGTCAGCTGGCAGTTCGGTTGCCGGGCTGATCCTCGAGGAATCCAACAAGGCCGACCTTGTGGTGATGGGGGCCTATGGCGTTTCGATGACGCTGGAGCGGCTGTTCGGCGGCGTTACCGAACGGATGCGGCGCGAATGCAAGACGCCGATTATCTTTGCGAACTGAGAGGGTCCAATCATCTCCGGCAAACTGACCGGCCGGGGCAGCGTAGCAACACACTGTCACTTTTGCGATCCCGGCCGATCAACCATTTGGCCCCTTATTCAGCGCTTCACATCTCCGGGATCACCAAAGACACCTCGCTGTCGGTGGCCTCATCCAGCGCCGCTTCATGGGCGAAACCCATCAGCAGGGCATGAACACTGAAACCCTGCGCATCATTATAGAGGGCAATGGAATCCAAATCTCCGTCGCCGTTGGTATCAATTTTCTTGTACCAAACCTTCGCGGTGCCGTTGTCACCCGGCAAGACAATCAGCCTGTCCTCTCCTGCGGTGAAGTCGGTGACCTTATCGGCGTGTCGCCAGTTGGTGTCGGGATCACCAATGATGGCGTGCGCGGCCTTGAAAACGAAGCTGTCATGACCAGCCCCACCTATCAGGATATCGCGCCCGGCATCGCCATAGAGCAGATCGTCCCCGTCGCCACCATACAACAGGTCATCACCCCCGCGGCCCCACAACAGGCCATTATTCGCGCCATCGATTATCAAGTCATTCCCATTGGTGCCCGGCCCGAAGTTATCAGTGTTTGCGTTAAGAAAGTTTTCATAGAGGCGCGGCACACTGCCGCCTTCCTGGGACGGCGACAGATTCGCCTTCGTCAGCCCGCCTGTGTAACTCAAAAGCACGACCTGGTAAGAGACGGTCCCTCGCGCCGCATCAAAGGCAATCACCTGCGTGTCATTGCCAACGACAAGCTGGGCGACATCCGTCACCGCATCATCAAACCGGAGCTTGTCCAGATCAGGTTTTGGCGCGTTTACCGGTGTTCTGGCGAGGGTACCATCTATATTGAGAATTGGTTGTCCATCAGGACCGAGCTGGATCGTCGACCGTGCCTGTCCCCCGGAGGCTTTCCCTCCATCAAACCTATCAATAGCGTCGGCCTCATTGACTGAATTGCGTACACCGCTCAACACAAAAATATCATCGCCCGGTCCACCGTTCAGCTTGTTGCGGCCAGCACCACCAATCAGAACATCGTTATCTGGCCCACCGCGGAGCGAGTCGTTGCCATCACCGCCATAGATGACATCATTACCACCACCGCCAATAAGAAAATCCTGTGCCGTGCCGCCGACAATCAGATCGTGGCTGATGTTCTTATCGTTCGAGAAAAATCCAGTCCGGGTCGTTGCCGCGCTGTCACCATACTTCTCACGTAGCAGAACGTTAAAAACATCACTTGTCGCGACAACCTCGCCAGTGGCATCCACCTTTTCGAATCTCAGCCGGGTCGACTCCGTTGGCCGGCCTGTCAGCATTCCTGTCTGCG
>CBFHRT010000037.1:0-15677 GCA_965658285.1 Puniceispirillaceae bacterium (SeqCode) | reverse complement strand
CAGGACCCCGATACATGGTGGCAGGCTGCCGACATGGCGGTGCGCCAGCTCAAACAGACACAGCCGGCAGAACTTGCCGCGGTCACCGCCATCGGCCTGTCGGGGCAGATGCATGGGCTGACGGCGCTGGATTCGGCAATGCGGCCATTGCGGCCGGCCATTCTGTGGAACGATACGCGCTCGGCCCCGCAGGCAGCGCGCCTTGATGCGTCACATCCCGAATTCCGGTCAATCGGCGGCAATGCGGTGATGCCGGGATTCACCGCGCCAAAGGCCGTCTGGATGGCGGAAGCCGAAGCCGATCTGTTCGGCGCCACGAAAATGATCCTTCTCCCCAAGGATTATCTGCGCCTGCGGATGACCGGCGAGGCGGTGTCCGAAATGTCCGATGCGGCCGGCACGCTGTGGCTTGATGTGGCGGCGCGCGACTGGTCGGACAGGCTTCTCGGCCTGTGCGGCCTTGACCGTTCGAACATGCCGCGTCTTGTCGAGGGAAATGCCATATCAGGCCGGCTTCGCGCCGAGATCGCCACTGACTGGGGGATCGACGGCCAGCCGGTGGTTGCCGGCGGCGGCGGCGACAATGCGGCGGCTGCGGTCGGGCTTGGCACTGTTTTACCGGGCGACAGTTTCCTGTCGCTTGGCACCTCCGGGGTTGTGTTCACGGTGACCGACTGCTTCGCCCCGGCGACGGAGAGCGGCGCGCATGCCTTTTGCCACGCGCTGCCTGATACATGGCACCAGATGGGGGTGATCCTGGCAGCAAGCGACTGCGTGTCCTGGCTATGTGAGATCACCGGCGCCGATGTCGAAACATTGATGCGCGATCTTGCCGCCACCGACCTTGCCGCCACCGACCTGATGTTCCATCCCTACCTGTCGGGCGAGCGCACGCCGCATAATGATGCCAATGCGCGGGGCGGATTCTTCGGGCTTGCGCGCGATCACGGGCGGGGCGAGATGACGCGCGCGGTGCTGCAGGGGGTGGGCTTTGCGATAGCCGATGCCACGAATGTCCTGCGCGAGGCCGGGGCCGCGCCGACACGATTGCTGGCGACCGGCGGCGGCGCGAAGAATGAAACCTGGCTGAGCTATATCGCGGCAGTCACCGGCATTCCCATTGATCTGCCGGCGGATGGCGATTTTGGCGCGGCACTTGGCGCAGCGCGGCTTGCGATGATGGCGGACGGGGCCAGCGCCGGTGATGTCTGCCACAAGCCGGCGATCCGGAGGACAATCAGTCCCGATCCGGTGCTGGCCGAACCGCTGGGTGCGGCGCATGCGCGGTGGCGGCAGATCTACCGCCTGCTGCAGGACTGCCCGCTGCGGTCTTGATAGCGGCCAGGCCTACAGCGATCCCGCTAGGCAACCTCCTCACCAAGGGCGATGGTGTAGATTTCATACCAGGTTTCGCGGTCTATACTGATTTCGGTGGCAGCCCCGAAGCTGGCAATGCGCGTCAGGCTGTTGGTTCCCATCACCGGCATGATCCGTGCCGGATGCGCCATCAGCCACGCCACGACAAGCGATGTCACGTCGCTGTCATACCGTGCCGCGATCGCTGCCAGACTGTCATGGATGGGTTTGTTTTCCGGCGCGAACAGCGCCCCACCGGCAAGCGGCGACCAGGCCATCGGCGGAATGCCGTGGCGCTGTAGGAAGGCGATATCGCCATTGGTGAAGGGGTGGTGCGCCAGAACGCTGATCTCGATCTGGTTCGTCGCAAGCCGCGTCGTCATCGCCGACTGCAGCAACTCCCAGTCCCAGGGGCGGAAATTCGAGACACCGACACTGCGCACCTTGCCCGATGCCACCAGCTCATCGAGGGTCGCGCCGGTCTCGTGATGATCCATCAGCGGGTCCGGCCGGTGGATCAGCAGCAGGTCGATTGCCTCGATCCCCATCAGACGCAGGCTGGCCTCGACCGATTGGGTGATATGCGCCCGGCTGGTGTCATAATGTTTCACCCGCGCCGCCTCATGCCGGCCAACCGGCGCGATGATGTCGCATTTGGTGACAATCTCGATCCGGTCCTTCAGCGCCGGGGCGGCGCGAAGCGCATCACCGAGAATTTCCTCAGCCATGAAGCCGCCATAGACCGCGGCCTGGTCCATCGTGGTGATGCCCTGGGCCAGGCAGGATTCGATCTTCGCCTCGACATGCGCTGTCGAGGTATCAGCATCATCGCCAAGCCGCCACATGCCATAGACAATACGGGACAACGACACATCATCGGTAAGCGTTACACGGTCCATCAGGCTCTTTCTCCTACGCCAAGCGGTGTCGCCGGCATTGACCCCGGCACACGTCCATATTCATGCGGCAGCGAACAGGTATTCACGTCCGGCAATACAAGCTTGCCGATATAATCGCATTCGTCCAGATGCGGATAGCCGGAAAAGATGAAACTTCGCATGCCCATCTTCTGATAGGCCTCGATCTCGGACAGGATCTGGTCGGCCGAGCCGACAAGCGCCGCGCCGCACCCCGATCGCGCCCGGCCGACACCGGTCCACAGATGCGGCTCGATGAAGCCCTCCATATCGGCAAGCTCGCGGTTACGCGCCTGGCGCGCCACGCCGAGCGACGTGCTGTCGAGGGCGCGTTCACGGATTTGCCGGCCTGCCTCATCATCCAGCTGCGAGACAAGCTCCTCTGCATATTCGCGGGCCTCGGCCTCGGTTTCGCGGACAATCATATGAACGCGAAGCCCGTAATCCAGCGTCCGGCCATGCGCCGCCGCGCGTTCATTCACCGTCATCATCCGCGCCGCCAGGTCCTCACGCGTCTCCGGCCACATCAGATAGACATCACAATGCTGCGCGCACAGTTCGACCGCGGCAGGCGAATAGCCGCCGAAATACAGCAACGGACCCCCATTCTGCTGATAGGGCCTTGCCGGATCGGTGGTCAGCCCGGCGAACTGGTAGATCTCGCCATCATAGTTGATCTCGTCCTGCGTCCAGGCCTGTTTCAGGATTTCAACCACCTCGCGCGAGCGCTGATAGCGATAGGCGCTGTCCTCGGTCTGGCCGGGGAAGTCGGAGCTGATGATGTTGATCGTCAGACGGCCTTCCAGCATATGATCCAGCGTCGCGATCGTCCGCGCCAGCATGATCGGCTGCATCTCACCGCACCTGACCGCTGCCAGAAGGTTCATCTTATCCGTGATCGGCGCACAGCCGGCGACAAAGGACAGCGTGTCCTGCCCGACCTGATAGGAGGATGGGCACAGGATATTCCGGAACCCGTTCGCCTCGGATCGTTTCACGATCTCCGAACAATGCGCCCAGCTTGACCGCAGGTCGCCGTCCGGCACGCCGAGATGCTGGAAATCATCCGAACATAGCGCCGAGAAGAAACTGATCTCCGCCGCGTCAAGGTCAGGGCTTGTGATGGGAACAACTGTCATGTCTCACCTCTTGTCGCCGCTAAGAAAAGCATCTATCAACAGATTAATCAATGGTGTATCAATTTGACATGACAAGCGATAAATCCATTCCCACCGAAGCTGGCGCGCTGCCGGTCTATATTCAGATCGCCGAGCTTGTCGCGCGGCAGATCGAGGCCGGGCTGCTGGCCGAGGGTCAGCGCCTGCCGCCCGAGCGCGAGATGGCACGCCAGCACGATGTGGCCGTGGGCACGCTGCGCAAATCGCTGGCCCGCCTGACCGAGATCGGCCATCTCGAGAGGCGTCAGGGATCAGGCAACTATATCCGCCGCAGCGATAGCACGGCCTCGCTCTATTCGCTGTTCAGGCTCGAACGCCCGGATGGTGGCGGCCTGCCCTCGGCGCGTTTGCTGTCATGCGAGAGGATGCAGAAGCCGGCCGACCTGCCGGCCTTCGGCACCGATGATGAGGGCTATCGGTTCCGTCGCCTGCGCTTTCTCGACAATATCCCGGTGGCGGTTGAGGAAATCTGGCTTGACGGCGCAGCCGCCGACAGCATCGACCCGGCGCGGGTCTCGCAATCACTCTACCAGTTCTATCGCGAGGAGCTTGGCCTGTGGATCACCCGCACCGAGGATCGCGTCGCGCTGGCGCCACTTCCGGACTGGACGGTGGATCAATTTCCATTGCCGGCGGGAGCAACCGTCGGCTATGTGGAAAGATATGGCTGGTCACAGCATGACCGGCGGGTTGAATTCTCGCGAAACTGGTTCGATCCGGCCACCGCCCGCTTCATCGCGCGGCAGGGTCGGGGCCATGTTGGCGCGGTGCAGCAACGGGACGAGGTATCATGACGGTTCATTATGGGGTGATCGGCTGCGGCATGATGGGCCGTGAACATCTGGCCAATATCGCGCTGATGGAGGATGCGGCCGCCAGCGTCATTTTCGAACCCGACCCCGACATGGCGGCGGCGGCGGCGGCGGCGGCGCCGGGTGCCACCCTTACCGAAAGCGTTGATGCGTTGCTGGCGCATGACCGGCTGGACTGTCTTCTGATCGCCAGCCCGAACCACTGCCACACCGACCATCTGCGGATGATCGCCGACAAGGTCAGCCTGCCGATTCTGGTCGAAAAGCCGCTCTTTACCAATCCTGCGGACCTTGCCGCCATCGAGGCCTTCCGTGACAGCTATGCCGCCCCGGTCTGGGTGGCGATGGAATATCGCTACATGCCGCCAATGCAACGCTTTCTGGACCGGGTCAATGCGGCGACAGGCGGGATCCGGATGCTCAGCATTGTCGAACATCGCTACCCCTTCCTCGAGAAAATCGGCAACTGGAACCGCTTCAATGCAAATTCCGGCGGCACCTTTGTCGAGAAATGCTGCCATTTCTTCGATCTCATGCGGCTGATCACGGGCGCTGATCCGGTCCGGGTGATGGCCAGCGGCGGGCAGGAGGTGAACCATCGTGAGGAGCGCTATGACGGCGCGGCGCCCGATATCTGGGATTGCGGCTATGTCATTGTCGATTTCACGAATGGCACCCGGGCGATGCTGGAGCTGTCGATGTTCGCCGAGGGATCGGAGTATCAGGAAATGGTCCATGCCGTTGGCCCGGACGGCAAGCTGGAAGTCAAAATCCCCGGCCCGGCCAGGTTCTGGTCCGGCCCCGAAGACAGGCGCCCTGTCCCGCATATCATCGAAAGCCCGCGCCATCCCTGCGCCCCCGTCACAACCGAGGTGCCGGTGGATGACACCATCCTCGCGGCCGGCGACCATAACGGGTCGACCTACCACCAGCATCTGAAGTTTCTCGATGTTGTGCGCGGCGATGGCCGCGTCGAGGTTGCGCTTGATGACGGCATCTGGGCGGTGCGCATGGGCCAGGCGGCGCAGGAATCGGCCCGTACCGGCTTGGCGGTGACGCTGTAGGCTGTTCACAAACATGACAACCGGGTTGAGGCGGGTCGCCGGAATGCCTATCTCGGCATTGCAAGCTTGGAGGAAGACATGCTGCTGGACACCCCGATCTGCGATTTCGGCTGGAAGGCGCCGGCCTTCACCCTGTCCGACCCTGATGGCGCCAGCCACAGCCTCGACAGTCTGATGGGCAAGAACGGCCTTCTCGTCGCCTTCATCTGCAATCACTGCCCCTATGTGAAGGCGGTGATCGACCGGCTTGTCGCCGATGCGGCGGCGCTGCGAGAGGATGGCGTTAACACCGTTGCCATCATGCCCAATGATTACACGACGCATCCCGATGACAGCCCGCCAAAGATGCGTGACTTCGCGGCCCGTCACGGGTTTGGCTTTCCCTATCTTGTCGACGAGACACAGGAGGTTGCCCGCGCCTGGGGGGCCATCTGCACGCCCGATTTCTTTGGCCTGAACGCCGCCGGTGAGCTGCACTATCGCGGCCGGCTGGACGATGCCGCGCGCGGCGATGCCAGCAACCGCACGGCCGAGTTGCTGATCGCGATGCGGCAGGTGGCGCAGACCGGCGCCGGCCCGGTCGAGCAGACCCCGTCGATGGGATGCTCGATCAAGTGGACGTAGGGCAAATGGACGCCGGGCAAATGGACGCCGGGCAAATGGACGCCGGGCAAATGGACGCCGGGCAAATGGACGTAAGAGCCCAGCCTAAAGATACTCCGGGAAATCGGCGTCCTCGATAAAGGTCTTGCGGCCGACCTGCCTGATCTTGTCGATGGCCGCCTCATCCAGCCAGGGCGCCGTCGCCGCCGCCAGCGAGGGGCGCGCGCAGATTCGCGCATACCAGTCGGTCACGCGCGCAAAGCGCGATTCCCACAGCCGCGCCAACCCGATACAGTCGAGACGGAAGAAATAGGCGGTGACAAGCGCGTCGGCGAGGCCGTAATCCGGGCCCATCAGCCAGTCATGCGCGGCAAGCTGCTCCTCCATCTCGGCGCACATGCGCTGCAGCCGCGACAGCGCCACCGGCACATAGTCGGAATGCGCGCCGTGGTCCATCAGATCGAGCGTCTTGCGCACCCTGATCTTGTCCGGCATCGCGTCCCAGCGCGCCTGCAGCTCTTCCGGCGGTTTCGCCAGCAGCATTTGCCGCTGATAGCTGGAGAAGGTCAGCGTGTTGACACTGTCATGATATTCCAGCGTGTTCAGCCCCCAGATGCGGGTCCGCGCCTGCGCCACAGGGTCGGCTGGCAGCAGCCTGTTATACGCCGACAGCCCGTCAAGATATTCTGAGATGACGCTTGATTCGCGGATCAGCACCCCGTCATGGTCCAGCACCGGCACGATGGCGCGCGGGTTGACCTTCAGGAAATCGGGATGGAACTGTTCGCCCTTCGGCAGGTCGATATGCCGCCCTTCCCAGTCCAGCGCCTTTTCCGCCAGCACGATCCGCACCTTGATGGAACAGACGGAATTGGCACCGTGATAAAGAATCAGCATGTCATGACCCCGCGCCGGAAAAGCGCGAGTCTAGCCACGCCGCCGGACAGCAGCAATAGGGATGATTTTGTTCTGGCCGACGCCGGCGGGACTGGCCTAGTCTTGCCCCCAAGGGCCGGCATGGACCGGTAGTGTGGCCACGGGGCATGACCACGGGGATCTATTAGGGAAATTTACAATGCGCAACGTCACTGCCGATAACATCACCGACGTCTTCATGGAATATTTCGGAGCGGATACCGACCCGCGCATGCGTGAGGTCATGCAAAGCCTTGCCACGCATCTTCATGCCTTTGCAAGGGATGTGAACCTGACCCATGCCGAATGGCAGAAGGGGATCGAGTTCCTCGAGGCGGCCGGCCGGATTTCCGACGAGACAAGGCATGAATTCGTGCTGTTGTCAGACGTGTTGGGGCTGTCCTCGCTTGTCGATATGCTGCATTCCAGCGCCGCGGGAACATCCTCCAGCGTGCTGGGGCCCTTTCACATTTCCGGGTCACCGCCACTGCCCCTGGGCGGCGACATGAAGCGTCATTATGATGGCGAGGTGCTGGTCGCCTGCGGCACCGTCACCGACACCGCCGGCAACCCGATCGAGGGGGCCGAGATCGATATCTGGCAGACCGCGCCGAACGGCCTCTATTCAAGCCAGGATGAGGAACAGGACACCTTTTCCTTCCACGGCATCCAGACAACCGGCGCCGACGGGCGCTACGGCTTCACCACCGTGAAGCCTGTCAGTTACACCGTGCCGACCGACGGACCGGTCGGCGATATTCTGCGCGCCACCGGCCGCCACCCCTGGCGGCCATCGCATCTTCACTACATCGTCAAGGCGCCGGGGTTCCGGCCGCTGGTGACGGAGATTTTCCCCGATGACGATCCCTATCTCGATCAGGACACGGTGTTCGGGGTGCGCGGCGATCTGGTGATGAAGTACGAACCACATCCACCCGAATCCTTCCCCGACGGCTATGCGCTGAGCGGCGCTGTGACGGAGCCATTCCTGCTGGCCGAATTCGATCTGCGGCTGGTGCCGCTCGCCTAGTCTTTCACAGCAGACTTGCGTAACGGGGAATCACCAGCCAACATGTCGGCGTCAATGTCTGCCGAGAACAGACATTTCATAACATACCGCCCGGAGGGACCCGGGCATTCCAGGGAGGGATCCATGTCGAAGTTTTTTGCAGTCACAGGCGCCGCCGCCATTATCGGCCTCGCCATGTCGGCACAGGCCCAGGTCAATCTGACCGCCGAAACGGCATCACCGGGAAGCGTTCCCGGCGTGTCGGTGCTGTCACTATCCGAAGTTGCTTCCAAATATAATGTTGCTGACATCCAGGTCAGCACTGGTCAGACGCTGACCAATTCCGTGCAGAACGTAGCCGAGGGCAAGACCGACATCGCCGCGGCGCCGTTTGTCCTGCCATTCCTGATGTCGCGCGCGGTTGGCCCCTATGCCAAGGTCGGCAAGGAAAAGGGTGCCGAGCTGACCGGAAAGCTGCGGGTGCTCTATACATACCGGATCGCCTGCCAGTCGCTTTATGCCTATGACAGCAGCAATTTCCCCGGCTATGACGGCATCAATGGCGCGCGCATCTATAACGGCCCGCCGCGCGGAGCGGCACTGACCAACGCGCGCGATCTTGTGCGGCTGGTCACCGGCCTTGAGGACAAGAAGGACTATACCGGCGTGCAGGTAAACTGGGGCCAGGCCGTGAAGACCATTCAGGACGGTTCGGCAAACGCCTTCGTTCTTCCAGTCGCCTTTCCCGATGGCCGGATGACCGCCGCCATGGCGTCCGGTGACATGACCATGTGGTCGATGCCGAAAGATGTTTTTGAGGGTGAAGCCTTCGGTAAATTCACCAAGCGTCCCGGCACCGTCGCCGTGACCCTGCCAATCTCCGATATGGGCTGGAAGAGCGGCGTGTCGGTGGTGTCCGAAGACGACAATTTCCGCTGCCCGGGCACCGTTGGTGGCGAGATTGTCAACAGCTCGATGGATTTCGATACCGCCAAGGCGCTGACCAAGGCGTTTCTCGACAGCCTCAAGGATGTCTATCACGCAAAGGCCCCGTTCATGCCGAACTCCTGGCATGGCAAGACCGATGTTGCCCTGACCGACATGTGCGGCCTGAACCCGCTGAAGTACCATGCCGGTGCGGTGGCGGCCTGGGAGGAAGCTGGTTACAGCATTCCGGCCTGCGCCAAGTAAGCTGTTCTGACACAGCGGCGCCGGCAGCCCTGCCGGCGCCATTTTTTAGCCGACGGGTTTTTACGCAACGGGGCACCAGCGCATGACCGACATCAGTCAAAAACCGCAGGCCGACCAGGATTTCGGCCTGAAGCTTGTCTATTGGCTGACGGTGGCGATGGTCATCATCGGACTGATCAACATGACGCCGGGGATTCCCGGCTATGACGACATTGCCGAGACGCTGACAGGCGTGCAGGGAATGACCTTCCGCAAATTCCCCTTTGAATGGTTTTATCCCGCCTTTTTCGCGCTGATGATGACAATCGTCGCGCTGAAGCATTCAATGTGGCGAAGCTGGGCCGAGGCGTCGGTCTGGCGACGCCGCTTTGGCCTGTTCATGGATCTGGCGCTTGTGCTGATGGCGGCCACCATCTCGTTCACCTATGTCGTCGAGATCGAGGCGATCTGCCTGATCGACCAGATCACCGGTGACCGGGCGCGCCTGATCGAGGAAAGCCTGAAGGCCGAGCGCGAGCTTGCCGAGCTTCTGGGGATGGAGCCGCCAACCACCATCGACGATCCGAAATGCGTCAACAATACCGGCGGCTGGCTGGTGCTGATTGCAGGTCTCGCGATCGTCGTGTTCCTGTCCTACAACATCAAGGTCTGGGGCCTGCCGCTCGTCCTTGTGGCGATCCTGATCGCGACCTACACCATCATCACCGTTCTTGTCTGGTATTTTCACGGCCCCGACGACATCAACAAATATCTGATGACCAAGCTGGCCGGCGAACCGCGGATGCTGGCTGACGGGCGGCCACGGGTCCATGACATTCTGGTGAACAATTCCTCCGGCCTGCTTGGCCGGTTCATGGATATCATCCTGAACACCATCTTTCCGTATCTCGTCCTTGGCTCACTTTTCGGCACCTCGGCCGGCGGGCGTTCGCTGATCAAGCTTGCCTTCCGCTGGACGCGCCATCTGCGCGGCGGGCCGGCGCATGCCGCCGTTGTATCCTCGGCGATGTTCGGCACCATTTCCGGTGGCCCGATCGTGAATGTGCTGTCGACCGGTGTGCTGACCATCCCGATGATGCTGAAACGCGGCTTTTCCAAGGTGTTTGCCGGCGGGGTCGAGGCTGCCGCCTCGTCAGGCGGTTCGGTAATGCCGCCGGTGATGGGGGTTGCAGCCTTCGTCCTCGCCTCGCTGACCGGCGTTCCCTATTCGGATGTCATCGTGGCGGCGGCCATTCCCGCTCTGGCCTATTTCTTCTGCCTGTTCCTGTCGGTGATCTTCCAGTCGCGCAAGCAGAATATCGAGGCCATCGGCGAGGTGACCGATGACATGCGTCTTGACCGGCAGGACATGCTGAACCTTGTCATGATCTTCGGTCCGATCCTGCTCATCCTGATGTTGCTGCTGACGAAGAAAGAGGCTGTCGGTTGCGGCATGTTCGGCGTGATCATGGGGGCCGAGAGGATCATCACCGATGCCGGATGCCAGGTGACAAGCTATTCGTGGATCCAGGAATTGATCCGCAACGCCGCCGGTGATGCCGGCAGCGCCGGCTGGTACGCGGTGATCCTGCTTCTGGGGTTGCTGTTCGTCGACCCGGAGGTGCGGGCGAAGCCGAGGAAGGTCATCGACGCCTTGTCGAATGCCGGCATTCTGATCTCGACCCTTTATCTGATGTTCCTCGCTGTCTCGATCATCGATTTCTGTCTTCAGTTCACCGGCCTGCCAACTTTCATCTCACTTGATGTGCTGAGCTGGCTGCAGGCGCTCGAACTAGGCCGGGGCGGCTCGACACTCTTTCAGCTGATCGCCCTGCTGCTGACCATGCTGATGGCGATCCTGCTCGGCATGGGCATGCCGGCGGTGCCGGCCTATATCAATGTCGCGCTGTTGCTGGGGCCGGTTCTGGCCGGGCTCGGAATTTCGGTCTTCACCGCGCATATGTTCATTTTCTACTTCGCCGTCGCCAGCGCCATCACGCCGCCGGTGGCGCTCGCCGCCTTCGCCGCCGCCAGTATCACCAAGGCCGAACCGATGGCGACAGGATTCTCGGCGGTGAAATCGGGTATCGTGATGTTCGTGATCCCGTTTGTCTTCGCCTTCTATCCGGAAATTCTGCTGATCGATGACGCGGTGATTGACGCCGCCGCCTCGGCCTCGGGCGCTGTTGTCTATCTCGCCGGCTATGACGGGACTCTCGATCTGCCAGGGCTGGCGCTTGTACTGGGGCGTCTCATACTGGCGCTTTATCTGGTCTCCAGCGCGCTGGCCCGCTTTGACAGGCGGCAGCTTGGCGCTGGCGAAGTTGCTGTCAGGCTTGGCCTTGCCATCCTGCTGATGACGCAATACGAGGTCGTCTATATCGGCGCGGCGATTGCCGCTGGCGGGGTGATCGCCTTTCACACGATGCGCCAACCAGCCACGGCCTGAGCCAGCGTCGCCTAGCGGCCGTGGGCCCGGTTATAGCCGTTCACCGCTGCCGGCTGCCAGCCGGCAAGCGCGCCTTCCTGCGGCACGAAAATCTCGACAAGCAACGGATGGCAACTGGCGACATCACTTGAATGCGTTGTCGAGCAATCGCCCCCCGGACAGGCCGACAGCGCGCCGACCAGATCGATCTCCGCGAAGAATTCAATATGGTCACCGGGGCGGACCGGGCTTGCCTTCATGAAATACTGGCCGGTGTCGCGCGTAAAGCCGGTGCACATGAAGACATTCATCACATCATGGACCCGCGATTCGATCTCTTCGATGGGGCGTCCGGTGTGCTGCGCCAGCGCCCGTGACAGATTCGAATGGCAGCAATGATGATAGTGATCGCCGGATAGCAAATGATGCGTGTAGGGATCGCACCTTGTGCCGATCACGTCATGCACCGAACCGCCAAACTCATCGATCCCGTACCAGTTCAGCGTGTCCTCGATGATTGTCGCCATCGGCCGCAGGAACGGCAGGCAGGACCACAGCCTCTCACCGGTGGTGACATGCGTGCCGTGGATGGCGCGGGTCTTGCCGGAGAAGAATTTCTCGTCAAGGTTGCCGGCATGCCACAGATTGAGATCACCGACCTGCGGCCCCTCGACCGAGCTGATGCGGAAGATCCCGCCTGCCGGCACCTCGAAGCAGGACGCATCGCGCGGTGCCACCCGCACCTCACCCGTCTTGCGCGCACCGGCACGGGCGGCCCGGTACAGATCCAGATCAGGCGGTGGCAAGCTGTCATTCGGATAACAGATCACAGGTTCGATGGAACGGCGTGCGGCGGCGTCCGATGGCATGTTCAGGGGATTCTGGTTCATTTTATTTTCCTCTCAGATCAGCCGGCTTTCCGCGCCATCTGCCGCGCCATCAGTCCCAGCATCGACAGGCCGAGGCGCGATGCCATCAACGCCCCCTGCCCATTGGCATCGCGTGCCGGCATGAACTCGACCATGTTGAAGCCGCAGATCGGCGCGCGGGCCGCGACAGCCTCGAAAATCTCCATCATCTGCCAGTAATCAAGCCCGCCCTGCGCCGCGCCGATGACAGCCGGCATCACGGCCGGGTCGAGGCTGTCAACGTCAAGCGCGACATAGACGGGCACGCCTTCCGGAAGATCGGCGATGGCGCGCTGGATGCCACCAGCCTCGCGAAGCCGGCGCATGGTGTGGAAGGCAACGCCGTAATCCAGTGCCGCCTCAACCTCCTGCTTTCGTGCCGACCCGATGCCGCGCGCCGCCAGCTGGACAATGCTGCCGACATGCGCCATCTCGCTGGCCCGCCGCATGTTGCTGGACAGACCCTGCATCTCGCCGCCAACCTCGTCACGCCAGTCGATATGCGCGTCAATCTGCAGGATCGAGATCGGCCCACCGGCAACGCCGCAATAGGATTCCAGCACCGGTATCGGCACCGAATCATCGCCGCCAAGCACAAATGGTATGGTGCCGGCATCCAGCATGGTGGTGATGGCCTCGCGAATGCGGCGGCGATTCTCGGCGGTGATATCAGGCGCGACATCGGCGACAACATCCAGATTACCGAGATCGGCAGCGCGCACACCGGACGGGATCACGCCGGCAGATGGCACAGCATCGAACAGGTCGAAATCATGCTGGTCGAGAATTGTCGGCCAGCTCCGCGCACCGCGGATCGCATCCGGCGCGTCATGACAATAGGACCCGACCGGATAGGGCGTCGCCGATCCAATCCCGATGACACCGATATCCACATCCGCCAGCGCATCGATCCCGACACGCGGCAGATTCAGCCATCCGTCTGCTGCCTTGCCCCCGAACATATCCCCCATTGACGCCGTCTTGCCCATTGTCATCCTCCTGACCGAAACTCATCACGCCTCATGTTTACACACATGCAGTCTGACACGCATGTCGTCTGACAGCCATCCTGTTTGCCCATTCAGGGTGTGCGGCAGCCGCCGGGCTGGCGACAGAAACAGGATGACGTTATCGGCTGGTCGGCAAGCATACGCACGCTTTCCAGTTCGGCCTCCAGGATGTCCGCCCGACCATCAGCAAGCCGGCGCCAGCATTCATGAAGACCGTGAAGCGCCCATATATTGCCGCGATTCTGGCGGCTGATCGGCAGCGCGTCATTACGGCCGAGGTCAATCTCGTAAATCCGCGCCGCCTCGGCAACGCGCCCCTGTTCCAGCAGCAACGCACCAAGCGCGTGGCGCGGCGGGTGCATCCAGGCGCGCGGCTCATTATAGGCAAGCTTATCCTCGGCGGCGGCGGCGCGGCGCAGCAGGTCGAAACCCGTCTCCACCTCGCCGGCATGATAGGCCATCTCGCCCCGCATCATCAAATCGGCAACGGTGAGGATGGTATCCGCCGGATTGTTGAAAAAGGCATAGGCCGCCGGTACCGCTTCCCGCGCATCCGCGAACGCCGCGGCGGCTTGCTGCGCCGCTTCGACCTGGCCAAGCGCCGCGCCAGCCACCGCCCGCGCATAATGATGCATCGCCCAGGATACCGGCCGGCATGCCGGATCACCGGTGAAGGGCGTGTCCAGAACCGCCTGCCAGCGCCCGAACCGGATACCGACATGCGCCACGGTCGACAGATATCCCTCCAGCGTCATCATCATATGCGTTGCGGGCATATGCGTTGCCGGCGGTGCGACCAGCACATCATCAAGAAGGTCCGCCATCACCACCGCGCCTCTGCCAGCATCTGCCAGATTCCCCACCTGCATGCCGGCAAACATCAGCATATGCGCATCATGACAGAGCAGCGTCCGGTAGAAGGGCGCATGTGACAGGCAGGGCCGGAACGCCTTGTCAGTCGCAAGCGCGCGGCGGCTGCATCGCGCGGCACCGTCAAAATCGCCAAGCAGGGCGTAGATATGCGAAGGCATATGCTGGAGATGACCGGCATCGGGCGGCGCCAGCGCCTCGAGCCGCCGCGCCGTAGCGAGTGCCCGTTCCGGGCACGGTGACATCTCATTGGCATGGATATCATAATGCAGAAGCCCGACATGATCCGCTCCATCCCCGGCCAGCGCCCGATCAAGCGCCCGATCAAGCGCCCTGTCCAGCGCGGCATGGATCACCGCCGCCCGGCCGGCCGGGTTGGGGGCGCGGGCATCGATGTCATAGACCGCCCAGGGGGTCAGCATGATCTGCGCCGCGACATGGAGGGCGGCAACATCCGGATCATCACCGAAGCTGTCATGGACCGCCGCCATAGCATCGGCATAGGCAAGCTCCCAGGCGGCGAGCTCATCATCAGACGGCACATCCGGCGACGGGAAGCGGACCGCCAGGGCCTCGATCAGCGCCCGCACGATGGGCGGGGCGTCCGTGCAGCGCTGCACGGCCTTGTTCACCGCCTCATGGCATGCCGGCAGGGTGCGTGCTTTCTCGGTCGGCGTGAACCAGTCCCAGGGCATGTTCATGAACGGTCCGCTGGCAAGGGCGACCCCCCACCAGGCAAGCGCCAGATCATCATCCGCGGCGGTTGAGGCGCGGAAACAGCGTGCCGCCTCTTCGTGATTGAAAGCATACAGCCAGCCAAACCCGCAGGCGCACCATTTGACCGCCGCACCGTCACCGGCAAGAAAGGCCGGACGATGCGCCACGCTCCGGAACGGATAATCCTGCAGGTCCATTTTCATGGTGAGAGGCTAAAGCCGAATTATCTTTTCTGAAAAGCGGATTCAGCCTGCCCGGCCGGTCTTGTGCAGCCGCGATGTGAAATCGCGGTGGAAGGCGACATAGCCCGCCTCACAATTCTGCAGTTCGTCCCGCATCACATGATGAAGCCGTGGCAGCGCATGGAACGGCACCGCCGGAAAGCTGTGATGTTCGGTATGGAAAGGCATGTTCCAGGCAAGCCAGCGGACCGGCGGCAGCGTCAGCAAGGTGCGGGTGTTGACCAGCATATTATCGGTGCCCTCGTCGCATCCGGCATGTTCGGCCAGAAGATAGGCGCGCAGGAATGGCTGGCCGACAAGAAGCGGCAGGACAAGCCCCGTCCACAGCCACCCCTGCCAGGCGAGTACCGGAAGGGTCACCGCATATGCCGCCAGCATCCACCGCGCCTCGCGCATGATGGCAGCGCGACGTTGTGCCGGCACATAATCGTCACATCGGCGGCCAAGTGCATTGCCAGCCAACACCCGCAGATTGCCA
>CBFHRT010000036.1:0-15808 GCA_965658285.1 Puniceispirillaceae bacterium (SeqCode) | reverse complement strand
TGATTGGCTGAGAGCAGAGGAACGCCAGCGCGGTGCCGATGATGAACTGCACCCCACACCCGACAAGAACGTAGAAAAGTGTCGTGTAAAGCGTGCCGATGGCATTGCCCGACAACAGGGAGGCACATAGAAGCCAGGACAGAAAAATCGCCATCGCCGCCGAAATTGTCCGGCCCAGCATTCTGACCCAGGTGGCCGTTTTCCACGATTTGTAAAGCCACCACAGGACAGCTGCGGTGATCGCAATAAAGACAATCGTGCCAAAGATGCTGACAGGTTCGGTCCTGCCAAGGAAATGCACGTCGCCGCTGCCAAAGAACTGCTTTTCGAAATTGCGAAGTCCGACATAGCGGAACTTCAGACCGTCACCGGTAAAGCGCACGCGGCTGACCGCGAACACCATCGAATAGATTGTTGGGAAAATCGCAAAAACCAGAATGAGGCTAACCGCCGGGGCGATGAAAAAGGTCCCCGCATGGCGGTCGACCCACTCGCGCCAGCGGTCACCCGCTGAAGCTCCAGCCGGGGATAAGCCCGGCTGGAGATTGTTGATTGTTTCAGACATCCAGCTTTGGATCAGCTGCCAAGCGCGAGCGCTTGCGCCGCGATCTGCTCGTCACGACCGAAATCCTCGGTGACCTCTTCCCAGCCCTCTTCAATGTTCTCGAGAGCTTCGTCCACGCTGATCTCGCCAGCCAGATAACGGGCCAGCTCGGTGTCGAGGACAACAGCGGTGTACTTGTTGGCACCCGGGATCTTCATGTCAGATGCCATGTTGAGGCTGTTCAGAGCGCCGTTGATCGCACCGATATAGTTCTCGGCGAGTGCCTGCGGCATGCCGGCCTTGACGAACAGGTCAGGGCTGGACAGCTGCGAGAGGCGATACGGGTTGTAGCCCGTCGCACCGATGGTCACGTCGACACTCGATTGTGCGGACTGGTTCATGTAGGACAGGAACGCATAGGCAGCGTCCTTGGTCTTCTGATCAGCACCCTTGTTGACCGCACCGGCCCAGCCACCAAAGGCGGCGAACGGCGCGTAGTTGATGCCATCGATCGAATGCGGTGCATTCGACTTGGTCACCGGAACAAGCTTGCCGGTGGCACGATCCAGAACTTCACGCGAGCCGAGACCCGATATCGCGTAGAGCTTGCCCTTGATAGCGGTGGCGTCATCGTCAAGCTGCAGTGGTCCCGGGTCACCCCACTCGACCAGCAGGCCGCAACGGCCGGCCTTGAACAGCGCGCGGGTGTCGCCGATGTCCAGGTTCAACTCTTCAGGTGGGCCGTACTTGCCGGTTTCCTTGTAGAGTTCAAACGCCTTCTTCCAGCCTTCGTTGTTCACGATCGGCTTCATGTCGGAATTGTTGAAGTGGAAGCCCTGGCCCGTGCCTTGAGTCTGCACGATCGGTGCGGCAAAGGTCTGGATCGCGAAGTATGACTGCGCGTTACGCTTCTTGAAGATGCAGGAGCCGAAATCGCCCTCGCCGTCGCCATTCATGTCCTTGCCATGAATCTTCGACGCCACATCAAGATAGTCTTCCCAAGTCTTGGGCGGCTGCAGGCCACCGGCATCCAGCACATCCTTGCGGTAATAGACCATCTGGAAGTCGCCATCGACCATCAGCAGCTTGGTCTGGCCGCCGACCTTCTGACCGAACTCGCGGAAATAGGGCGCGACGTCATTAAGGTCGATCTTGTCGTCCTTCGCGATGTAGGGGTCCAGATTCTCGAGAAGGCCCGCAGCGTCAAGCTCGACGCCCCAGCCTGCTGCGAACACACCAACATCGATGGAATTCGTTCCGGTCGACCAGTCACTCTGGATCTTCGGGAAGATCTCGGCATAGGGCACTTCCGTGACAACGATCTTAGCACCCGTTGCCTCCTGAAACTCAACACCACGCTCAACCAGACGGCCGGCGATGACATAGCCAGGACGGGTCAGGATGTTGACGGTGACCCCGTCAAACTCGCCCGCCGTGGCGACAGGAGCCGCGCCAACCAGCGCCAACGCACCGGCAGTCAGGCCCAACAAACTCTTGCGAATTCGCATCTTCAATTCCTCCTATGAATTTCGAGACTTTTAATACCCCCACCTCATTGATGGGTGGCCTCATGTCTCATACTTGGATGAACGGTAGTGCAAAAAATCCGCGATGACCATAGCGATATTCAAGGAAAATTTACCAAAAAGGGTGCCGCAACAAGCAATTGGCACTTGACATCTGTCGCTGGAAAATTCTTGGCAGTCTGACCGAAATTCTGCCTAATGACTTGGCCCTGATGACTTGATTGTCAGGGGACATGAGGGTAGTTGTCGAACCATCGGGACATAGCGCATGTCCGTCATGGCTGGGATGATTTAAGCGTGAATTCACGGCCGGAAAAGCAGGTTAATATTGGCATTCTTGGCTGTGGCGCGATCGCCCAGGCCGGCCATTTCGAAAGTGTGACCAAGGCGAGAAACACCACCCTTCACGCCATCTGCGATGTCGCCGAGGATCTGTTACAGCGTTTTTCGGTGACCTATGACGCGGCGAAAACATACACCCAATATGAGCGCATGCTTGCCGATCCCGACCTCGACGCGGTGATTATCGCCACCGCCGACGCCTTTCATGTGCCAGCGGCGCTGGATGCATTGGCAGCTGGCAAACATGTATTGTGTGAAAAGCCGCTTGGCATCACCCTTGACGAGGTCGAGACGCTTCGAGAGGCGGTCAGGGCGTCCGGCTGCAAGCTGCAGGTTGGCCATATGAAGCGGTTCGATCCCGGCATCGAGAGCGCCAGAAGCTTTATCGATGATGAGATGGGTCAGATGCTTGCTTTCAAGGGGTGGTATTGCGATTCAACACATCGCTATCCGATGACAGATGCGGTGCAGCCACTGATCATCAGAAGTGCCGCCTCGCAAAAACCGGCCCGCGATCCGAAACAGGATTTGCAGCAATATTACATGCTGGCGCATGGCTGCCATCTTGTCGATATGGCGAGGTTCCTGTGCGGCGATCTTGTCGAGGTTCAGGCCCGGCACCTGCAGCGTTTCGGCGCCTATAGCTGGTTTGTCGATGTGGGTTTTGCCAATGGCGCGCTTGGCCATCTCGATCTGACGGTTGCCGTTCGCATGGACTGGCATGAGGGCTTCCAGCTTTATGGCGAGCATGGGAGTGTGCTGGCGAAAACCTTCAACCCGTGGCTGTTCCGGTCAAGCGAGGTCGATATCTTCCGCGAATCCACCGGTGGCACATCACGGCTGCTTGGCGCCGATGCGCATGTCTTCAGGCGACAGCTTGAAAGTTTTGCCGACGCCATTCTCGATGATACACCGATTGCCGGCGCGGATGTCGAGGATGGTGTGGCCTCGGTCAGGGCGATGCTGGCCATCGCCGAATCCGCGCGGAGCGGACAGCCGGTGAAGCTTGCGGATGTCTCAGGTGCCATTTGACGGCCGCGATGTGATGGGGATGATCTGATGCAGATCGGTGTCTTTGCCAAAACCTTTCCCGGCAAGACGCCGCGCGCCATATTCACCGCCTGTCGGGATGCCGGCTTTCACACGGTGCAATACAACATGGCCTGTTCGGGCCTCGACCCGCTGCCGCAGGTGATACCCGCCGAGGCCGCCAGGCAGGTGGCCAGCGCGGCCGGGGAGACTGGCATGCCTATCGCCGCCATCTCTGCGACCTACAACATGACCGACCCGGATGCTGACAGGCGCATGGCAGGCCGGCGCGCCTTTATGGCACTCGCCAGAGGCGCGGCGGACATGGGCGCGGATATGCTGACGGTGTGCAGTGGCAGCATGGACCCGGATGACAAATGGCGCCGCCACCCGGCCAATGACGAGGCGCAAAGCTGGACGGAGATGTGCCGCGAATTCGAAATCATCGGCGACCTTGCCGAACATCATGACATCCTCATCGGCGTCGAACCGGAGCCCGCCAACATTGTCAGCTCGGCGGCAAGGGCCGCACAGCTGCTGCGCGAGTTTCCCGGCAGCCGGCTTCGCATCATCCTCGATGCGGCGAATATTCTGGAGGATGTGGCCGCCGAGCATCACCACCGGACGATTGATCAGGCGCTGGAGCTGCTTGGCCCGGCGATCGCGCTTGCCCATGCCAAGGACCGGCATGAAGACGGGTCGGTGGCACCGGCGGGTTCCGGCATCATCGACTGGCATCATGTCCTTGCCGGCCTGTCCGGAATCGGTTTTGCCGGGCCGCTGATCGCGCATGGTATGTCGGCCGATGAAGCGCCCGGCGTCGCGGCGTTCCTGACCGACCAGATGGCGAGGCTGTAGCCCCATGCAACGCGGCACCTTCACAATCGGGGATGTGCGCCTGTCGACGGCGAGCCGGGGTGATGGCCGGACCTGTCTGTTTCTGCATGGGCTGTGCGGCGCCGCGGACCAGCCTGCCGCGGTGTTTCCAAGCGACATGGGATGGCGCTGCCTGACGCTGGAGTGCCGCGGCCACGGAGAGTCCGAGTGCGGGGATTTCGCCGATCTGTCGATCCGGCGTTTCGCGATGGATGTCGCCAGTTTCGCGGCCAGTCTGGACGGCCCGCCGCCGGTGATCGGCGGCATTTCCATGGGCGCCGCCATCGCCCTGCGGCTGGCGGCAACGTCACCTGACATGTGGAGCGGCCTGATCCTGGCGCGGCCTGCCTGGGTGGCTGAGGACGCCCCCGATACACTGGCCGCGCACCGGCAGATTGCCGCCCTTCTTGCCGCCCATTCTGGCAAACATGACGGCAACGCCGCACGGCAGCACTTTGAAAACACGGAACTGGCGAAGGCGATTGCCGGGGAGTCTCCCGACAATCTAGCCTCGCTTCTCGGCTTTTTCGACCGGCAGCCGCGTGACCAGACGCAAGCGCTTCTTGCCGCCATCGGCCATGACGGGCCCGGCGTGACAAGAGATGACATCGCCGCGCTGGATATGCCGACACTGATCATCGGCACATCGCATGATGTTGTGCATCCGCTGACCATGGCGCACGAGCTTGCCAGCCTGATCCCGCGCTCGCGGCTTGCCGAAATCACCTCGAAATCTGAAAATCCCGGGGCCTATGTTACAGAATTCAGCCAGGCCCTGCGCCGGTTCCTGAAGGAGATTTGATCATGACCGCAATCAATCAGAGCCTCGCCACCTTGCCGACGGATCGCCTGCTTGCGGAATTCTCGCTCTGGTCCGCCGATCTGGTGCGGATCGCCGATGATGTGGCGCGGGTCGACAGCTTTGTCGATATCTATCATGCCGATGTCGCGGATGGGCATTTTTCACCGGCGCTGCTGTTGTTTCCCGACATGATTGCCCAGATCCGGCCGCTGACCGCAAAGCCCATCCATGTCCATCTGATGGTGGCGGATAGCGGCCTGATGGACCAGATCGACCAATTTGCCGAGGCCGGCGCCGACATCATTTCGATCCATGCCGAGAACCGGAATGTCGAGGCCGGGCTTGCCGCCATCGCCGCGCATGGTCTTGCCGCCGGTGTCGTGCTGCAACTCCACACGCCGGTGGCCTCTGCCGCGCCCTGGCTTGATGATCTGGCTATGCTGACGCTGCTGGGAACGAAGATGGGGATCAAGGGCGTTGGCCTTGATCCGGAGGCCGAGGCGCGGATGCGCGAGGCCCGCGCGATGATCAACAGCAGGGGCGGTGACAATGCCAGCACATACCGGGTCCTGCTTGCCGCGGATGGCGGCATCAGAGAGCACACTGTCCCCGGTTTGCGGCACGCCGGCGCCGATACCATCGTCATGGGGTCGCTGGCTTTCGGCGCGGATGATCTGGCGCAGCGGATTGCCTGGGTCCGCGGTCTGGGTCCGCGGTCTGGATCCACAGGCTGGCGCGGCGTGAGATGAGCGCGGGCACGGCCATTGCGATCGACCTTGGCGGCACGCAGCTTCGCGTCGCTCTTGTCGCGGGCAATCGCCTTCTGGACCGGGCCGCCCTTCCCACCGACACCGCCGCCGGACCGGCCGGCATATTCGGCCAGATTGATCAGCTGATTGATCGTTTGACAGGCCAGAAGCGTTCAGGCATCGCCGGCATCGGCATGTCCTGCGCCGGGCCGATCAATACGGATACCGGCACCGTGACAGATATCCCGACACTTCCCGGATGGGATGGTTTCCCGCTTGCCGAGGAGTTGTCACAGCGCACCGGCCTTGCCGTTCGGGTCGAGAATGACGGCATCGCGGCGGCGCTTGGCGAATGGCGTTACGGCGCCGGCCACGGCGCGAACAACATGGTCTATCTGACCGTCAGCACCGGCATTGGCGGCGGCGCGGTCGTCGATGGCAGGCTTCTTCGCGGCCATAAGGGCATCGCTGGCCATATCGGCCATATGAAGATGGCGCAGGACGGGCCAGTATGCCATTGCGGGGTGGTCGGGTGTTTCGAGGCGCTGGCATCGGGCACGGCACTGAAACAGCGCGCCTTGGCGGCAATGGAGGCGGCAACATCTGCCTATCTTGCCGCCAGCGCGCGGCGCGGGGCTGTCGATGCGCGGGATGTATTCGACGGCGCGCGCGCCGGTGATGCGCATTGCCTGCATCTGGTCGCCGAAGAGGCGATGTATCTTGGCCAGGGGATCACCTCGGCCATTCACATGTTCAGCCCGGAGCGTGTCGTCCTTGGCGGCGGGCTGTCACATGGCTTCGACCTCCTGACGCCGGGAATCCACGACGTCATCAGGCGTGACGCCATGATGCCCTTCAGGCGCGTTCCGGTCATTGCAACGGCGCTTGGCGGTGATTCCGGGTTGATGGGCGCCGCATCGCTGATCCTTGATGCGCAGGAAGGGTGATATATCGCCACATTTGAATTCTGCCGTTCGGTGTGTAAACTTTCAGACAGGTTGAGTGCTTCGGGACCGGCCAGGGACCCGGCCCGTTCCGTGAGGCAAGGTACAATGATGGAAGAATCGAAATTCGGTCAGGAAGATTCCCGCGGCCATTGGGCACCGGACAAACGCATCAGCTATGGACCGGCCTTTGCCTGGCCACCCCGGCCGAAGGCGTTTCTGAAATGGTTCTTCGGCTTCCCCGGCTATCTGCTGCCCTGGAACATTCCCTATGCGCTGCTGGCCGTCGGCATCTGGCTCTATCTGACCCCGCCGCTGGAGAATTTCCAAACCCTGTCGCTGTCCTGGGCCGGGGTGATCCTGCTTCGCAATCTCGTCCTTGCGGTGATCGTCTATGGTAGCTGGCACCTGTGGCTCTATGTCTGGCGCAAGCAGGGAACAACTTTCAAATATAACCGCAAATGGCCAAGCGAGAGGTCGGAACGGTTCACCTTCAACAACCAGACCTATGACAACATGTTCTGGACGCTGGCCAGTGGGGTGCCGATCTGGACCGCCTATGAGGTGCTGATGCTGTGGGCCTACGCCAACGGCTATGCCCCGATGATCAATCCGGTGGAAAACCCGGTCGGCTTTGTCGCGCTGTTCTTTGTCGTGCCCTTTGTTCACGAGGTCGGCTTCTATTTCGCCCACCGGTCATTGCACTGGCCGCCGCTATACAGGGTCGCACACAAGCTTCACCATCGGAACGTCAATCCCGGCCCATGGTCGGGTCTGTCGATGCATCCGATCGAACATGTGATCTATTTCTCATCCCTCCTGATCTTCTTCATCATTCCGGCGCATCCGATCCACATGATCAATCTGGCCTCGCGGCTTGGCGTTGCCCCGGCGCAGGGCCATACCGGTTTCGACCAGCTGGTTGTTGGCGATGAAGCGGTGATGGACACTTCCTATTACGCGCATTATCTGCATCATCGTCATTACGAGGTGAATTACGCCGACGGCATGGTTCCCTTGGACAAATGGTTCGGATCTTTCCATGATGGCTCGCCGGAGGCCGATGCGGCCATGCGGGCCAGGCGCCAGCGGCGCGGCGTCTAGAAACAACCCTTCAGCGGTTATGTAGACGTGCCGATACCACTTTTAAAAGGACCACACAGATGGAAAAGCGCAGGGTCGGCCAGACCGAACTGATGATCGACACGCTCGGCCTTGGCGGGGCACCGCTTGGTGGGAATTTCGTCGAGCTTGGCTACGGCCAGGCAGCCGAACTGGTTCAGGCCGCCAAGGATGCCGGGATCGGCTATTTCGACACCGCGCCCTGGTACGGGTTCGGCCGGTCGGAACGGGTGATGGGCGATCTGCTACGCCATACCGAATATATCCTGTCCGACAAGGTCGGGCGGTTGCTGCGCCCCGGGGCGGTCGCCGACCCGTCCGAGTTTGGCATGGTCGATCCACTGCCATTTCATGTGGTTTATGATTACAGCTACGACGCCATCATGCGCGCCTTCGAAGACAATTTGCAGCGCCTCGGCCTCGACAGGATCGATATCCTGCTGGCGCATGATATCGGCACTTTCACTCATGGCGAGGAGAATGCCCGCCATTTCAGGGATCTGACCGAGGGCGGCTACCGCGCAATGGACGAGCTGCGCCGCGCCGGTCATGTCAAGGCGATTGGCCTTGGCGTGAATGAGAATGCGGTCTGCATGGACGCGCTTGGCATTGGCGACTGGGATGTGTTCCTGCTGGCCGGCCGCTACACGCTTCTTGAACAGACGCCGATGCAGGATCTGTTTCCGGCCTGCCGCGCCGCCGGCACCACGATCATCTGTGGCGGCCCGTTCAATTCAGGTGTTCTGGTCGGGCGCGAAATGTGGAATTACGACGCCGCCCCGGCCGAAGTCGTCGACCGGGTGCGGGCTCTTGGCGCCGTGGCTGATGAATTTGCGGTGCCGCTGCCGGCCGCCGCGCTGCAATTCCCGCTTGCCAATGACATCGTCACCTCGGTGATTCCCGGGCCGCGCGATGCCGGTGAATTGCGGCAGATCCTCGACTGGTTCAACACGCCGATCCCGAATGGTTTCTGGGACGCGCTGGCATCGCGTGATCTGCTGGCGGCGGACATTCCGGTGCCGGCCGGCGCCTAGGACGCGCTTGGGACGCGCCTAGAATCGGCCAGCGATTCTGTCCTGCAGATCACCAAACGCGGCGATGACATCCGCCACACCCTCGATATGCGGCAAATGGCCGACATTCTCGATCACCCGCAACCCCGGCATTGACTGGTCGGGCGGCGGCGCGATTTCGTCCGCATCCCCCCACAGCACCGCACAGGGCATGGCAGGCGGATAGGGCGGCAATGATGTCGATGATGACGCAAGCGACCCGGCAATCCGCCTCAGCGCCTGTCGCCGGCCGTCTGCCTGCAATGCATCAACAAACGCATCGGCCATGCGCCGTGTCATCAGGCTCTTGCGCCTGACAAGCCGTTGCATGACCTGCAGCGCGGCCTCACCATCCTCAAGGCTGGACAGATTGTCGATGAAATCGCTGTCCGGCTGGCCGGCCAGTCCCGCCGGGGCGAGCAGCAGCAGCGCCGACACATCCAGCGCGGCACTGGCCGCCAGATGCAGCGCCAGCGTTCCGCCAAGTGAATGGCCGATGATGAGTGGGGCGGTCAGCCTGCCGGCGATTTCGGCCTCTATGGCGGCGGCGAGGGTCTGCGGCGTACCATCACCGGCATCATTGCCGGCGCTGCCATGACCGGCATATTCCACCGCCCAGACGGTGGCGGTCTCGAACATCTTCGGGGCCACGGCAAGCCATGACATCCGGTCAGCGCCAAAGCCGTGGATCAGAAGGGCGTCCGGTCCGGCGCCGCCAAGCCGGTGCAGGACGACATCGGTCATGCAATCACGCCGAGAACCGCGCCGACTTCCGTCAGCTCACCTTCACCAATGCGGATTTCGGTAAGGCTGCCATCGCATGGCGCCTCAATCTCGAGGGCAGCCTTTGTTGTCGAGATCACGACCACAACCTCACCGGCCGACACATCATCACCGACGGCGGCGACCCATTCGGTGACCTCCGCCTCGGTAACCTCATTGCCAAGCTGCGGTACCAGAATTTCCGTCGCCATCACTCTTCACCCTCTTTGTCATGTCTTTCATAAATTACTGATCGGTTCAGTTGGTTCAGATGCCGCGCTTTGCCATGCCGGCGATGTCCCAGTCGCGAAGACCGCGGCGGTTGACACGTTTCTCGGCAAAAAAATTACCAAGCGCGGCATCGCAGATATCATGACTCTGCGGCGCGTAGGTATCCTCCATATCCGCGCCGGGCGCGATCCAGTTCGGCGCACCAAGCACGATCGGGGCGGCCTTCAGGTCGGCGAAGGCAAGCCGCGTGACATTGGCGACGATCGTATTGGCGAAACTGCCGCGCTCGACAGCTTCCGAGACGATCAGCAGCCTGCCCGTGCGCGCCACCGAGGCAAGGACGGTGTCATAATCGAACGGCACAAGCGTGCGGGCATCGATGATCTCCGCCTCGATGCCATGCGCCGCCAGTTCACCGGCGGCCTCAAGCGCCGGATAGAGGGAGGGGCCGATGGTCAGCATGGTGACATCATCACCCGCGCGGCGCACAACCGCCTCGCCAAAGGGGATGCGGACATAATCGGCTGGCACACCTTCAGGCTCAAAAACCTCCACCCGGTCATAGAGCCGCTGGCTCTCGAAGACCATTGTCGGATCGTTACCGGACAGCGCCGTTGCCATCAGCCCCTTGGCATCATGCGGCGTTGCCGGATAGATCACGCGAAGCCCCGGAATGTGAGTCACCAGCGAGGTCCAGTCCTGTGAATGCTGGGCACCATATTTTGATCCCACCGAGGCGCGAAGCACCACCGGAAGCCGCAACTCGCCAGCCGACATGGCCTGCCATTTGGCAAGCTGGTTGAAAATCTCGTCGCCGGCCCGGCCGATGAAATCAGCATACATCAATTCGACAAGTGCCCGCCCGCCGGCAAGCGCATAGCCAACCGCCGTCGAGACGATGGCGGCCTCGGAGATCGGCGCGTTGAACAGCCGGTGATAGGGGATGATATCGGCAAAGCCCCGATGGACACCAAAGGCACCGCCCCAGTCACGGCACTCCTCACCATAGGCAATCAGGCTCTGGTCATGGACAAGATGATGCAGGATCGATTCCGACAGCGCGTCGCGCAGCGTGACCGCCCGCATCGGTGAAAGCGTGTTGCCATCCTCGTCGATGCCGAACCGCGCCTTGCGCGCAATCGACTTCACCGCGCCTATATCGGCCGGGTCGGCAAGCAGGTCTGTGGCCCTGCTGTCGAGGTCGATCTCCTCGCCATTGAAGGTCATTTCGCCGATGATCGTCGGGTTCGCCGCGACATCGACCGCCGGCGCGTTCTGCCTGTCGACAACGGCCCTTGTCACCGCCTCGATCTGGGTTTCCACGGCGGCAACCATTTCATCGGCCGCGGCGGCAGTAAGGATCCCGGCCGCCATCAGCCGGTCACGATAGCGGGTGATCGGGTCATGCGCCTGCCAGGCCTTCATCTCATCGCGTGACCGATAGGCGTTGGTATCGGTCGTCGAATGACCGGAATAGCGGTAGCATTCGATATCGAGAAGCGCCGGCCCCTGCCCGGCGCGCAGAATCTCGGCCTTGCGCGCCATCGCGTCGGCCACGGCCAGCGGGTTCGAGCCGTCCACCGTTTCGGCGTGAAGCTGCGCCGGGCTGACGCCGGCACCGATCCTCGACAGCCGGTCCCAGGCCATCGTCTCGCCGCGTGTCTGACCCCCCATAGCGTAGAAATTGTTGGTGAAGCAGAACAGCACCGGCGGGTTGCTGTCGAAGGGCGGCTGCCAGAGCTGGCGGAATTGCCCCATGCCGGCGAAATTCATCGATTCCCAGATCAGCCCGCAGCCGGTACTGCCATCACCCAGATTCGCCACACAGATTGCCCCGGATTCGGACAGGTGCGCGCGTAAGGCGGCGCCGACCGCAATGCCGGATGATCCACCGACAATGGCATTGTTGGGATAGGCGCCAAAAGGCGTGAAGAAGGCATGCATCGAGCCGCCCATGCCGCGGTTGAAGCCGGCATCGCGCATGAAAATCTCGGCCAGAACGCCGGTCAGCAGAAACGCCTCTGCAACCGCGCCGCCAGAACCACCATCGTGGCCGGTGACATGGCCGGCCATATGGTTGGTGACAAGGTCAAGAAGCCGGCCATCGCCATGCGTTTCCATGATCGATTGCAGGCTGCCTTCGTCGATGGCCTTAACGGCCGCCAGCCCCTTGGCGATGATTTCGCCGTGGCTACGATGCGAGCCGAAAATCTGGTCCTGCGGGCCAAGCGCCATGGCGCTTCCCACTGCGGCGGCCTCCTGCCCGACAGACAGATGCGCCGGGCCCTTATAGACATATTCGATGCCGCGATAGGCGCCGGTCGATTTGAAGGCGTGAAGCATGCTTTCGAACTCGCGGATCACCAGCATATGCCGCAGCGCCTCGCACAGCGCCGTATCGCCCCATCTGGCGCGCTCGGCCGCGATATCGGCTGCATAGGCATGAACCGGAATGTCGGCAAAGCGAACCGTATCGGCGGTGTAGGTCTGCTGGGGGTCGATCTGCAGGTTCTTCGGCATGTCGGTAAAATCTCGATATCCGTTTGGGGTTAAAGGCGCGCCAGCTCGTCGCGCCAGGGCGGGTTGCATCCCGATCTGCCGCAATTGATGGCTGCCGCCGCGCCGGCACGCCGGATGGCGGCGCGAAGCGCGTCCTCGTCAATGCCAGCAAGCGCATCGCGTGAGGCAAGGTCATTCTCCACCACCCAGGACAGGATGCTGGCCATGAAGGTGTCGCCAGCACCCACTGTATCGACAAGATTTTCAACGGCGGGTGCATCTGCCTTGATCTCGATACCGCCAAGAAAGGCGCGCGACCCGGCCTCGCCAAGCGTCAGAATGAACAGCACGGCATCGCCATCATCGCGGCACGCGGCCAACGCCTCGTCGAGCGAACCGTCCGGATAGAGCCATTCAAGATCCTCGTCGCTAAGCTTGAGGATATCGGCATGGCGCATCATCCGCCTGATCCGCGCAACATAGGCGTCACGGTCATTGATCAGGCCAGGCCGCACATTCGGGTCCAGTGATGTCATCAGGCCGCGCTGCTGGCAGGCGGCAAAGAATGTCTCCCACGTATCGGCGTCATCCCCGTCGATTAGCGCCAGCGAACCGACATGGAATATCCGCGTCGATGCCGGCATGTTGCGCTGAAGGCCGTCCATATTGACCTGGCGTTCGGCCGTGTCATTGCGATGAAAGGCATAGGACGGGATGCCATCGGTGATTGACACCACGGCAAGCGAGGTCGGATGCGGCATTCGCGGCGCGACAAGCTTTACGTGGCTCTGCACCAGACGGTCGGCCAGAAGATCACCAAGCGCATCCTCGGAAATGGGCGTCAGATAGGCAACATCCAGGCCCTGCCGGCCAGCCGCCATCGCGACATTGAAGGGCGAGCCCCCCGGATTGGCAACATAGTGCGGCAGACCGTTTGCGCCAGCATCACCCGACACCAGGTCTATGAGGTTTTCACCACCAACGGAAATCATTCACTCCACCCTTTTCGGTGTGCCTGTCCTCTGATACGTCCAGGCTTCAGATATCAGGCGTCAGATATCAGGCCTCATATCCCATCTGCATCCGGCCAAGGGGTGATAGCATGTCGGCGGTGAATCTGCCTTCGAAATCCACCTCGTAATTCTCGGCCGCAAAATCGGGCGAGCTTTCGCCAGCCTCGAAGGCGCGCTGCTGTTCGGCCAGAAAGCGTTCATTCTTGGCGCAGGCCGGGGCCGCGCCGATATACATCACGTTGCTGTAGCCTGTGCCGGTATGCCGGTCCTCGACCCCGTGGATGACATCGGGATGCCACCACACTGTATCGCCCGGCTCGACCACCGGGATCGGCACATAGGCGCGCAGGATCTTTGCATGCCAGACCTCGCTGATGGTCAGGGCGCGCGACGGCGCGGCGCCGCACAGCTCATCCTCCGGCACATCATCCTGCAGGGCGCGCAGGATCACCCAGGCCATGGCGTTGGCGATCGGCACCAGATTCAGCGTGCCATCACCCGGCCCCTGACGGCTCAGCGCTGTCCATCCCTGATAGGTCCGGAACATCGAACAGACCGCCGGCGACGGGATTTCGCGTGTGACGGTCCGGTAGGCGGCATCGAACGGGTGATAGGACTCGACCTCACCCGACAACAGGTGCCGATAGACACCCCGAAACCCCTCATCAAGCCAGCGTTCCACCGAACCGCCATCGACATGCGGACTGAGGCCGAGCGTGTCGTCCCCAGGCTCGCGCTGGCGCAACCTGTCGGCATAGAGGCATTCACGGTCCGGGTCGAACTCGACACCATTCTCGGATTTGTAGGTCCACATTCGGTTCAGCCAGCGCCGCGCCACGGCAAGTTCGGTCGAGGTGCGCGCCTCCATCTGCGGCTGTGACCAGTACAGACCGAATATCTGCGGCCGCGATGATGCCAGACTGGCAAAATACTGGTCCATGCCGGCCTTCGATGTCTGCTTTTCGAAATAGTTGTTCCGTGCGACATACTCCATCAGGCTGTCATTCCAGGATTTCACACGGTCCCGATCAAAGGTGTTGCGGAGGATCACCGCGCCGCGCTGCCTGACCTTGTCCCAGATCTCGTCACTGACGGTTGCATCGGCGATATCGGCGAAATCACATTCCGGCACCGGCGAGATTCCGGCATCACGTTCAGCCTCGATCTGGCGGATCTGCGCCTCGACAAGCACATCGATTTTCGCAAAGGCAGTGGCAAGGTTGACGCCGGAGCCCTTCACCCCGGCCTTCATCTTGCGAATCGCGTCGCGAAATTCATCGGTCATCGTGTCAGACATCGTTTATTCCCCATCTTGTGATCCCTGTTGTGATCCGGATGATCATCCCCCTATGATGCAGTGGACCGGGCGGCGTCGGCAAGTCTGTTGATGCGGGCCTGTTGATGCGGGCCTGTTAATGCGGGCCTGTTGATGAGGATGGCCTGCCGTGTGTGAATTTTTGATGGCCGCTCAATCTGGCCACCCTATCCGGCCACCCTATCCGGCCCTGCAGGAGTGCCTGACATGCAGATCGACGCGCATCATCATTTCTGGAACCCGGCGCGCGGCGATTATGGCTGGATGCCTGAGGACAATGCCACGCTGTTTCGTCGCTACGGCCCGGCCGATCTGGCACCGCATCTTCGGCAAGCCGGTATCGAGGCCACCATTCTGGTCCAGGCCGCCACCAGCATCGAGGAAACCGAATATCTGCTGGGGCTGGCCGATGCGACACCGCATGTGGCGGGGGTCATTGGCTGGATTGATTTCGAAAATCCGGCGCATCTCGACCATCTGACACGGCTGGCCGGACATCCCACATTCAAGGGGGTGCGGCCGATGATTCAGGACATTCCCGATGATGACTGGATGCTGCGGGATGATGTCCAGTGGGGGTTCAGGGCGGTTGCCGATCTGGGGCTGCGGTTCGAGGCGCTCGGCTTTCCGCGCCATCTGCAGAATTTCCACACCATCCTGACACGCTATCCGGATATGAAAATGGTGATTGACCATTGCATGAAGCCGCAGATTGCAGACCACACGGCAGAGTCATTCCAATTCTGGGCCGACGGGATGACGCGGCTGGCCGATGAGACTGGCACTTTCTGCAAATATTCGGCGCTCATCACCGAGGCCGGGGCTGACTGGACCACCGCGGATCTGCGTCCCTATGTCGATCATGTCATCGCCGCCTTTGGCGCCGACCGGGTGATGTGGGGATCGGACTGGCCGGTCTGCCGGCTGCGCGGCGAGTATGGCGACTGGCGTAACGCCGCGCTGGAACTGACCGACTCGCTGAGTGATGCTGAAACAGCCGCA
>CBFHRT010000035.1:0-16371 GCA_965658285.1 Puniceispirillaceae bacterium (SeqCode) | reverse complement strand
TGAGATGGCCGCACAATCCTCGGTCTCGACCGGATTGGCATTGGTCGTCAGAACGGCCGCCACCTCCGTCACCGCGCCGAAATGCTGCGTCAGCAGATCATGCGCATGGATGGCGTGAATAAGAACGACACCGCCAAGCTCATGATCCCAGCTGCCACGCCACTGATTGGCGTAGTAATGCCTGTCGCGGTTCCAATGGGTCTCGATGGCGGCGGCAATGGGGCGTCCGAGCAATCCGGCGGCGCGCAACGCGGCCAGTTGGTCGAACGCCTTGCCATAGCGATATTGAAACACCGGAAAGACGGATCCGATCGACCGCGCCTCGGCCGCGACAAGCCGGTCCGCCTCGACAAGTGACCCGGCCACCGGCTTTTCGACAATGGCGTGTTTGCCAGCTTCAAGAGCGCGGATGGCTACCGGCACATGCATCGACGGCGGCAGGCAGATATCGACAATATCGATCTCCGGGTCGGCCAGCACATCATCTATGTCGGCGGTGGATCTCCCGCCAGTCTGCCTGGCAAGCTTCTGCGCCAGATCCTGATTGAGGTCGCAAACCGCGGCAACGCGGAACCGCTCCGGCAACTGGGCATAGCCATTGATATGCTCGCCCCCGATACCGCCGCCGATGACCGCAACGTCAAGCAAGCTTCAGGGCTCCGAGGCGTGTAGCCTGCGCCTGCGCCTGCAGCGCCAGCTCCATGACCTTGAAACAATGATCCTGGACCATCGCGGTATCGGTGCGGTGTTTCACATCATTGATCAACCGCTCGAAATAGGGGAGCGGCGCGTTCGAGGCGTCGATATGTTCGCACCGGTCCGCATTGACCAGAAACAGATGATCCGTGCCCTCGCGCCCGGCGACATCCACATATTTGCGAAGCTCGATATAACCCTCGGTGCCAAGAACGGTCAGCCGGCCATCACCCCAGTTCGGCAAGGCGTCGGGTGTGTACCAGTCAACCCGGACATAGCCGCTGGCCTTGTCCGAGCGCAGCAGAATTTCACCAAAATCCTGAAGTCCCGGATGATCCGAATTCGCGAAATTGCCAACGCTCGACGAGACAATCTCGGCATCGTCCGAGCCGGTCAGATAGAGGAACTGGTCAACCTGATGCGAGGCGATGTCGGTCAATATCCCGCCATAGGCCGCTTCGTCAAAAAACCAGTCCGGCCGGGTCGGAAGGTTCAGCCGGTGCGGGCCAAGACCAACGGTTTGGATCACTGTGCCGATGGCCCCGTCGGCAATCAGCTCCGCCGCACGGGTGACCGCCGGAACCTCGAACCGTTCGGAAAAATCGATCGACCAGATACGGCCTGTCTCGGCCACGCAGGCACGCAGCGCGGCCAGCTGGTCCAGCGTCGTGCATCCCGGCTTGTCGGTCATCACATCCTTGCCGGCCCGCATCGCCGCGAGCGCCACATCAGCGCGCTGCGCGGGGATACCCGCCATCAGAATCATGTCGATCTCGGGGTCCTGCAACAGCGCCTGCCGGTCAGTCACCCGCGGGATATCGGGAAACCGCTTGATGAACCCATCAGTCGGCTGTGGCTCGCCGTCCGTATACCAGCCTTTGCAGACACAGCCGCGGGAGAGCATGTTTTCCAGCTGACCGAAGATATGTCGGTGATCAATGCCAATTACGCCAACAGTAAGGGTCACGTCATCGTCTCCAATTCAATGCGCCGCCCGTCACGGGACGACTGTTCAAGGGCGGCAATCAGCCTGTGGACATCAAGCGCCATCGCGCCGGTGACGCGGGGGTCGCGGCCAGCCCGGACGGACTCGGCGAAATCGGCAATCAGGGATTGATGCCAGTCGAACGGGAACGCCATCGGATCGGCGCCGCCGCCGGTTCCGGCCGCCTCACCGCCAAAGGTTTCAACCCGGCCATCGCGCCAGTGAATTGTCAGGACACCGGCTTTCAGGGTCGCGGCGGCATGGTCGAAATCCAATTGCAGGCTTTCCGCCTCGCCCGGGTAACTGGCGGTGCTGGCGAAAAGCATACCGACAGCACCATTGGCAAATGTCATCGCTGCGGCGGTGACGTCTTCAGCCTCCATCCGGTGCAGGGGTGTGGTGGCACAAATCGCCTGCACCGCCGCGACAGGGCCGGTCAGCGACAACATCAGATCCAGCGTGTGAATGGCCTGGCTGATCAGAACGCCGCCGCCATCACGGGCATAGCTGCCCCGGCCCGGCTCGTCATAATAGGCCTGATCGCGCCACCAGGGCACATTGGCGCGGACCACGCGAACCGTGCCAAGGTCCCCGGACTGGATGAGCGCGGCCAGTTTTTCCGACGCGGCGCGAAAGCGATGCTGGAAGACGACACCAAGCCGGACACCCGCCCTGTCACATGTCTCGACGATGGCCTGTGCCTGTGGCAAGCCACGTTCGAGAGGTTTTTCGGACAGGATATGTTTCCCTCTGCCGGCAAACTGCGCGACGATGTCCTGGCGGGCGTTGGGCGGGGTGATCAGAATAAGCGCCTCAACCTGCGGATTGTCGGCAAGCGTCTCCAGATCATCTGCGGCGGGGAATCCGTAGGTCTCACAGAATGATTGCCGCGCCGCCGCGCTTCGCGCAAAGGCGCCGCACACCTCGATGCGATCCGACAGTGCCTGCAGGGCCAGCGCGTGCGGCTTTGCCGCCATGCCCAAACCGACGACCGCGACACCCAGCTTCCGGCTCATACCGACACACCGTTCGCCAATGTCAGCCCATCCTTGTCGAAGACATGCAGCTTTGTGCGATCGACACTGAGCGCAACCTCCTCGCCTTCCTTGACCGACAGCTGGCCGGGACGATGCACGGTGATCTGCGGCAGCCCCTCGACCTCGCAATAGAGATATGTCTCGCCGCCCAGTTGCTCTGACAGGGCGCAGCTGGCAATCAGATCGGCCTTGCCGGGTGTGGCCACATCCATATGCTCCGGCCGGATTCCGAAAGAACAGCTGTCACCCGGCGCCAACCCGGCAACCGGCGGAATGGCGATGGAACAGGGCCCGGCGCGCAGCACCAGTCCCGTCTTGCCAGCCTCGACACTGGCATCGAAAATGTTCATTCGCGGTGATCCGATGAATCCTGCGACAAAGGCATTCTGCGGATTGTTGTAGAGATCAAGCGGCGTTCCGATCTGCTCAATCAGGCCTTCATTCAACACCACGATCTTGTCGGCCAGCGTCATCGCTTCAACCTGGTCGTGGGTGACATAGATCATGGTGCCACCGATGCTGGCATGAAGCGTCGCCAGCTCCTTGCGCATTGTCACACGCAGTTCGGCATCAAGATTGGACAGCGGCTCGTCAAACAGGAATGCCCTCGGGTCACGCACGATGGCACGCCCGATGGCCACACGTTGACGTTGCCCGCCCGACAGCGCCTTTGGTTTGCGCTCAAGATAATCCTCGAGTTGCAGCATGCGCGCCGCGTTTTTCACGCGCTTGTCGATTTCGGCGCGCGGCATTTTCGAATTTTCCAGCCCGAACGCCATGTTCTTGTAAATCGACATATGCGGGTACAGCGCATAGGACTGGAACACCATGGCCAGCCCCCGTTCGGACGCCGGGATGTCGTTCACCGTTTCGCCCTCGATGATGACCGACCCGCTGGTGATGTCTTCCAGCCCCGCAATGATCCGCAGCAGGGTGGATTTGCCGCAACCGGATGGCCCGACAAAAACGCAGAACTCACCCGAATCCACCGCAAGGTCGACACCGTGGATGACCTCGACCTCGCCATAGGCCTTTTTTACGTCAGACAGTCGAATTTCAGTCATCAGTCCTCTTCCAATCTTGTTGGCCCATCTTGCCGGCCCATATCACTGGCCCATATCACTGGCCCAATTTTGTTGGCCCAATTTTGTTGGCCCAACCCTATCTGCTGCGCATCGCGGCTGCCTGTTTCGGATTTGCCCGCTGCATGCGAAGCGGTGGATGGCCATTCAGGATCTGGCCGATATCGTCGAGCATGAATTCGCGGATACGGGCATAGGAGGCCTCGAGTCCACCCGCCAGATGTGATGAAAACAGGGTGTTTCCGGCGTCGCGCCAGGGGCTGTCTTTCTTCGCAGGTTCTTCGGGAAAGACATCCACAACAGCCCGAAAGGCACCGGAACCGGCAAGCGACAGGAAATCATCGAAATCAACGATTTCAGCTCGTGAGGCGAGAACAACCGTGGCGTCCTGGCGAATCGCGGACAGTCTCTTCCGGTTCAGGAAGCCTTCGTTTTCGGTGGTGACACCGGCCAGCAGGAACAGCACATCCGACTGCGAGACAGCGTCGTCCAGCGTGACCGGCTCCAGCCCCTCAGACCGCAGATAGCCGTCGGAGAGCCAGGGATCATAGACTTTCAGCCGCACGCCAAAGGGACGCAGCAACGGCGCCAGCGCACGGCCGAGATTGCCGTAGCCGACAAGCGCCACATCCGCGCCAAAGAGCGATTTCGCCCGCGGATTGCCGGCGATGCCATAGGCCTCCTGCCCGGTCCGGAACAGCGCATCGGCATTGCCAAGGCCGCGGAGCGAGATGATCGCCTGCGCCACACAATATTCGGCGACAGCGGGCGCCATGGCCGGGGCGGCGGACAGGACATGGATGCCGCGGGCATGGCATTCCTCATAGTCGATGTTCGGCTCCCAATTGGCTTTCACATTGAGGATGGCGCGCAGGTTGGGCGCGCGGTCCAGACGGTCACGGTCCATCGCCGTCTGGCCAATGATGATGGTCATCTGTTGCAGGTGCGCCTCGACCAGCTCATCCGGCGCGCGCGACCCCCAATGCGTCACCACCTCGCCCATCTGTGCCAGCGCCGCCGCGCAGTCAGGCGTGTAGACCATCGCCTCGTTGCGCGGAAACGGGTCCATGAAGATCAGCGGCCGGGTCATTTCATCCCCGATGAGGCGATGCCGGTGGTGATGAATTTCTGCAGAAACGCAAAGACCAGCGTGACCGGGATCAGCGTGACCACGGTCATCGCCAGGATGTAATGCCACTGCACATCGAGTTCCCCCTGAAAGGCGTTCAGCCCCACCTGCAGCGTGTAGACTTCGGAGCGATTCAGCACGATCAACGGCCAGAGGAAATCATTCCACCGCCACATGATCGAAAAGATCGCCAGAACGGCGATGGCCGGCATCGCCAGCGGCAGCACGACCTTCCAGTAGATCGCCCATTCGCTGGCCCGGTCCATGCGCGCGGCTTCGATCAGATCCTTTGGAATGGTCAGCATATATTGCCGCAGCAGGAACACGCCTGTCGGCGTTGCCGCGCCCGGCAGGATCACCGCCCATAGCGAATTGATCATGCCCATCGAGGTGACGACCAGATACACCGGCACCAGAATGATCGTAATCGGGATCATCAGCGTTCCGATCACGAACATCATGATCGCGCCACGTCCCCGGAATTCGTAAATTGCCAGCCCATAGGCCGCCATCGAGTTGATCAACAGCGTCACCAGGGTCGCGACCACGGTCACCACCACGGAGTTGTAGAGATAGCGGGTGAAATCGAACCGCTCCAGCGGATCGCGGTAATTGTCCCAGGCCATCCGGAACTCGCGAACTTCCGTGCGCTGATTGATCGGCACCTTGTATTTCTCGCCGGGGTTCGCCGGATCGACCATCTGGCTGATGATCCCGATGCGGCGCACCTGCGCCAGCTGCTTGACCGTGCCATCCTCCAATGTGGCCTCGAAGAGGGGCAGCGGTTTGTCATATCCCTCGACCTGCACCTCGATCTGCCCCAGCGGCAGGAAGGTGGGCGGAAACTCCAGCAAGGCCGAAGATGTCTTGAAGGAGGACATGGTCAGCCAGATCACCGGCCCGAACATCAGGAAGATGCCAAAGGCCAGATACAGATAGGTGAAGACATCGGTCCAGTGAATGCGCCCGTTCCTGCCACGCCTTGCGCTCAGCAGGCCGCGCACGGTGCGGGTTGGCATGGCGGCGTCAGACATCGTCCTTCCTCCGTGTGACGGCAAGCTGCGCCATCGTCAAAATGAACAGGGCAACGCCAAGGGCCACCGATGCGGCGGAGGCCAGACCGAAATTCTGCACCTGATTGGTAAAGCCGGTGTTGTAGATATACTGGACAATGAACTGCGTGGCGGTGCCCGGCCCGCCGCCTGTCAGCACAAAGACTTCGTCGAAAATCTGCACGCCCTTGATCAGCGCCAGCACGATCACCACCAGCATGTTGGGCCACAGGAGCGGCAGGGTGATCCGCCAGAACACCCGCTCCTTGCTGGTACCATCCATCTCGGCAGCCTCATACAGGTCTGGCGGAATGGCCTGCAGGCCGGCCAGCAGGATCAGGGTGTAAAAGCCCATATGCGCCCAGATCGAGACAAAGACCGCCCAGAACATCGACCATTCGGGACTGACGAAGAACAGAACCTTGTCCAGTCCGATGGAAACAAGAAAGGCATTCAGAATGCCGTCGCGCAGCAGAATCCATTTCCAGATCAGCGCGACAACCACCGGCGACAGCAAAACAGGAAAGAAGAAAACAGCCCGGAAAAAGCCACGCGCCCGGATTTCGCGGTTCAGGATCAGCGCGGTGATCAGCGAGAACAGCACCATGAAACTCACCTGGAAGACGATGAATATCGAGGTGTTGTAGATGCCTTTCCAGAACCGGTCCTCGCGACAGGTCTGGGGGTCTGCATATGTCTGGCAGTCCAGCAGAAAGCTGTATTGCTCGGTCCCGACAAAGGGCCGGTTTTCCAGATAGAGCTGGGTACCGCCGGTCAGCGAATAGAAGAAATTGATAAACAGGGGCACAATCACGAAGAGGCCGAAAAACGCCAGATTCGGCAGCAGAAAGATCCACGGCATCCGCTTGATGCCGAGGCCGCGCTGAAGGGCGGCAAGCGGTGGCTCCAGAATCACGAACAACAGCCGCACGGGCGCGCCCGCAAGACTGGCTATCCGGTCACCGATGGTCTGATCGCTCTGCTGTGCCAAGGCGCACTCCTCCTGATGACACGCCTCATTGATGGAAAACCCCGGCCCGGTGAACCGGGCCGGGGCAGAGGTGTGACTACTGGCGACCTTTTTCGGCCAGTGCCTTGGTGATGTCGGCAGACATCCTGTCATAGGCCTCATTGAGCGTCAGCTCGCCAACAATGGCTTCGTTCAGACGGCTGATAAGCGCGTTGAACATCACCCGGTTGTTGGAATAGCCCTGCAGGTCGAAGGCCACGGGCGAGATGCCCGGTACAGCGCCGGCAAAGGTGGCCAGCGCGTGCTTTGCACGCGGGTCATCGGTGGCAAAATCAACACCGCCCGAAGCCAGACCAAGGTGACCCGGGATGAACAGAGTCTTGCCATAGAACTCGGCCAGCTGCTCTTCCTGAGCCAGGAAGTCCATCAGCTTTGCCACTTCTGCGGGGTGGTCGGTGCCGGCCATGCCGACAAGTGCCGCGCCGCCCGGCATGCCGGTACAGGCTGCAGGACCACATGGTGCGGGAACCGCCCACCAGTCGAAGGCATCGCCGATTGTCTCGGCGAATTGCGGGATCTGCCACGAGCCGGACATGTACATCACGACCTGTGCGTTGGCGAAATCTTCATTCGCGCCAAGGTAGCTCGATCCCGAGACCGAACCCCACAGCTCTTTCGACATGGTGCCATCCTGGTGCCAGTCATAGAGACGCTGGGCCATCGCCTTCAGGCCGTCATCAATCAGGGCCGGATTGCCGTCTGCGTCAAACATCTTGGCGCCCATGGCAATGGCCGGGCCGGATACGCGGTGGCCGGAACGGTCCCAGGCCATCGGGATCGGAATGTCCAGCTTGTCGGCAACCTGGTTCACGGCGGTGGCATAGTCGTCCCATGTCGCACCTTCGCCCGGAAGCGCAACGCCTGCCTGTTCAAACAGCGTCTTGTTGACGTAGGGCCCGGTAACGGTCAGCTGCGTCATGAAGCCGTTGATGGCGTCCCCGTCAGGGTCCAGCCACTTCAGGAAGGGGCCGAAATTTGTCTTCCAATAGCCAGCGTCGGCAAGATAGGGAGTCATGTCGAGATAATATTCGGACAGACCACCAAGGTCGGTCACACGGGCCAGATCAGGACCTTCACCCGCGGCCAGCTGTACCGGCAGGCCTTCGATAATGGCCTTGTAGGGCACCACGTCGAGTACGACGGAAATGTCAGGGTTCTGTGACTCGAAGCGGTCCAGCAAGCCCTGCATGACTTCGCCTTCGATACCGTCATTGTACCAGGTCATCCGCAGTTCCGTCTGCGCCAACGCGGCACTTGCCGTGAACCCAAGCGCCAGCGCACTTGTTGCTATTAGTGTTCTGAATTTACCGGTCATAGTCTCCTCCTTGTTAAGGTTCGTATTAATCAGCCCCGGTAGGAACCTTGTCTTCATTGTTCGAGCTCAAGCACCGAGGCCACATGATCGGCCATGGCTTTCGACGCTCCGGCGACATCGCCGTTTCGAATGCGATCACTGATCAGCAGATGTTCATCATAGGCTCTGCGTGACCGCATTGGAATTCCTGCCATCATCGAATAGCGTTGGCGATCGACATGGCCCTTCACCGATTGCACAAGCTTCCAGATTGTCGGCGTGCCTGCCAGTTCGGCGAGTTTTGCATGAAATGCTTCATCGAGGCGGAAAAATGTTGCGTAATCGTCAATCTCTGCCGCGGCCGCCTGCCATCTCAGCATCCGGTCCAGTTCGCCGAGATCAACCGGGCTGCCGGCCAGTTTTTCAACCACCGCGCATTCCAGCGCCGAACGGATGAAAGCCGCCTCATTCAACTGTCCGACATCCAGACTTGCGACAAGGGTGCCAACCTGCGGACGCACGGACACCAGACCGTCAGTTGCCAATTGCTGCAGCGCTGCCCGCAGGGGCGTGCGGCTCACGTCAAATTCCTGCGCCAGCCCCGCTTCGGAGATGCGCTCACCGGGCTGCAATGTGTTATCGACGATCCGCTGCCGCAGAATTTCGTAGAGCTGCGGTGGGATGGGTTTTGTCAGGTCGAGTCCGGTGTCCATAACGCGCATGGTCACACCGCCAACACTGACTGAGGGGCCAACACTGATGGAGGGGCCACCACTGGAAGCGCAGCCACGTCAAGGCACGCTTTGGATTCGGCGCATCTCACCAAGCCCATCTCGTCAGCTTTGTAACCCGGTCCAAACCGGCGCCAAATCTGGTGCATCTTTCCCCCCGCACATCGTGCTAGCATATTAGTATACCAGATTGCAGGTCAGTACAATGACATCCCTCTCCAGAGAAGAATTGCAGCGCCTTCTGGGCTTCAGCCGTCCTGATGCCCGCAGCTATGTCGTGGATACGGACCATATCGAAGGCGAGTTGCGTATCCGGCATTTCCGATGTGGACCGGCACAGATTCCGGCTGTGTCGATAGCGCCGGTCGATGCCGGGCCGGACACGCCTGCGCTTCTCTATTGTCATGCCCATGGACACGCCTATGGGATCGGGAAGTCTGAAATTCTGGACGGCCGCCCGGCGCTGCAGGACCCGCCGCTGGCCAAGGTGATCGCGCGCGCAGGATGGACAGTGTTCTGCGCCGATATGCCGGGGTTCGGTGCGCGTCAGGCGCAGGGGAGTGAATCCGCGCTTGCCAAGTCCGCGCTCTGGCATGGACAGACATTGCTGGGCCAGATGGTGCGTGACCAGCTGCTGGCCCTTGATGTTCTCATCGATGCTGTCCGGCCATCACTCATCGCGACATTGGGGATTTCCATGGGCGGCACGCTGGCCTATCTGGTTGCCGCCCTGCGCGACGACATTGCGGCGACGGCACATCTGTGCGTCTTCGCCGACATCGCGCCATTGATCAAGCATGGCACGCACGACCTGCATGGCCCCTACATGACGATCCCCGGATTGCTGGGGGACTATGATATGAGCTCCATTGCCGCTCTGGTGGCCCCGCGGCATCAGTTGGTTGCGACGGGCGGCGCCGACCCGCTGACTCCGGACGGCGCCTATGCTCCGGCAATCACAACGCTGGCAGATGCCTACAGGGATCATCCCGACAGGCTGACCATCATCCGCGATATGACGGCCGGTCATCAGGAAACACCGGACATGCGAAAGGCGGTCATGGCGTTTCTCGCCGGCCGCGCTCACCCGAATGGGCAGCCGCCTGCATAGTCATCAGCCACCAGGCGGCGCGGATCCGCGAGGCCGGCTGGACAGCGCCCTGCGCCGCATCGCTCTGGACCAGAAAATGCCTTGCAAGTCCGATGTTTCGCCATGCGGAACATAACACACCACGGTCCACCACATCCGGCGGATGGACATTGACAATGAATTTTGCGAGCACCGGCATCAACATATGCACATTAGCCCTTGCCCGTTATGTCCTCAGTTCGCCATGATGGCTCATCAACGGTGTTCCGGTTGGTCTGGAAGGGCAATTGTGCGGTCCAACACGGAACCCGACAGCTAATGCCCTGCTTCCACCGGCCTGTTAGCGAACCGCCGGGCCATATAGATATCACCAGCTGTGGGTCTGACGGCCGGGGTGGGGGACATACCGGTCGGATCAAACGGGCCGGACAAAATGGGCCGGACAAAATGGGCCGGACAAAATGGGCCGGACAAAATGGGCCGGACCAAACGGGCCGGACAAACGGAGAGTCACGATGTCAGTCAAATTCGGTTTGACCATTGCGCTGTGCCTGTTCCTGTCGGTAGCCACGCTTCCGTTCATCTCCCACGCGCATGAAAAGAACAAAACACCCTGCTCCATCGATGTGGTGTTCGAGAATGATGATGACGGGGTGGCCACCTATTTCGCGCTGCGCCTCCAATACAAGAACCAGTCCAGACGAAACATCGAGGCTGTCAGCGTGCTTGTCCGCGACGCGGCAGGCGCGGTCATCCGCAACTCCGACGCCATTTGCGGTGCAGGCGATGAAGGCATCGATGCCGGCGACACCGGCCAGTGTGAAAAGGTGCTTCAGATCATCACCGGCAGGATGTCAAACCGGATCGGCCATGATGTCTGGGTCCGGATGATCGAAGACCAGCGCCAGCAGATCGGCATCGCTGACCGCTGTGAAGTCCTGGGGGTGAGATACAAGAAGAACTGATCCTGATTCCGGCTTGCTGCGACTTGCATCATGACGCGTTCCCTGCGACTTGCCATCTGCCTGTTCAGCATTGGCGGCGGCGTTGGATGTGCCCTGATCACCGGGTGGCATCACCGGGTGGCATCACCGGGTGACATTACCGGGTGGCATCACCGGGTGGAGAGGATCTCCTCGACGGTGGCATTGCAGAGATATCTTTGCGGTTCGATCTGCACATAGCCGCCCTTCTGCGGGAAGAAACCGAACAGCCGGCCATCCGGCAGCATCTCCCATTGGATGCCCGATGGCAGCCAGTAGCTTTTGTCATCTTTGACATAGTACCCTGATTTGTCGCCAAATTTGAGACGGCCAGACGTCGCCGACTGCGCGGCCGCATGATAGAAATAAATCACCTTTGGGAACCAGGCATCGAAGTCACTTATACGGTTGAAGCCGAGGCTGGAATGGCTTTTGCGCAGACATTCCACATCATTGGCGGCGCGGGCTGTCTGTATCTGGATTATGGTGGCGAGAATTATGGCAAGGACGATGGTTGTGATTTGCAGTGGCTTACCCATTTCGGGACTCCTTGTGCTTTATGTCCAATCCTCCCGTGATGTTGCGCTACAAAATCGTACGGCCATGAATCATACGGCCATAAATCATACGGCCATGGCATCCCCGATGCCGGACCGCATCTTCCCTCACTGAAACCCTGACAACCCTAGCTGACAACCCTGCAAGGTGACCGGGATCATCGTCAGTCTAACCCTGATTCACCAAATTCCATCCGCAGACCGGTCGGTGGCGCGGCGACATACCCATTGACTGGGAATAATGAAATTGACTCATACCAACATGTATAACTGCATTAGACTTGCTGGCCTCGATCAGACGCATGGGGAGCCGACATGTCACTCTACCGCAAACTTCTGCAACGCCAGCGGGCCGCCACCCCGATCCGCGTCGGCATGGTTGGTGCCGGCAAGTTCGGCAGCATGTTTCTGGCCCAAATCCGCAAGATTCCCGGCGTCCAGATTGTCGGCATCGCCGACCTGTCCGTCGAGAGGGCACGATCGAACCTCGAATTCATCGGTTGGCCGGCTGACGCGCTGAAAGCCGGCTCTGCCGAGGACGCGCTCAAAACAGGCGGCATCTTCCTGACCGAGGATGCGCGGTCACTGACCGCCAGCCCATTCATCGATGTAATGATCGAATCAACCGGCGACCCGATCGCCGCGGTGGACCATATCGTCAGCAGCTTTGATCATGGCAAGGATGTGGTGAATGTGACGGTCGAGGCGGATTCCTATTGCGGCGCCGGCCTTGCCAGAAGGGCGCGCGGGGCCGGTGTTCTATACTCGCTTGCCTATGGCGACCAGCCGGCGCTGGCAACCGAGCTTGTCGACTGGGCGCGGTGCTGCGGCTTTCATGTCATGGCAGCTGGCCGCGGCCATAAATGGCAGCCACATTTCCGGCTTTCGACACCCGACACCGTCTGGGACCATTGGGGACTCAGCGCCGAACAGGCAGAGCGCGGCCGCCTGAACCCGAAGATGTTCAACTCCTTCCTCGACGGCTCCAAGCCGGCCATCGAATCGGCCGCCATTGCCAATGCCACCGGCCTGTCCGTTCCTTCCGGCGGGTTGGCATTCCCGGCGGGTGATGTCGAGTCCATCCCGGAATTGATGCGCCCACAGGCCGAGGGCGGTGCCCTCGAGTCACGCGGCATGGTCGAGGTGATTTCATCACTCCGCGAGGATGGCAGCCATGTCGGATATGACATCAGGCAGGGGATCTGGGTCTGTGTCGAGGCGGACACCGACTATATCAGGAACTGTTTCGAGGAATATGGCCTGGTGACCGACAGTTCGGGTCGCTACAGCGCGATGTATAAGCGGTTTCACCTGATCGGGCTGGAGCTTGGCATGTCGGTGGCGCATGTCGGCGCGCGGCGCGAGCCGACCGGGACGCCGACCCATTTCATCGGCGATGTCTGCGCCGTGTCGAAAGGCCGGCTGCGGTCCGGCACCGTGCTGGATGGCGAGGGTGGTGCGACCGTCTATGGCGGGTTACGCCCGGCACAGCATTCCACCGCCGGCCGCTACCTGCCGCTCGGCCTGTCGCACGGGGCGGTTCTGAAGCGGGATATCGCGTTGGACGAGATCATCACGCTTGATGATGTCAAGGTCGATACCAGCCCCCTTGCCTTCACGCTTCGTGCCGAGACCGAGGCGTTGCTGGAGAGCTGACCGATCTGCGCCGGAATGACGCCGCCACGTTGAACATCAGCCGGCAAGCCCCCATCTACTCGGTCGGGGGAGCGTACTGGCCGGCAGGATGTTGGAGCATGGACAGCAACGCAACGGACCTGATCTTCGGACAGCGGGACGGGCTGGCTTCGGCCAAACTCCTGGTGGTATTTGCCCTTCACGCGGCAAGCCTCGCCCTGCTGTTCACAATGGCACATGGCCAGCCGGCCTCGACCCTTGGCAGGTTTGCGATCATCGCCGGCAGATGGCCGGGACGCCTTGCGCTGGCAGCGGTACTGGCGGCGCTGATCACGGCGGCAAGCCTGATCGCCGACCGCAATGCCGGCATGACAACGGTGCTGTTCCTCAATGCCGGCGTGCTGGCCCTCTATGTCATCGAATATTCAATTCTTCTCTCGCGCGGCTTCTTCAAACGCCTTCTTGGCGACGATTTGCAGGCCGAGTTACGCTTGTTCATATGTTTCGTGGTGATGACAAATGCCGGTTATTTCACACTGATGTTTTTGAAGGACATTTTGCTGACTGACAGTCTGGGAGTGCGGTGATGGCCGAAGACAAGATGAATGCCTGTCAGGTTCTTTCGCAAAGCGAGAGGGTCAGCGAATTCAGGAAGGATTTTGTCTGTATGAATGACAATCTCCATGAAGGGCTGCAGGAGCATCCGCAGGTGCTGTTCCTTTATGTCGCGATGGTGATCTTCGTGATGGTGTTCCTGAAACTGGTCACCCGCAAGCCGCGCCAGCCAAGGTCCGACGGCTAGGCTGAACGCCCTCGCCGGGCGATCCTCGCCTGCCGGCGACCCGCATCAGGCCGGCGGGAGTCAGCCGCCAGTGCTATCGCTGACCAGCCTGTCACCGAGAGCCGGCCAGTTGCGAACACAATAGATGATGAAGGGGTCGCTGGCGGCGATGCGGTCCTTCAGCACCTGTTCAGGAATCCGCGTGATCCGTGATTTCTGCACGATGGTGCAGGTAAAATAACGCATGTCATTTTCGAACAGCGTCTTGTAGACGCCGAAAATCTCCCCTGCCTCGATGAATATACCGCGCTGCACCGCGCCGCCGACCATGCGGGACAGTTCCACCCGCCCCTGCTGGACGATATAGCCGTCACCGTCGGTATCACCCTGTTCAAACAGCACCGTGCCAGCTTCCAGCGTTTCTGTCGGGAATACCTTCGCCAGATCCGCAACTTCCATAGCCTGTTCTCTCCTCGTCCGGCGGAATCCCGCGCCTCACCTGAATGTGAATATTAGCAAAAAATAAATTAACTGCCTTTCGAAATAATCGGAAGGCGGCAAAGGCCGCGTGGGCATCTTTGCAATGAAAGACCGTTACCATGATCACGCTTCACGACCTGATTTCCGCCACACCCATGTATCGCTCGCTGACCCCGGCGACGCAGGCACGCTATATGCGGCGCGCCGGCAAGCGAATTCATCGGCATTTCCAGCGTGCCGGCCCGACCGATGGCCCGATCGACGGCGATTTCACGGATGATTTCGCGGCGCTGTTCACAGTCACGCCGGACAATGCAAGGACCGTTGTCCAGCTGATCTGCACCGTCTGGTCGTTTTCCTGGCTGGGGATGATTTTCAGTGCATTGTGGGCGGCTTTCTATGGCGCAGCCCCGGTCGTGATCATCGCGTATGTGCTGGGAATCGGCATGATCGGGTCATTGTTCATCAGCTTTGAAAGCTATGTGATGCTGAACGACCTTTTTCTTCTGCCATCATTCATTTCCCTGATGGCTCTGACAGCATTCTTTGGCCGGTCCCTTGCCATCCATGACGAGGCTGGCGAACTTGTCGCAAGACGCTTGGGCGTGGAGATCAGATGGAAACTGGACAGGATTGCAACGACAATTCTTGGCTCAAGACGTCCCTGGGTCCGATTCTTCCTGTATCTGGCAATCATTCTCGGTTTGCTCGCCGTAGAGACCATCATCGGTGAAGCGCTCTATGGCGAACAGTATTTCCTGCCTGACCCTTTTGGACCACTATATTGACCACCTCCCAGCAATGACCTGGCCTACCCCAGGACCGAGAAGCTGCTTTCATTGTTGATCTCGCGCTGGCGGGAATAGAAGCCGACATTGATCTCACGCTGGATATAGGGAAGCCTGTAATGCAACGGCGCGGCGTCATGATCGGCACCGCCCTCGCAATAATCGATCAGGGCGGCCATCATCTTGCCGGCGATCGGGGCGTTCTTGTACTGGTTGCCGCTGGTCCCGCAGGCCATGTAGTAGCCGCCAAGCGATGTCTTGTCATAGATCGGAATCCAGTCGGTCGAGGCGTCATAGAGATCGACGACGCCGCGCGCCTGTGACGGGATGCCGAGACTTGGCACCCGCTGGCCATAGCGCATCACCTGGTTGTTCCACTGGTCGGTGAAATCGCGCGCGTAATCGGTATCGGTCTCGGCCCACATATGCGGATCGCAGGGCGGGTCCTCGCTGCCGATCAGGATATTGTTGCCATGTTCGGGGCGGATATAACAGGCGATATCGGAATCGGACACGACCATGCCGATCCTGTCGAAATCACACCCCTGCGGCGCCGGCACATGCGCCACCTCCTGGCGGAGTGGCCGTGTCGCAATCGTCATCTCGTCCACAACGCCGGCCAGCCCGTTGATATGGGCCGAGGCCGGACCGGCGACATTGACCACGACCGGCGCGTGAATTTCCTCGCCCGAGGCAAGCCGCACACCGGCAACGCGGCCATCATCCTTCAGTATCTCGACCACCTCGGCACCAAGCCGGAATTCAGCGCCATGCAGCCTGGCGGCGTCGGCTAGATTCTGAGATGACAGCGACGGGTCGGTGACATAGCCGCCATTCGGCCAGTAGAGCGCGCCCTCGATATGATCACCGTTCGGCGTCCCGAAGGTCGGGTCGTCGATCCGGCGTGGCGGCGCGAAACTGTCGAGCGCATAGATCGGCAGCCTGTCGCGGATTGTCGCCGCGTCCCATTCCTCGACCGGGATATCCAGGTTGCGGCTGTTCTCCAGATGCTTGTCCAGAT
>CBFHRT010000034.1:0-17115 GCA_965658285.1 Puniceispirillaceae bacterium (SeqCode) | reverse complement strand
GGACCCGGCATTGCTACATCATTCGCTCCGACCTTTTAGCCAGTTCCCGAAGTCATTTGCCATGCTGTCGCTTGTCACCCATCCCGCCTATGACATTCCGTTGCCGGATGGGCATCGCTTCCCGTCGACGAAATTCTCGCGGTTGATGTCGCGGCTTGAGAGCGATGGGATCACCAGCGCCTTCAGCAGATTGCAGCCTGACCCCGCCGGGCGCACCGATCTGTGGCGCACCCAGTGTGCCGACTATGTCGATGCGGTGGCTGGCGGCACGCTGGACAGGGAAGCGCTTCGTGTTCTCGGCCTGACCTGGAGCCAGGTTCTGGCCAACCGGTCATTCCTTGCCGTCAACGGAACCCTGCTTGCCGCGCGGCAGGCGCTTCGTCACGGTCTTGCCTGCCATGCCGCCGGCGGCACGCATCACGCGCATCACGGGTATGGTGCCGGCTATTGCGTCTTCAACGACCTCGCCTATAGCGCCGTGCGCCTGGCCGAGGAGGGGGCGGTGCGGCGTGTCCTGATCCTTGACTGCGACGTGCATCAGGGGGATGGCACCGCGCGGATTCTGGCGGACCGGCCGGATCTCTTCACCTGCTCGCTGCATTGCAAGGCCAATTATCCGGCCCGCAAGGCGCAGAGTGATCTTGATGTCGAGATTGAGCGGCATGCCGATGATGCCGCCTATCTGGACATTCTTGACGACACGCTGCGGCGGCTGCAGGCATTGATCACGCCCGACCTCGTGATCTATGACGCCGGGGTCGATATCCATGAGGGGGACAGGTTGGGACTGCTGTCGGTCAGCTATGACGGCATCCGCCAGCGCGATGCGATGGTGCTGCGGCATTTCCGGTCGCGCGGCATTCCGGTGGCGACGGTGATTGGCGGCGGCTATGGCACCGACCTCGATGAGGTGGCCTATCGCCACGCGCTGGTCTTTCACGCCGCGGCGGCGGAACATGCCGGCGGGTGAGGGGGCTCTGGCAGCTACCCGCTGACGACGTCATCCTCATAGCTGCGGATGGCGGCGGCGATGGTCGCGATATCGTCGGCCTCAATCGCCAGCTCGGCGGCGGCGGCGGCGATATGGCCCATCACCATGTCGAAATGCGCCTTTGAAATTCTGTAGTCGGCATGCGCCTCGCGCAGGTCGCGGCCGCGATAGAGATCGGGCCCGCCGGTCAGCATGCTGAGAAAATCGGCGACATGTTCGCGCAAGCTGTCGATATCGACGCCGTCGAAGAAGGGCGCTAGTTCGGGGTCGTCCAGCAACCGGTCATACAGGCATTCCGCCATGCCCGAGGTCACCCGGCTGCCATATTTCATGTAGAGCGTCTTTTTCACTTTGGTCCCGATTATTGCGGCCCTGTTTCTTCGCATTGGGGATAATTGTGCCGCAATTGACGAATAGGTGCCACCCCGGATCGATTCCGGATCGCCCCCATATCGAATCACCCATATCGAATCACCCATATTGAATCACCTATATCGAAACACAGGTGCCTGATCAGATTCCCAATGTCTGGTAACTCTGCGCGATCCGCCGCACGGCAACCATCATCGCGGCCGTGCGCAGGTCGCTCGCCATCTTCTCGTCATTCCAGACCTTGCTGATCACCTCATAGCTGTTGCGCATCGTATCCTCGAGGCCCGAGCGGACAAGGTCGATTTCGGTGCCGCCCTCGGCCGCGCGCGCCGCGATGTCGTGCGGAAACTCTTTGCCAAGCATGCTCTCGATGCCATCGATCAGGGCGTTGAAGCGGGCCTCCTCGGCGCGGCGCTGCAGCCTGCCGAAGCGAATCCGGCTGAGATTCTTGATCCATTCGAAATAGCTGACGGTGACGCCGCCGGCATTGGCATAGAGGTCGGGAATGATCACGATGCCGCGCTCGCGAAGGATCACGTCGGCCTCTGCCGAGACAGGGCCATTGGCGGCCTCGATGATCAGCGGTGTCTTGATGTTGGGGGCGTTATCCGCGGTGATGACAAGCTCCATCGCCGCCGGGATCAGGATGTCGGCCTCGGCCTCCAGCATCTCCATACCGCTTGCCACATGGCCGGGGAAACCCGTGACGCCGCCATGTTCCATGATGTGTTCTCGCAGCGCGGCGATGTCGATGCCGCTTTCATCGACGACGGTCCCGTCGCGTTCCAGAACATGCGTGACCAGCGCGTCATCCTCGGTCGACAGGAACAGCGCCGCGTGATAGCCGACATTGCCAAGTCCCTGGACGATGACGCGCTTGCCCTTCAGGCCCGGCGTCAGGCCGGTTTTGGCAACATCGCGCGGATGATCGAAAAAGGCCCGCAGCGCATATTCAACACCGCGCCCGGTGGCCTCTGTCCGGCCCGCGATGCCGCCCTTGCTGACAGGCTTGCCGGTGACACAGGCCCAGGCGTTCAGTTCAGCCGGGTTGAGCCGCTTATACTCATCCGCCATCCAGGCCATCTCGCGCTCGCCGGTACCGACATCCGGCGCCGGGACATTCTGCGAAGGGTGGATCAGATCACGTTTCGCCAGCTCCTGCGTAAAGCGGCGGGTTATCCGCTCCAGCTCCGGCACGCTCCAATCGCGCGGGTCGATGATCAGGCCACCTTTCGACCCGCCGAACGGCACCTCGACAAGCGCGCATTTGTAACTCATCAGCGCGGCAAGCGCCTCCACCTCATCCTGGTTCACATCCGGGGCAAACCGGATGCCACCCTTGACCGGCTCGAAATGCTCGGAATGCACCGACCGGTATCCGGTGAAGGTGAAAAGCTGTCCGCGGAGCCTGACACCAAACCGCACCACATAGGTGGAGTTCGCCACCATAATCTTGGTCGCAAGGTCTTCGCCGAGCTGGTCATCGTCGTAGGTCGCGTTGAGACATCTCACCGCGTTCTGGAAATTCGACTCAATCGATCTAAGGAATGCGTCCCCGGCCATCTTATCCCCCTCCAGATGAAATGGGGCTGCCGCCGCCCCGCTTTGATTCATGAAACAGCAGGAAACGACATCAAGGCAAGCAATCAATCGCGTATACACGGATACGCACAGTTTTGCTGGCGACCTCGGCATCACTCACAGCGTGATGTCGTGAAAGTGACATGCTTTTCGTCGAAATATGAACATTGTCGACGGAATCGCGACAAAAACGCGAAAAACATGTGGCTTATAGGATTGATTGTCATTAGTTTCGGGGCGCGTTTGCAGTGCAACGCGAAGGGATGAACACATGAAACACGCTGACGCCGTATCGGTGTCGTGTATACCAATCTTCCCAAAATCCATTATACCTCGCCATACCGGTCACATGAACGGAATGGCAAACTAGGGAGTAATCCTATGCAGCAAACTGGAGTAATCGTCGGAGTGATCGCGCTCGTTGTCGGCGGTGCAATTGGTTTTTCCGTTGGCAGTGGCCAGAAGGAAACCGTTGAAGTTGAGAAGGTCGTTGAAGTTGAAAAGTCGGTTGTATCGACCCTGTCCCAGGTACAGGAAAAAGGGTTTGTACAGTGCGGCGTATCGCAGGGTCTTCCCGGCTTCTCGAATGCCGATGACGCAGGCAACTGGACTGGTCTCGATGTGGATCTCTGCCGTGGTGTTGCGGCTGCCGTCTTTGGCGATTCCAACGCCGTCAAATTCACCCCGCTTTCGGCAAAGCAGCGCTTTACCGCTCTGAGCTCGGGCGAAATCGATATCCTGTCGCGGAACACCACCTGGACGATGACCCGTGACACCCAGCTTGGCCTGAACTTTGCCGGCGTCAACTATTATGACGGCCAGGGCATGATGGTTCCGACCGCGCTTGGTGCGAAATCAGCCATGGAGCTGGATGGTGCAAATATCTGTACCAACACCGGTACCACAACCGAGCTGAACATCACCGACTTCTTCCGCACAAACAACATGAACTTCAACCTTGTTGCCTTTGAAAAGGCTGATGAAGTTGTTGCCGCCTATGATTCGGGTCGTTGTGACGTCTACACCACTGACCGGTCCGGCCTCGCCGCCCAGCGTGGTAAACTGACGGACCCGGATGCGCATGTCGTTCTGCCGGAAATCATCTCGAAAGAGCCCCTTGGCCCGGTAGTGCGCCAGGGTGATGATCAGTGGTTCAACATTGTTCGCTGGACGCTGAACGCGATGATCAATGCCGAGGAAATGGGCATCTCGTCGGCTAACGTTGCCGAGATGGCCGGCTCCAATGATCCTTCGGTCAAGCGTCTGCTTGGTAAAGAAGGCACCTTTGGCGAAGAGCTTGGGATCAGCAATGACTGGGCCTACAACATCATCTCGCAGGTCGGTAACTACGAGGAAAGCTATGAGAAGCATGTGGGTGAGAACACCCCGTTGAAGCTGGCACGTGGCGTTAACGCGCTGTGGAGCGACGGCGGCATTCTCTACGCCTCGCCGGTCCGCTAAGGACCAGAAACGCAACCTGGCCCCTTGCAAGAGGGGTCAGGTATTTTTTTAGCCGGTAAATATCGCTAAAAAGTTGAAGTCATGTCGAACATGCCCCTGACTAGCCTGATCAATGACGCGCGGATACGCGGATACTTCTTTCAGGTCCTCATTCTCGTGCTGGTCGTGCTTGGTGCCTGGTCACTGGTTGACAACACGGTGACCAACCTTGCCGAGCGCGGCAAATCGGTTGGATTCGGTTTCCTGACCGCTACATCAGGGTTCCAGATCAGTGACACGCTCGGCACCTGGGCGATGGATTACAGTGTCGGTCAATCCACATATCTGGATGTCTATTTCATCGGCATCATCAACACCTTCCTTGTTGCGATCCTCGGCATTGTCGGTGCCACGTTTCTTGGCTTCACCATTGGTATCATGCGGTTGTCGCGGAACTTCATCATCCGCTCCTTCGCCACGGTCTATATTGAGTTGCTGCGGAATCTGCCGCTGCTTTTGCAACTTTTCTTCTGGTATTTCGCGGTTCTTCGCGCGCTGCCGTCAAAGCGCGACAAGATCGAGATCATTCCCGATTTCATTGCCGTGAACATCACCGGTCTTTATCTGCCGGCGCCGATTGCGCAACCCGGGTTTATCTATTCCGTGATGGCCCTTGGTGTTGCCATCGCCATGACGTTGATCATGAAGCGGTGGGCCGAGAAGCGGCAGTTTGAAACCGGCCAGAGGTTCCCAATATTCTGGAGTGGCTGCGGAATCCTTGTGCTGCTTCCGCTGGCGATTTTCGCCATGACAGGTGCGCCCCTGGAATGGTCATTGCCGGAATTCAAGACTGACGGGCCGATGCTGCGGCGTGGTTTCCAGTCCGGGTTCGGCATGGTTCTGGTGCCTGAGATGATGGCTGTCTGGTTGGCGCTGACGCTGTACACCGCGGCCTTCATCGCCGAGATTGTGCGGGCCGGCATTCTGGCCATCAACAAGGGGCAGACCGAAGCTTCATATTCGATTGGTTTGAAGCCCGGCCTGACGCTTCGCCTGATCATCATTCCGCAGGCGCTGCGTGTGATCATTCCGCCGCTTACCTCGCAATATCTCAATCTGACGAAGAATTCCTCGCTTGCCGTTGCCATCGCCTATCCTGAACTTGTGTCGGTGTTCGCCGGCACGGCGCTCAACCAGGTGGGCAAGGAAATCGAGATGATCTTCATGATGATGATGGTCTATCTGACATTCTCGGTTGCGACGGCGGCCTTCATGAACTGGTTTAACGCCCGCGTTAAACTGATCGAGCGATAGGCGGGGCGCGGGGCACAGATCATGATCAAAACACCGAAAGTGACGACACCCGAATTCGTGCGTACCGAAGAGGCGCCGCTGTTGCCGCCGCCCGCCACCGAGGCCGGCATCACCGGCTGGCTGTGGCACAACATCTTCGAAAGCATGGCTGACTTCAATTCGCCAATGGCAGCCCTTCGTTCGCTGTTCATGATCGCCTTCTCGCTGCTGCTGGTCTATCTCTTCGGAACGCAAATCTACGGATTGCTGGATTTCGCCATTTTCTCTGCCGTTTTCTCTGATCCCGACGGCCTCAAGCGTGAGGCGTGCTGGACCGTGCAACAGGGAGGGGCGCTGCCTGATGGCTGGCATGCCGCCTGCTGGCCGTTCGTGGTGGCGAAACAGAAATTCGCGCTGTTCGGCCCCTTTCCGGCAGATCAATTGTGGCGTGTCTATCTGGCGCTTGTTCTTGGCGCGGCCGGCCTTGCCTGGGTACTGATCGAACGGTTGCCGTACCGTCGGCATGCCGGTGTGCTGATGCTGACCGTCTATCCGCTTGCCACCTTCATCCTGCTGACCGGTGGCAATATCGAGGTCGCCATGACACGGGTGGCTATCTGGTTCGTGTTCGGCCTCGCCCTGATCAGCATTGGTCGCCTTGGCAATGCCGGGCGTCTGGGGTCGGTCATGGCCGAATTCGCCAGCAGCTTTGCCGGTGTTGGGTGGTTGATCGTCGCCTTCGCCACCGTTACCGGCATCGCCGCGATCGACTTCAGCCTTGAACCTGTCGACACGGGTGACTGGGGCGGATTGCTGATCACCCTTGTGGTGGCAATAACGGGGATTGTCGTCTCGCTGCCACTTGGCATCATTCTGGCGCTTGGCCGCCGGTCGGAGATGCCGGTTATCCGTGTGCTCTGCACCATCTTCATTGAATTCTGGCGCGGCGTGCCGCTGATCACGGTGCTGTTCATGGCCTCGGTGATGTTGCCGCTGTTCCTGCCGGCAGGTGTGAATTTCGACAATCTGCTGCGCGCCCTGATCGGCGTGATGCTGTTCTCGGCCGCCTATATGGCCGAGGTGGTTCGCGGCGGCTTGCAGGCGATTGACAAGGGCCAGTATGAAGGCGCCGACGCGGTGGGATTGTCATACTGGCAGAAGATGCGTCTGATCGTCCTGCCCCAGGCGCTGACCCACGTGATCCCGGGGATCGTGAACACGTTCATCGGGCTTTTCAAGGACACGACCCTTGTTTCGATTGTCGGGATTTTCGACCTTCTTGGCGCCGGCCAGTCCGCCATCGCCGATGCCGCATGGTCGACGCCGGTCCAGGCAATAACGATGTATCTGTATGTTGGTATTATCTTCTTCGTGTTCTGTTTCGGGATGTCCCGTTACTCGATCTATATGGAAAATAAGCTCGGCAAATCCCGAAGACATTAAAGCCGGATTTCGGGAGAGAGAGGATTAAATGGCACAGAACAGCAACATGAATGCACAGCCATCCGCTGACGACGTCATGATCAGCATGCAGGGCGTCAACAAATGGTTCGGCAGTTTCCATGTTCTGCGAGACATCAACCTGACCGTCTACCGGGGCGAGCGGATCGTCATCTGCGGTCCCTCCGGATCGGGTAAATCGACGCTGATCCGCTGCCTTAACAGGCTTGAGGAACATCAGGCCGGTGATATCACCGTTCAGGGGATCACGCTGAATAACGATCTGAAGAACATTGATGAAATCCGGCGCGAGGTTGGCATGGTGTTCCAGCATTTCAACCTGTTCCCGCATCTGTCGATCCTCGAGAACTGCACGCTGGCGCCAATCTGGGTGCGCCGCATGCCAAAGGCCAAGGCCGAGGAAATCGCCATGCATTACCTTGAGCGGGTGAAGATTCCCGAGCAGGCGCACAAATATCCAGGCCAGCTGTCAGGCGGCCAGCAGCAGCGTGTGGCGATTGCGCGGGCGCTGTGTATGGAACCGAAATTGATGCTTTTCGACGAGCCGACCTCGGCGCTTGATCCGGAGATGATCAAGGAGGTCCTCGACACTATGGTCGGTCTTGCCGAGGACGGCATGTCGATGATCTGCGTGACGCATGAAATGGGCTTTGCCCGCAAGGTGGCGAACCGGGTGATTTTCATGGATGAGGGCCAGATCATCGAGGAGAAGGACCCCGAATCCTTCTTCAACAATCCGGAAAGCGAGCGGACCAAGCTGTTCCTCAGCCAGATCCTCGATCACTGACCGCGGGACGACGGTGCGGCTATTCGGCGGCGCCGGTCTCAATCGGCGCATCGGACGCGCCCCATTCGGTCCACGACCCGTCATAGACGGTAACCGCGTCATTCCCAAGCACATGCAGGCCAACGGCAAGCACACAGGCCGTCACGCCTGACCCGCAGCTTGTCACCACCGGCCATTCTGGCGTGATCCCGGCTGTTGTGAAAAGATCGCGCATCGCTTCGGCATCCCGGTAGGTGCCATCCTCGTTCAGCAGGTCGGTGAAGGGCAGGTTGTGTGAGCCCGGGATATGTCCCGCGCGAAGTCCCTTTCGCGGCTCCGGTGCTGCGCCGGCAAACCGTGCCGCCGCCCGTGCATCCAGAATTTGTCCGGCCTCTCCCGACTCAATGCGCGTCTGTAGCGACGCCATGTCGATCACATTGACACCGGCGGCCTCGCGCGGCGAGAATCTGCCAGTCGGCCGTTCCGTTGCCGGACCGGATTCCATGTCACCGCCGGCGGCCTTCCAGGCGGTGAGCCCGCCATCGAGGATCGATACCGTCCCGTGGCCGAAAAGCCGCATCATCCACCAGCCGCGCGCCGCGCTCCTGACATCTGAGTCATCATACATCACGACATGATCGTCATTCGTCAGGCCGAGCCCGTTCATATGGTCGGCAAAGTCAGCCGGTGAGGGCACCATGTGCGGAAGCGGGTTGCCGGGATCGGCGATCCGGTCGATGTCAAAGCGTTGCGCGCCGGGAATATGGGCGGCAAGGAACTCCTCGTGCGGGTTCCGGCCGGCGGTTGGCAGATGGCTGCTGGCATCAAGCACCATCACCTCGTCGAGATGATCTTTCAGCCAGCGTGCGGAAACAAGCGTCGAACTCATGAATGATCCTCAAGCCAACGGGGGACAGGAAGTGATTTCGAGCGCAGGAACGCCGGGTTCCAGACCTTTGACTGATACCGCTGGCCGCTGTCACACAGGATGGTCACAATGGTGTGGCCTGGTCCCAATTCGCGGGCCATGGCGACAGCGCCGGCGACATTGATGGCCGTCGACCCGCCGAGGTACAAACCTTCGGCGCGCATCAGGTCGTAGATATAGGGCAGTGCTTCGATATCGGAGAGGCGGTAGGCCGTGTCGATTGGCGCCTCGGCAAGGTTGGCGGTGATCCGCCCCTGGCCAATACCCTCGGAGATCGAGTTGCCCTCGGCCTTCAACTCGCCATGCATGTAATGGCCATAAAGTGCCGATCCATCCGGATCAGACAGGGCAATGCGCACATCCGGGTTCTGCTCCTTCAGATAGCGGCCGACACCGGCAATCGTGCCGCCGGAGCCCACGGCGCAGGTAAAGCCGTCGATATGCCCCTCTGTCTGTTGCCAGATTTCGGGGCCTGTCGTGCGGTAATGCCCCCGCATATTGGCCGTATTGTCGAACTGGTTGGCCCAGATCACACCGCCCGGGTGCGTCTTGGCAAGCTCCTTTGCCAGCTGTTCCGAATAGCGGACATAGTTGCCCGGATCCTTGTAGGGCTTGGCAGGCACAAGGCGCAAATCGGCGCCGTAAATGCGAAGGACATCCTTCTTTTCCTGGCTCTGCGTTTCCGGCATGACGATCACCGAGGTGTAGCCCTTGGCGTTGCCGACCATCGTCAGGCCGATGCCGGTATTGCCGGCCGTCCCCTCGACAATCATGCCGCCTGGTTGCAACGCGCCGCTGTCTTCCGCATCCTCGATGATGGCCAGCGCCGCGCGGTCCTTGACGGATCCCCCGGGGTTCATGAATTCGGCCTTGCCATAAATGTCACAACCGGTGGCCTCCGAAACGGCGCGAAGCCGGATCAACGGTGTGTTGCCGATGGCGTTCAGAAGTTCCTGGTCGCTGGTGTTATGTTGCATTATCTCAGTTCCTGTTTGGCTCCAATCTAGAGAGTCGGCAAGGGGCTGTCATCACCCAGTTTCATCGTCACTCATGTGCATTGTGGCTTGGCAGCCATCTACCGACATGCAAATCTGGCGTCGGAGAATTTGCAGATGGCGCGTATCACATTATTTCGGCATGCAAAGGCCGAGAACCCGGATTTTCAGACAGCGGATTCTGAACGCATTCTGGCAACGCGCGGGCGTCGGAACGCGGCGCGGATGGGGCGGTTAATCAAGGAAAAGGGGCTCTTGCCGGACCTGATCATCGTGTCGACGGCGGCCCGCACGCGCGAGACCTTTGAACTTGCCTCCGGCGACTGGCCTGACATCCCGGTGATGTTCCTCGACAGCATCTATGAGGCCAGCGCCACGACACTCATGGCCGCCATTGAGGCGCATGGCGGTGACTGCAAACGGGTAATGGTGATCGGGCACAATCCGGGCCTTGTCGTGCTTCTCAACAATCTTGTTGATGTGCCACCATCCGGGGTCAACATGTCCTATTTCCCGACAAGCTGCGTTGCGGATATCGGGTTCGATGTGCCACATATTCGCGATATCCAACCGGAATCCGGCCGGCTCCTGTCTTTCATCCGGGTGCGTGAATTGTCCTGATAAGAACAGCCATTCGTGCCATAGGCTACATGTCGATATAGCCGCTTCGCGGCAGAGTTTTTTTGTGATCGGCTGTTGACAGTAACGTTTTAGCGTATTAAATCGCTATCACATTTGATGTTCAGGGACGGCTATGAAGCGCGCGCAGATCGACAAGGCGCATGAACAGGATCTCTACGCGGCGATCCTGCAGCTTGAAACGCTTGAGGAGGTGCGGAGTTTCTTTTATGACCTCTGCACGCCGGCGGAGCTTGAAGGGCTTGTCGACCGCTGGCGCGTCGCGCAGATGCTCGTGCAGAACATTCCGTACCGGCAGATTGCCGCGGAAACGAATGTCAGCACGGCCACCATTGTCCGCGTGGCGCGCTTTCTGAACAATGGCAATGACGGCTACCGCACGATCATGCGGCGGCAGGGGAAAATCGAGGGCTGACGCCCGCCAGGCAGGGTTTGATTGATGACATCGAAATCACATCGCAATGATGGTCGGCTGAAAATCGCCATCCAGAAATCAGGACGCCTTTCTGAGAAAAGCTTCGCGCTGCTTGAGAAGGCGGGGATTTCGCTCCAGAAGAGCAAGGATCAGCTGCTCTGTCGGGCGCGCAATTTCCCGCTTGATATCTTTCTCGTCCGTGATGATGACATTCCGGCCTTTCTGACCAATCAGGTGTGCCAGCTTGGCATTATCGGGCAGAACACATTGCTCGAGACGCAGCTGCTGGAAGCCGAGACCTATGGCGGGCTGTCACAGGTGATCGAACTTGGGTTCGGCCGATGCCGGCTGTCCATCGCGGTGCCGAACGACATGCCCTATGACGGGCTGCAGAGTCTCGCCGGGCGCACCATCGCCACCTCCTATCGCGGCCTGCTGGCGTCCTTCCTTGCCGAGCGCGGCGTCGATGCGAATATCGTGACGATGGAAGGCGCCGTTGAGGTGGCGCCGCGAACGCATCTCGCCGATGCGATCTGCGATCTCGTCTCGACGGGCAATACGCTGATCTCGAATGGTCTGGCTGAGAAAGACATCATCCTTCAAAGTCAAGCTGTTGTTATACAAAACAATGATATGCAGGATGACCTTAAATCACTGTGCGAAACTCTTCTTGCCCGCATCAACGCCGTTCTCAGGGCCGAGCGAAGCCGTTACATCATGCTGAACAGCCCGGTGGCCGCGCTGGATGAGATCAAGGCGGTGCTGCCGGGCTCGCAATCGCCCACCGTCATGCCGTTGCAGGGGAATGACGATATGGTGGCTGTTCACGCGGTGTGCGACGAGGAGGTGTTCTGGTCGACAATGGAAGCGCTGAAGGAACGTGGCGCGTCCTCCATTCTGGTTGTTCCCATTGAAAAGATGCTTGATTGAGAGGCCGCGATGACAACGCAGACATTCTCCAAGGCGCCCTCCGGGCCCGTGACCGGCATGGCCGCCCGGGCACGCCCCGAAATTGTGGCGATGAAAGGCTACTCCTCGGCACGTTCGCTTGTCGCCAGCGGGGACAGCACGGTGTTTCTCGACGCCAATGAATGCCCCTATGAGCCTTTTGTCGGGGCGTCTGATTTGGCGCGATATCCGATGCAACAGCCGCCGGAGTTGATGCAGGCCATCTGCGCGTGGCTCGACATGTCGTCGCGCAATGTCACGATCATGCGGGGGGCGGACGAGGCCATCGACTGCCTGATGCGGGCCTTCTGCGTGCCGGCGCTCGACAATATCGTGATCTGTCCGCCGACCTTCGCCATGTACCGGCAATCGGCAATCCTGCAGGGTGTTGAGGTGCGCGAGGCACCGCTTGCCACCGGGTTTGCGCTCGATACAGCGGCCGTGCTGGCGCAATGCGATGGCAATACCAAGCTTGTCTTTGTCTGCTCACCCAACAACCCGACGGCGAACCTGATGGATCGTGATGCGGTTCTTGGCCTGTGCGCAGAACTGGACGGACGCGCGCTGGTTGTCGTTGACGAAACCTATATCGAATATGCCGGTGTCGACAGCATCGCGGCGGCGCTTGAGAGCCATGCCAACCTTGTTGTTCTTCGCACCCTGTCAAAGTCGCATGCAGCGGCCGGGGTCCGGTGCGGGGTGGCGGTGGCGCGGGCCGATGTCAGCGATCTGCTGGCCAAGGTGCTGGCGCCCTATCCGATCCCGCAGCCCGTCGTGCAGGCGGTGATGGCGATCATGGCGCCTGCCAATCAGCAAAAGCTTGCCGACAGACGGCAGGAGATCATTACCAGGCGCGATGCCTTTGCGGCCGCTGCGCGCGACACGGCGCCGGTACGCGAGATATTGCCATCTGATGCCAACTATCTGCTGATGATCGTCGAAGACGCTGATGCCCTGTGCGCGCAGGCTGGCGCGGCAGGATATATTTTGCGAAACCAGTCACATCAGCCCGGCCTTGCCAATGCCGTGCGGGTTTCGATCGGCACCGATGAGGAGATGAACGGTCTCCTCGCCATCCTGCGCGGTGAGACAGTGTCCACCCCGGCTGAGCAGCGTATCGCGCGGCATGTGCGCCGGACCAGCGAGACCGCGATCTCGGTCGAGGTCAATCTTGATCGCAAGGCGCCGGTACGGATCAGCACCGGTGTCGGCTTCTATGACCATATGCTCGACCAGATCGCCAAACATGCCGGTTTCTCGCTGCAGCTAGAATGCGACGGAGATCTGCATATCGATGCGCACCACACGGTCGAGGATTGCGCCATCGCGCTTGGTGTTGCCATCAGGTCCGCGCTTGGCGACAAGCGGGGCATCGGGCGGTACGGCTTCTGCCTGCCGATGGATGAGTCGCTCGTCACCGTGGCGCTTGACCTGAGCGGTCGTTATTACCTCGACTTCAAGGGCGATTTTCCGGCCGATCATGTCGGCGATCTGCCAACCGACTTGATCGAGCATGTGTTCCGTTCGCTTGCCGAGAATTTGCAGGCGAATCTTCACATCTCCGTTGAAGGCGAGAACGCGCATCACATGGTCGAGGCCTGTTTCAAGGGATTTGCAAGGGCACTACGACAGGCGATCCGTCAGGATGGGGCCGATCTGCCGAGCACCAAGGGCATGTTGTGAGCCAATACTGGCCTGTGAGGGAGTGACATGATCGCAATCATTGACAGTGGCGGCGCCAACATCGCCTCGGTCCGGTTCGCGCTCGAGCGGCTTGGCGTCGATGCTGAACTGACCGCCGATGCCGAAGTGATTGCCGCAGCCGAACGGGTGATCCTGCCCGGGGTTGGCGCCGCGCCGGTGGCGATGGCGCAGCTTGAGGCTGCCGGCCTTATCGAATGTATTCGCGGCCTCACCCAGCCGGTCCTGGGGATCTGCCTTGGCATGCAGTTGCTGTTCGAACGGTCGGACGAGGGGGATACACCGCTTCTTGGCGTTGTAGGCGGCACCTGCGCCGCGCTGGACCCGTCTTCCGGCCTGACGGTGCCACATATGGGTTGGAACCGTCTGATCCCGCAGGCGGGGGGCGCGGCGCATCCGCTGCTGGCCGGCATCGCGCCCGGCGCGCATGTCTATTTCGTCCACAGTTTCGCGGCGCCGGTGTCCGATGATACCGTCGCGGCCTGCGACTATGGCGGTTTGTTCACGGCGTTGGTGGCACACGGTAATTTCATGGGTGCGCAGTTCCACCCGGAACGCTCCGGCCCGGTAGGCGCCGCGATCCTGCAGAATTTTGTCACTCTGCCGGCTGGCAGGAAAGGTTGACCCGTCATGATCATCTATCCGGCCATTGACCTGATCGCTGGCGAGGTCGTGCGACTTCACAAGGGCGATTTTGCGCAGAAAACAACCTACGGCACCGATCCGGTGGCCGTCGCCAGATCCTATGCCGAGGCGGGCGCCAGCTGGCTTCATCTTGTCGATCTTGACGGCGCCAAGGACCCGGCGCAGCGCCAGACCGACCTTATCGGAAATATCATCGCCGGGTCGGGGCTGAAGGTGCAGACGGGGGGCGGCATTCGCAGCCGCGCCGATGTCGAGGCACTTGTCACCGCCGGCGCCAGCCGCGTGGTCATCGGGTCACTGGCGGTCCGGGATCCGGAACTGATTGCCGGTTTCATCCACGATTTTGGTCCCGAGACAATCTGCCTTGCCGCCGATGTGGTGCGCCCGGCAGATGAATTTCTGATTGCCGTATCCGGATGGCAAGAGGCCAGTGATATGTCACTTTCGGCCTTCCTTTCGGGTTTCGAGGCAGCAGGATTGCGCCACGTGCTGTGTACCGATATCGATCGCGACGGCACCATGCAGGGCCCGAATGTCGATCTCTATCACACTGTGAAAGCTGCCTTTCCCGATATTCAGCTTCAGGCTTCAGGCGGGGTGAAGGGGATCGAGGATCTCGATGGTCTGCCTACCGATGGCGTCATCATCGGCCGCGCCATCTATGAAGGCGCGATCGACCTGTCCGCGGCACTTGAGCTGGGAGGGGCACAATGCTGACAAAGCGGATTATCGCCTGTCTTGATGTGCGGGACGGACGGGTGGTGAAAGGCGTGCAGTTTCGCAACCACCGCGATATGGGGGATATCCTCGAACTGGCGCAGCGCTATGCCGATGAGGGTGTCGATGAGCTTGTATTCTATGACATCACCGCCAGCAGTGACGGGCGGGTTGTCGACAAGAGCTGGGTAAACAATGTCGCGCGGCGGATCAATATCCCGTTCTGTGTGGCTGGCGGCATCCGCACGATTGCCGATGCGCGCGCCATTCTGAATGATGGCGCCGACAAGATTTCGGTCAACTCACCGGCCCTTGAGCGGCCGGAATTCATCACCGAACTTGCCGCGGCGTTCGGCACGCAATGCGTTGTGGTTGGCATTGATAGCCGTGTTGAGAAGGATGAAGATGGCCATAATAAATATGTTGTTTATCAATATACTGGCGATGAAACCAAAACCATTGCCTCAACACGGGATACAATTGGCTGGGCGCGTGAGGCACAGCGTCTTGGGGCCGGCGAGATTGTCCTGAACTGCATGAATAATGACGGGGTCAAGAGCGGCTATGATCTGGCGCAGCTGGCGCTGGTCCGCGCGGCCGTGTCCATCCCGGTGATCGCCTCTGGCGGGGCCGGAGATTATGATCATTTCGCCGAATTGTTCGAGACGACCGGCATTGATGGAGGTCTGGCGGCTTCGGTGTTCCATAGCGGGCAGATTCCGATCCCGTCGTTGAAGCAATTCCTGAACGAGCGCGGCATTGAAGTGAGAGTGTGAGATGAGCAGCACCGGAACAAACACGAATATCGCGGCTGACTGGCGGGACGCCGACTGGCACCAGGCCGACTGGGAAAAGGCCGACTGGGAAAAGGGTGGGGGCCTGTTACCCGCGGTCGTCCAGGATGCGCGCACGGGCCAGGTTCTGATGCTTGGTTACATGAATGAAGAGGCCGCCCTGAACACTGTGGAAACCGGCCTTGTGACCTTTTTCAGCCGGTCCAAGGGGCGGCTGTGGACGAAGGGCGAAACCTCGGGCAATCACCTTGTCTATTGCGGTGCGCGGCTGGATTGCGACCGCGACACGATCCTTGTGCAGGCCTTGCCGGCGGGCCCTGCCTGCCATACCGGCGCGCGAACCTGCTTTGGTGATGATCTGCCGTCAAATGCCGGCTTTCTGGCCTATCTCGATCAGCTTGTCAGCCAGCGCCGGGCCGAAATGCCGGCGGGAAGCTATACCACTTCGCTATTTTCCGAGGGCGCCGCGCGGATTGCGCAGAAAGTTGGCGAAGAGGGGGTGGAGCTGGCCCTGGCACGAATGAAGGATGACCGGGCCGAAATCGCCAATGAGGCTGCCGATCTGCTCTATCACATGCTGGTTTTGCTGGCGGATGCCAATATGTCGCTTGACGATGCGATAGAGGTTCTGCGGCATCGTCACACCTGACGCATATTCGGGCTAAACATTTGCCGCTGAGAGTCGTTTACAGGGTACAGGGCTGGAGAGATCTTCCGGTTTCACCCAGTTTCGTCACTGCGCGGTTCGTTTGCGTGACGAAGGCCCCCGCTGGCTTCGTGCCGGCGGGGGTTTCTCTTCCGGCTTCCGAACTTCGATCTGGAAACGCTAGTCGATCCAGGTGGAACTGCGCTTCGGGCCAAGATCGTCCGACATCATCGCGCTGAACGCGTTGGCAAGATTGCTGCCGCGCGAGCGGGCCTTCTTCAGGTCCGGATCAAGCGAGATCTGGATATCGCCATCGCCGCGCACACGCGCCTCACCGTAATTGTCAAACTCCTTCAATACCTCCTGGAGGATCGCCACGAGCCTGTCCTGCTGGTCGTCAACCTTCATAACTGTCTCCTGTCTTCTTAACCAACGGCTGTCTGTTTCGAATGGCTGTTGATGCGCCATCATATCAGGTTGCCCTGCTGTGGCAGAGCATCATTGTCTCCCCATACCAGCAAATGCAGTGCCAGAATCGGCGGTCATTCGCTTTCAGATGGTGGGGTGAAGGGGGCATCCCACCGCCTCCGGTGACGTGATCATATTCAGACAGTCTGCTCTGCTGGACTGGTGGTCTGAACTTGGGGCAGCAGGACGCCAGCGAAGAAAGCTGCCAGTTCGGCATGTGCATCGAGCGAGAGGATATGTGCCACATACTGGTCGGGTCGCACGATCACCATGCAGCCTGTGTCGCGGTTGATGCCACGAATGTCGAAAATATCC
>CBFHRT010000033.1:0-17340 GCA_965658285.1 Puniceispirillaceae bacterium (SeqCode) | reverse complement strand
CATTGCCAACGAGCTTGGCGCGCAGACAAACCGCATGGTCAAGGAACTCAACAATTTGTCCTCGGCCAATTCAAAGGCGCTGAGCGAAATGGCGAAGTCCGTATCGGACACGAAGGGTCTGGACAGGCTGGCCACGAATCAAAAGAATATCTCACGTCTGCTCGCTGATCTGTCGGCGCAGAACACGGAAATCATGCGGCTGTTCAACGAAAGTGACAACCGCGTCAGCTATCCGTGAGCCTCGAGGGCTGGTCCCTGCTTGCGGCGGCCGCTTTCCGGCGAAGATGATATCAGATGTGGCATAGCAGGGCTGGCATAGCAGGGCTGGCATAGCAGGATTGGCGTAGCAGGGAATGGAACAGCAGGACACAGCACAGACGACTGACCAGATGAGTGCTGCCGCCGCCGCGGCGGCGGCTGTCGCGGCTGACATCGACACCATGACCGCCGAGCAGGCCCGCGGTCCCTATGCCACGGACACGGAAGACACCGCGCCTGCCGCCGCGCCGGGTGCTGACCCGGGGCAGGAAGCCACCACATATCTGATGATCAAGGAATTGCGGTCGATTTCACGGGCACGCTCATTGCGCCTGCAGCCCGACGACCTGATCATTGCCATCGACGGCCAGCCGTTCCAGAAAGATATCGATACATTCCTCGACATCATGTTCGAATGCGATCCGGAAAATGGTGTCGTGCTGTCAATCTGGCGGCAGGGCGTCATGTTCAACGTGATTGCGCGCGGCCCGCTTGGCTGCGTTCTGGAACATGCCAAGCCGGAAGTGGCCGATCAGGCAACGCAGGATTTCGCCGGTATGGTCGTTGAACCGCAGGAAAATTACATCACCTACGAGGTTCTGCGCGACATCTTCCGCAACTGCATCGTCCTCGATACCCGGCTGTCGCCGATGGCGATGATCTTCCCGCCGCTCTGGTGTATCCAGAACCGATTGTGGGAAGTGCTGATCGCGGTGTTTCTTGTCTATGGAATCACGCTTGCCGTGCATTGGGTCCTGTTCGTCATCGCCTTTGTCGTTCTGGCGATTTATTTCCGCAAGGCGCATCTTGTTCTTCGCCGCAGTTTCGGGATGATGCGCGGGCGTCATATCTGGCTTGTGATTGCCGCCAAGTCAGAGCATGAGGTGCAGCGCCTCTGCCGCAAGCTGGACCCGAAATCCATCTTCGTTCCTGATCTTGTCGGCCCGCCGGTGACCGACGAGCCGCCGAAGAAGCGCCGCCGCCGCCGCGGCAAGAGCCAGTAACATTTCTCCTGCAGCTGCGCCGGCTTTGGCGTTTGTCAGCCTGACGCACCTCGTCCATACTGCCGCCCGGTACAATCTCGGGCGGGGCGGTGATGCAGGATCAATCCACTCAGGACGCACAAACAGGCAATGCCGCGCATGTCCGCTTTGATCGGGCTTTCCTCGTCTGGCTGAAGATCAGCCTGCTAAGCTTTGGAGGGCCGGCCGGCCAGATCGCCGTGATGCACCGTCTTCTTGTCGAGGAGCTGAAATGGGTCAGCGAGAAGCGGTTCCTGCATGCGTTGAATTTCTGCATGCTGCTTCCCGGGCCCGAAGCACAGCAACTCACCATCTATCTCGGATGGCTGCTGCACCGGGTACGCGGCGGTGTGGTCGCCGGGGTGCTGTTCGTTCTGCCGGGCGCCCTGATTGTCCTGGTACTCAGCATTCTTTATGTCAGCTACCAGCAGACGATGGCGATGGGCGCGATATTCTTTGGCATCAAGGCGGCTGTTCTGGCCATCGTGGTGACGGCGCTCTGGCGGCTGGCCGGCAGGATATTGCGACAGGGCCGGCTGATCGCGATCACAGCGGCGTCCTTTTTCGCCAGCTTTGTCTTTGGCGTACCGTTCCCGCTTGTCATCCTGGGGGCGGCGCTTGCCGCCCTGCTGTGGCGGGTGCCAACTGACGGCGCTGACGACGAGGCGGCGGAACCCGGCGACACGGCCGCTGATTCTGCCACTGCTTCTGCCGCTGATTCTGCCACTGGTTCTGCTGCCGGTGCCCCCGTTGATCTCTCCGTTGAACGCGGGGGTGACCAGCCGATCATCGATCGCCGCGTCACCGATCATCGCGCGGGGCCAGCCAACCGCAGCGCCTTGCGGGCGGCCATTGTCTGTGCGGTGCTGTGGCTGGCGCCGGTCGCGATCCTCCATGGCTGGCTTGGTGCCGGCCATATCTTTGTTCAGCAGGGGATGTTCTTCAGTCAGGTGGCGGTGGTCACATTCGGCGGGGCCTATGCCGTTCTGTCCTATATGGCGCAACAGACGGTCAGCCATTATGGCTGGCTCAGCGCCGGCGAGATGCTGGACGGCCTCGGCATGGCCGAAACGACGCCCGGACCGCTGATCATGGTCACGCAGTTCGTCGGTTTTATCGGGGCCTATCGGAACCCGGGAATGCTGGACCCCATGCTGGCCGGCACGCTTGGCGCCCTTGTCACCACATGGGTCACCTTCGCGCCGTGCTTCCTGTGGATTTTTCTGGGAGCGCCCTATATCGAGGCGCTGCGTGGCAACCGGTTGCTGGCCACCGCGCTGACCGGCATCACCGCCGCCGTCGTCGGCGTCGTGTTGAACCTCGCCATCTGGTTCGGGCTGAGGGTGATGTTCGTCGATCTTGTCGAGGTGGCAGTGCCGGTAACCGGACAGGCTCTGCAGCTGCCGGCCATTGCAAGCTTTGACCCGCTGGCCAGTGCGATCACCGTCAGCGCCTTTCTGGCCATCACGGTGTTCCGGGTTGGCATGATCAAGGTGCTGGCAACAAGCGCCTGCCTTGGTCTGGCAGCCGGGTCCGTCGGGTTGGTCTGACGCGAAGGCAGATCACAACCCGGCCTTTGATCAATAGTTGATTTCGATTTCGATGCGGCGGTTGGTGGCGCGGCCACGCGCCGTGTCATTCGACTCGACCGGCTGCGATTCGCCAAAGCTGACCGCCTGCATGCGGCCCGCCGGCACCTTGCCGGTGTTCTCCAACGCCTGCACAACGCTTGAGGCGCGGGCGGCGGCAAGGTCCCAATTGTCACGGAACTGCGAGCCAAAGATCAGCGGCACATTGTCGGTATGACCGGACACGGTGATCTCGCCGGACCCGGCCTCATTGACGCCGGCAATCTCTTCCATGATCTTGCGGGCGGATGCTGTCAGCTCGGCCGAACCTGACGGGAACGCCCCGCCGGCACCAACCGTGATGATGACCTTGTCTTCCTGCCGGTCGACGGCGACCAGACCCTGGCCGATCTCCTGGCGAAGGGCAACCTTCAGATCATCCTCCGCAATTTCGGCCTTCTCATTGGATTCCTTTTGCTCCTGAGCTTCTGCCTCGGCTTCGGCAGAGGCGGCGCTGCTCGACTGCATCGCGGCCTCGGCCGCCGCCGCAAGCTGCGTCAGCGTCTGTTCAAGACCGCCGAACAGCACTTCCTGATCGGCCTTGCCGGCCGCCTGCTTGGCCTTGTCGATGGCTTCAAGCGTTTCCTGCAGGAGGTTGGGAAGCTCTTCATCCTTGGCTTCGGTCGGCGTGAAGTTCACGACCACATTCTCGCCCAGAACCTCGACCTCGATGTCACCACGGGCGATCGCATCCTCGAGCGCCTTGACGACATCGTCGGCAGCGTCGCTTTCACCGCCATCCTGGTCCTTCTCGCGCTGCTTCACGTCGAGGTCGGGCTTGGTGATCTCCGTTGTCTGCTGCGTCATGTCCTGGGTGACTGACGGCGAGGGCGACGGGCTGAAATTCAGTGACAGGACAGTGGTGCCCTTCGGCTGTTCAACAATAGGAACGATCTTCTGTACACCGAAGGCATTCTTCAGCGAGCCCGAGATCTGCTTGAATTTCGGGACGTTGAATTCGGCGAATGACAGGATGAGAACGAAGAAGGCCATCAGCAATGTCGCCATGTCGGCGAAGGTGGCCATCCATGCCGGCGCGCCAACAGGCGGGCATTTCGGGCACTCCTCTTCTTCCTGCTCCTCGACCTCTTCATCAATGATGTCGTTCATGATTAACCTTCCCGTTCCATCCGGCCATCGGCGGTGGTGTCGCGCGCCTGATCAGATCAGGCCGCGGCCATTTTTTCCTGCAGTTTCGGGGGCAGGTTGGACAGAAGTTGATCCTGGATATTACGTGGCGACTCGCCGCGCGCGATGTTGCGAAGGCCTTCTACGACCATTTCGCGGTAGACCGCCTCGTAGGCACTGTACCCCTCGAGCTTGGTCACCATAGGGGCAAAAAGAATGTTGGCGATGAAGGCACCATAAAGCGTCGTCAGAAGCGCCACCGCCATTGCCGGGCCAATCGCTTTTGGGTCGGCCATGTTGCCAAGCATCAGAACAAGTCCGACCAGCGTGCCGATCATCCCCATCGCCGGGGCAAGGTCGACCCAGGCCTTGATCACGCCTTGGTTGGCTTCATGGCGTTGCTTCATGGATTTGATTTCCTGTTTCAGCTGCGCCGTGAGCTTGGCTTCGTCCGCACCATCGACCAGCATCTGCAGTCCTTTCTCAAAGAACTTGTCGGGGACTTCCTGGCCCTCCAGCGCCATCATCCCGTCCTTACGGGCGATGCCGGCAAGGTCGACCATCCGTTCGATCATGCCGTCCATTTTCTTGACCGGTGGCAGGAATGCCTTTGCCATGACACCGAAGCTGCCAAGAAAGACAGGAAGCGGTGCCGTGTACATGACGGCGAAGAAGGTGCCGCCAAACACGATCAGGATAGAGGCCGTGTCAATGAACGGGCCAATGCCGCCGCCGGAAATCATGGCGCCAAGGATCATCCCGATAGCGCCCAGAAGGCCGATAAGTGATGCGATATCCATGATGTTACAGTCCCTTTACATGCGCATGCGGTAGAAGGCTTAGCAAAATCCATACCAAAGTGGGCAATGCGTCACAGGACTTTGCAGGGAACATTTCATTAATATCTGCTAAACTATCATTTCACTGCGACGTTGGCGATGAAGATCGGCCATATTATCGCTGACGAATAAAGTTGGTGAGTGAAAGCGCCCGCCTGCGGACCTTGTGGCAGATGCGTCGGCAGCGGCAGCATGAGGGGATGTGAATGCGACTGGCAGGCCTGATTCTATGTCTCGGACTATGGCTGACGACGTCGGTCGCCAATGCTGCCAATTTCATGACGCGCGACCACATCGTGATTGATCTTCGTCATGGGATCGAATGGTTGCGATGCTCGGTTGGCCAGGTCTGGGACGGCACGGCCTGCCGCGGCGAGGTGATGACTCTCGACCATGACCAGATCGCGCAGGCCATAGAGATGGCCAACGAACAGCTTGGCGGCAACTGGCGCCTGCCTGACCGCGAGGAGCTTGAAGGGCTGCTATGCCCGACTTGTGGTCCGCCAATGATCGATGCCGAAATTTTCCCCGGCACATCGGGCGAACCCTATTGGACCGGTCAGGTCAACAATATGGCCAGCCGGTTCTATTTCTCGGTGAATTTCCTGAATGGGTGGACCTATGGCCGCTTCCTGCCTAGTAAGCAGCTGGCGGTTCGTTTTGTTCAGGATCGGCGCTAGCCTGCCGGGATTCCAGCTTCCACAGCACTATCTTGATAATCAGTCCGGTGATGCCGAGGGCCCAGATGGCAAGTGCCGCGCGCATCGGTGTTACCGCCTGAAGGTAGTGCAGCTTGTCATCGGCAATCAGCGCGAAGATCGCCAGACCGATCGCCGAGACAACGAAAAACCGGATCACCTGACACCGATGACAGGTCGTGCCGCGTGCCGGGCGTTGACGTGACAGGGTCAGCATGGGTCTTTCCTCCTCGGTCGAACAAGCGGGCCACATGAACGAGCGGTCCCCCGCCGACATTTTGCGGCTGGTCGCCCATTCAAAACATATGCCAAAATCATGCCGCGCGGGCAAAAATCGGTGTCTGATTCTTGACAACCGGTTTGGTGGCCGTCGCCCTCTGCAGATTAACTAATTATTAATATTAGTTAATTTTGTCTGAATTCTGACAAATGCCCTCGTCAAATAGATGTTTTGTCATGGCGATTCTGTCTGGCCATCATCCTCGTGCAAGTGCCAAGCACGGGAGGACGACATGCAGATGATGCCATCGTTACAGGTCAAGCAGAAGCAAGCGCTGGTGATGACCCCACAATTGCAGCAGGCGATCAAGCTGCTGCAGATGACAAATCTCGATATTTGCAATTATCTTCAGGATCAGGCCCTGGAGAACCCGTTTCTGGAGGTCGAGAGCGGCCCGTCCCACGATACGGCCAGCGATCTTGGCCCGCGTGACGGCGCCGATGCGTCGGCTGGCGCTGAACCGACATCCGCCGAGGTCAAGGAGCCGGCCGGGCTGGACCAGGATATGTCCGGCGGTACGCCACTTGGCGATGATCCGACAGCGAATGCCGATCTTGAGAACCGGTTCGGCTCGCAGGGGCTGGATTTCGGCCATGCCCAGCGTGGTCGTCCGGCCGATATGGATTGGGATGCGCTTGCCAACCTCGCCGAACAGGGACCGGAAAGCCTGATGGAATGTGTGCTTCGGCAGATTGACCTGACCATTTTCGATCCGCGTCAACGCGTGATCGCCTACGCCCTTGCCGAGGCGCTGGAGCCGACCGGCTGGCTCGGTCGCGAGCTGTCCGATGTCGCCGCCATGTGCGGTGCCGGCGAGCCCGAGGTCGAAGAGGTGCTGGGCCTGGTGCAGCGGCTCGAGCCGGAGGGAGTGTTTGCGCGCGATCTTGCCGAATGCCTGCGTATCCAGGCACGCGAGCGCGACCTTCTCGACCCGGTGATGGTGGTTGTTCTCGACAATCTCCAGATGCTTGCCAATGGTGACATCGCGCAGCTGGCCCGCCGTGCCGGCGCCGAGGCAGAGGATATTGCCGGTTGTCTGAAACGTATCCGTGAATTCAATCCCAAGCCGGGCGAGGCCTATGAATCGGCGCCGCTGCGCGTGCATGCGCCCGACGTGATCGTTACGCGTGGCGAGGATGGCTGGATTGTCGATCTCAACCGTTCGACCGTGCCGGCACTTGTGATCAATGAGCAATATGCCGCCGAGATCAGCAAGACATCGCGCGGCAAGGCCGCCGAGGCCGGGGCGCAGTTCGCCGCCGAGGCACTTGGGTCGGCCCGCTGGCTGCGCCGCGCGCTGGAGCAGCGCAACAGCACCACCCTGAAAATCGCCGGTGAGATCGTCAGCCAGCAGGCGGCCTTCCTGACCGAGGGGCTGTCGGCGTTGAAGCCGCTGGCGCTGAAGGATGTGGCCGAGGCTGTTGGCATGCATGAGAGCACGGTCAGCCGCGTGACAAGCGGTCTGCTGATGGCAACGCCAAAAGGCTGTTTTCCGCTGAAATCTCTGTTCAGCGTGTCGCTGGCCACCGATGAGGGCGATGCCCGCGCGGCCGCCGCGGTGCGCAACATGATCGAATCGATCATCAAGGGTGAGCCTGCCGGCAAGCCGCTGAGCGATGATGCCATTGCCAGGCTTGTCTCTGACAACGGGGTCAAGCTGGCGCGCCGGACGGTCGCCAAATATCGCGAGATGATGAAGATCCCGTCTTCATCCGAGCGTCGTCGCCGCGCGCGGCTCGCGATGGCGGGCTAAACAGGTACGGGCTAAACAGGGACGGGCTAAACAGGGGCGGGTTAAGCAAGCTTTCAGGGACCCGCCGCAGGCGGGCCTTGCCTTTGCCGGATTAGAGAAAGCTGTGAAGCGGACGCCGGTAGGTGCCGGCAGGCTGATCCATCTCGTCAAAATGCGTGACCTCGATCATCGGCAGGGCGCTCGGCGCCGGCGACGACTGGGTTTCAGCCGCGGATTCATCCTCATAATTCTCGATGATCGGCTCTTCCATGGTGATAAGCTTGTCCTGCATCTGGTCCTCCCATAACGGTGGAAGGAAGGTTGCAATTGTCATGCCATGGCGGCGATGCCGCGCAGGAACCTGTCATGTTCTGTTGGCATGTCGGCCAGCGTTTCAAACAGCATCCCGGCCGGGAAACGCCGTATTATGGTCGGACCCTCGGCGACCGCCGTCAGGTCCCATTGCCCATGGGCCAGCACCTCGGGGATGCCAAACATCTCGCTGCCCCCGAACTGCCGCTTCACCCTATGGCCGTCGCGGTCGAGAATCAGGATCAGGCCGGTCTCGACAAGGAAGAAATGCGTCGCTGGCTGGCCTGGCCGAAACAGGGCCTCGCCATGGAACAAAGAGATGCGGGTCACATGCTGCATGTCCTGTCAGCCCGCAAGGCGCCGCTGCGTCACCTCGGCGGCGATCGAGCGTGACAGCGGCCAGGCAAGCCGTCCGCCCTGCCGGATTGCGGATTCGAGATGCGGCAGCGGTATGACCTGCAACTCGCACGCCGACACCGCATCGACAGTCGACCGGTAATGGTCGAGCGCCAGCGCCTCGCACAGGCTCAGCATGTCTCCGGCCACAGGACAGGACCCGTCGGACGACCGGGCGTCACCGGCGCGCAGCAGGAACAGCAGCGATGTCGGCTCCCCCGGCGCAATGATGGCGCGCCCGGCCTCGACTGTTCGCAACGCACAGCCGGCCGGATCGATCAACGGCAATATGATGTCATGCATGACGCGCCTCCTCGCTTACTGAGACGACGTGGTGCGGGAAATGTTAGGCTGGTCGGCCCTGCCGGGGCGGTTATTTCGGCACATGCCTGTCGCGCAGAAGCTCGATCACGGCGGTGGCATGCTCATCCGACATGCCGAGCCGTTTCCGCATCTCCTCGATCTTCTCCATTTCATCCTCGGTAATTACGCCGTCGCTCAGCGCCGCCACGATTTCCGCCTGGAACATTTCCTTGCGGCGGGAAATCTGATTGGAAAAGGCCGAGGCGACAATACCCGTCAGCAGCGCCACCACACAGACCCCCATCACCGCGGTGATGGCACCGACAAGCTTGCCGACCGGGGTGACGGGCGACACATCACCATAGCCGACGGTGGTCAGGGTGATCAGCGACCACCACATCGTCGTCGGGATCGAGGAGAAATTGTCCGGCTGGGCCTGATGTTCGACAACATACATCAGCGAGCTGGAGGCGAATAACGCGATGCAGAAGAGATAAAGGGCGGCTCCGAAGGCGCTGCTTTCCGAGCGCACCGCCGCGATCAGATCCTCCAGTGCGGTCGAGTAATGCGAGATTTTCAGAAGCCGGACAAGGCGCAGCACGCGCAACCAGCGAAGGTCGACTTCGCCAAGGATCAGCGGCAACAGACTTGGCAGAATGGCGATCAGGTCGATCAGGCCGGTGAAGCTGAAGACATATTCCAGACGGCGCCCGGTTGCCGAGCTGTGGCGGCTGGAGTCATTTGCCGCCATGCTCCAGATTCGCAACAGGTATTCGATGCCGAAAATCGCCACCGACACCATTTCGAAGATGAAGAAAAAATCACCATAGGCGGCGCTGAGCGCGTCGATGGATTCCAGCGACACGGCCAGCAGGTTCAGCAGGATCATCGTCGACAGGAACCTGTCGCAGATGCGGCTTGCGCGGTCGCTGCCGCTCGACCGGCTCAGGATTTGCAACATCCGGCGCTTCGTAATGATGGCCCCCGGCATTCACATTCCTCCCCGAATCCCTGCCAATGGCTCGGCCAAGATCTTTGCCGACCGCCCGATCATAGACATGCAAGCGGGATCGTGAAAAGGGTCAGGGCTCAGAATGATTCTCAGCGTTGGCTGATGTCCTCGGCCATTTCCGCCGTTTCGATGCAGCGGTCGGCAAAAGCCATGGTCGCCGCGCGGCCGTGAAGATAGTACATCCGCATCAATCCGAAACGCGCCGATGCATAGGCAACCGCTTCCGGATCGCGCCGAATACCGGCCACCATGTTGAGCAGCGCCTCGACATTGTCACGGATGGCTTCAAGCCGCGCGATCTCCGACTTTGTCAGAGTTCCGCAATCGACGGGATCGGCCGGCTGGCTTGCCGCGGTTGGCAGATAGATGACCTCACCCATTGGCCGTCTCCGCCTTGCTGTCAGGACAGCGCACCATTTTTGCGCTGTAGGTATGCGGCACTGCATGCGCCGAACTTTCGACGATGCGCAATGGAATGATGCGGTTGGCGTTGATCTGAATGGCGGCGTTCCGAAGCTTGATCAGCCCGTCCTCGAACACCCCGTCATGAAACAGCCGGACACCGGTGATCACGCGGCAGCCTTCCAGCTGGGCCGTGGTGCTGTCCATGAAGGCCACATCTTCGCTGCCCGCAAGTGGTGTTGGCGGCGGTGGTGGCGGCGCCATGTCCGCCTTCGGCGCCAGCACCGAACCGTCGGGAAGCTTGTTCTCGAAATCGATCACATACATGTTGCAGCCGGCAAGGGCCAGCAACCCGCCTGTCATGATGATTGCTTTCGTCAGGATGCGCCCTGTCATCTTCGTCTCCGCTGGCCTCTGAACGGTCTCTCGGATCGAACCGACAAACCATGATCCGTCATCGGTAACGACGCTGCGCGCGCCAATGTTAGTTGTTTTTTGCAGGCCCGCCCAAAACGGACGCCCGAAACGGACGCCCGAAACGGATGCCCGAAACGGACGCCTGAAGTGGGCGGCGCGACCTAGGGCTGGTCGGTCGCCAGCATCAATTCACCGCCAACGCCAATCCGGTGGCCGATGTCGAAGAACTTCTTCGGATCGATGGATTTGTCGCCAAGTCTGATTTCATAATGGAGATGCGCGCCTTCAACGCGTCCCGTGCGTCCCATCTTGCCGACCACGGTGCCTGGTACGACGTCAGCCCCCTTGCGCACGGTGATTGTGGCCAGATGCGCATAGGTTGTGACAAACCCGTAGGCATGCCTGACCTGGACCACCTTGCCGAAGGACCCCTTGTGGCCGGCATAGATAACCGTGCCTGGCGCGGGTGCGTGGACGGTTTCCTGCCAGGTGCCGGCAAGGTCGATGCCGTGATGGAACCGCTTGGTCTTCAGCACCGGATGGCGTCGCATCCCGTATTTGCTGGAAATGTAGAAATACAGCATCGGCGGTTTCAGCGGCACTTTGCGAAGCAGTGACCGGTGATCCTCGACGGCCATCGCCAGCCGCGCGAAATCGGCCGTCTCAACGAAATTGTCGAGTGACTCCAGATCCGGCAGGTTACCCTGCGGCAGACCGACCTCCGACAGGCTCTCGCGAATGCCGCGGACCTCGCGCGCCATCGACCGCAGCAGCTTATATTGGCGGCTGGCGTCGGTGACGACTGGCAGATTGCCATCCGGATTGAACGGCACAAGGCCGGTTTGATCCGGTTCCGGAACAGCTGGTGCTGAAAATGACGTCATCGCGATGACTTCGACATCATCCTCGGCGGCAGAGTCCTCGGGCCGCATAAAGGACATGATATCAGGTATTTGAAGGAATTTCGAAGCGGTGGCTACATCGGCGCCAATATCCTTGCCTGTCGGCACATCCTGTATCGATGGCACCGGGATGAGCCCGTCTGGCTCAGCGTAATTCTCCGCCAGCGCCAGTTCCTCGGTGGCGGCCTCATCGCCTGCCCCGTCGTCTGCCGGTAAAGCTATCGATAGTGGGGGAAGGGTCACCACGTCGGTGGCCGCCGAGGATGGGGGCCAGGGTATGGGGGGCACAGCAGCTGTCGCCGATGCCAGTGCGACGGGCGTGTCCTGCATAGCGGGAATGACCGGCCGGATCATCGGCGGGGCGCTGGCCTCGGCGGTGGCGATGGATTCGTTGCGCACCACCTCTACCGACTTGAAACCGACAAACAGCGTCGTTGCACTGATGACTGTGATCCCGACAATCCCGACAAAGCCGATACCGAGGATCAGTGAAGGCTTGAGAATGATCTCGACCGGGCCCTTGCGCGTGAGGAAGAGAAAGCGCGTTTCCTGAAGCAACCAGTTCTGCCGCCGCACGACCATCGGCCGGTCCGGGCTGTTGCTCCGCAGCACGGGTGGTGAAAAGCGTCGCAGCAGTTTCGTCAGCACTCTCGGCATCACCTATCCAAGCTTTTGCCAGATAATGGCAATCAGGCACACATTGGTCACCAGTTGGCAGGCGACAAGGAACAGCAAGGCCTTGTTCATGCCCTGGTTGCGGACATTCAGCTGGAAGGACGGAAGTTGCAGCGCATCGTCGAGCGCGCTTTTCGTCCGCCGCATTGTTTCAACGTCCGGGGCCGGTTCGGATACCTGCCGCGCCGCCGCCGCGGATGCCGCCGTCACGCCGGGGACTGAAAATTCGGCAATTTCGCCAGCTGGCTGGGATGGGATCACAACACCATCGTCATCGGTCAGTGCCGATGAGACCTCGTTGCGCATATCCTCGATACGTTTGCGAATGTCGATTACGTCTTCAGCCATCAGAGAATTCCGGATTGTATTTAACTTTTTGTCAGGCCCGTCGTTTACCCGAACAGTGAAACGCCGGGACAAAACCTCGCGAATCCGTTAACGACAATATGCGAAATTTGTTACCTTTCCATTAGTGATTTGGTGAAGAAATATGGCCAGATTTTTTTTCGGCGTGATTACAGGAGGATGCCATGTTTGACCGTGACAAAAAGAACGGTCCTGGTGCCGGTGAAGCATCGCTAATCGATGCGGATATGCGAATCACCGGCAGTGTAACGTCGGTTGGAGATATTGTTCTGGCTGGCAGCGTAGAAGGAGAGATCAAGTGTCGGAACCTGTTTGTTGAGGACCAGGCGGTCCTGACAGGCTCGATAGAGGCCGAGGAAACCGTGGTTTCCGGACAGGTGAATGGCGAGGTGAACGCCGAGACCCTGCGCATCACCAACACCGGTGTGTTTGAAGGGGTGATCAAGACCAAGGGCATTGAAGTTGAGAATGGCGCGCATGTGACAGCGAAATTCCGCAAGCGCCGCCGCTAGCATTGAGCGCATAAAGTCAGCAATGGCTTTTTGAATTTGTCAGGATGACGTCGTTCTGGGCGACGCACGGGAACAAGGGAGACAGGAATGGACAGGAGCAGAGCAATCATCGGGGCCGATGCCAAGTTTGTCGGCACGATTTCAAACGTCAAGTCGATCGAAATCGAGGGTGCCGTCGAGGCTGATCTTTCAGCCGAGAAGCTGTCGATCGGGGCAACAGGAAAGTTCACCGGGCAGGTCACGAGTGATCTTGTCGTGATTGGTGGTGCCTATGATGGAATCATGCAGGCTGGCAGCATCTGGGCAACCGAGACGGCGCAGATTGCCGGCGAGATTCACTATCAGAGCCTGCAGATGGACCGCGGTGCGGCGTTGAACTGCCGGGTTGTCCATAACTGGCAGGAGCCGGCCGCACAGGTCGAGGCGGTTGATGACGCCGAGGCTGCCGAGGAAGATACGGCCGGGTGATCACGCTGTGTGGCGGATGATCATTCCTGAACGAACCAGAGGAATCGACGGGATGTATCGGTTACGCCCCGAATGAAGGACACAGAAAAATGAGTACAGCAACGACGATTATCGAAGGCATGGTGATGGAGGGCAAGCTGGACGCGGGCGAAGCCCCGGTCCTGATCGCTGGCCACTTTACCGGAGAACTCAATGCCGTGGAGGTCGTCCTCGACCCAACCGGTGTTTTCAACGGACAGATCAACGCCAGACGGGTCGAACTCTCGGGCAATTTCAACGGCAAGCTCATCACCGAGGAGCTTACCGTTGGATCAACCGCGGTAATCGATGGTGATCTGAAGAGCAACGCGCTGGTGATCGAGCTTGGCGCCGAAGTGTCGGGCACCATCGGACGCAAATCCTGATCTGCCGGGCCGGAACCATGACCAAGGCCGGGCCTGTCCCAAGCCAGTTCAGACGCCGTCGAACCCGGCAAGTTGTGTGCGCATGCTGGCTATGAACCTGTCGACCGGTCCGGATGCGGTACGGTCCGTGCTGATGGCGGCATGGCCGAGAGCCACGCGCGGCACATCGCCGGCAATCTGCACAAGTTCTCCCGCCAGATTGGTGTTTTTCAGTACATAATGCGGCACGGCCGCCAGATGATCGCCAAGTCGAAGCAGTGACAGGATCATATTGGACGGCAGTTCATTGGCCTGCAGCGCATCGCTGACCCCAAGCTGGCGCAGCAACTTGTCCGTTGCTTCCCTGATTCCCGTTCCCGGTTGATGCAAGGCCCAGCGCGCATTTTCCAGATCCTCGGTGGTGACAGAACTGCGCCCGGCGAGCGGATGATAGCGCGAGGCAAGGATCACCACCTGGCTGTCGAACAGTGGTATGACCCGGCTTGTCGGCACATGGATGGCGATTTCCGGCGGCCCGAGCACGACATCGACAAGCCCGTCTCGCAACATGTCGGCAAGAAGGCCGCTATGCGCCTGGCGCATGTCGAGCCTTATGGCGGGGTTGTCGCGCGCGAAATCGGCAACCGGCTGCGGAAGCGCGTGCAGGCTCAATGTCGGCGTGCATCCGACCCGAAGCTCGGCCTCGTAGCCGCGTTTGAGTGTGTTGGTCAGCGCGCTGATGCGTCGTTCCGCCAGCACGATGGCGTTGGCCTCCTCGAGGATGCGCGCGCCAAGCGTCGTCGGGATGATGCCCTGCCGCGAGCGGACCAGCAGCTCGAAACCAAGCCGACCCTCCATCAGCTTCATGTTGCGTGTCAGCGCAGGCTGCGTCAGGCCGAGCGTCGTTGCAGCGCGGGTGAATGATCCCGTGCGGATGATTTCGTGGAACTGCAGCAGATGGCGGGGGTCAATTGACGACATGGGTCAGCATATCAAAAGCTGATAGGAAAGGTGAAGCCAATAACATCAGACTATCGATTTTCAAGGGCTGGCGCCCGCGCAAGCAGCGTGGCACTCTTGCCCGGGACATGACTGTTCACGGCCAGTTTACAGGAGGCGGACCATGGCTGGGTACAAGGTGGCCGAACATGATGCGGCCGAACATGATGCGGCCGAACATGATACGGCCGAACATGATGGTGCTGGATACAAGGTGATGGGCCGATCGGTGGCCGGATCCTTCTTCATTGAATGCCTGCTTCGCGAGGCCGGCATCGATTATGAATTCATCCATGTCTCGCGCGGTGACAGCAAATCCGAAGATTTCGCCGCCATCAACCCGTTTTTACGAGTGCCGGTACTTGTGCTGCCGGACGGGCGCCAGATTATCGAGACAGTTGCCATTTTCATTCATCTGGTTGAGCGGTTTCCCGCACTGGCACCGCCGGAAAGATCGGCAGGACGCGACCTGATGTGGCAGCATCTGGCGGTCATGGCGACAAGCCTGTATCCGGCGATGCACCGCTATCACCACACGCATTACTACGCGCCCGAGGAAATGTTTGACGGCGTTCGTGACAAGGCGGTGATTGATGGCGACAGATGGTGGGACTATCTTGAAGGCCAGCTTTCCCCCTTCCTCGGCGGTGCGGCGCCAATGGCGGCCGATTTCTATATGTTCATGATGACGCGGTGGGCTCCGGACCGTGACAGGATGCTGGCTGGCAGGCCGCGGCTTGGCGCCTTTATCGACAGCATGCGTACCCACCCGACCGTTGATGCGGTCACGCAGAGCCATGGCCGCCCCAGCGGCAGTTGACCCCTGAGCCTGACAGGAGCCTTCATTCCATGATCCAATCGCTCGTCTTTGATAAGGACGGGGTCATTCTCGACCTTGTCGGAACCTGGTTTCCTGTTGTCGAGAAACTGGTCGACTATACGATGATGCTGGTGCCGGCGACGAGCCGTGATCGCGTCACCCGTGACAGGCTCCTGGCCTCTATCGGGGTGGATGAAGCATCCGGCAATATTGACCCGATGGGCCTGTTCGCAATGGGATCCTTCACCGATATCAGGGCCGCCTGGCAGAGATTGATGCCGCCGGGGTCGATCGATCTGCAGACTGATGAGAGCTACCGTATTGAGGCCAAGCGGCTTGTCCGCGAACTTGTCCATGGCAACACGGTGCCCAAGGGCGATGTGGTGACACCGCTGAAAAGGCTTGCTGAATCCGGATTCCAGCTTGCCGTTCTGACGAATGACAGCGAGGAGTCCGCCCGCCGGAGCCTTGATGAGTTGGGGATCGAATCCCTGTTCCACCCGATTATCGGGGCCGATTCCGGGCATGGTGGGAAGCCGGAACCGCACGGGTTGCTGCACTGCCTTTCGGTGCATGGCACCGACCCTTCACGGGCTTTGATGATTGGTGATACGGGGGCCGATTTCGGCGCGGCGGTGAATGCCCGCGTGGCCGATTTCATCTGCATCGCCGATGATCCGCTATATCGGCCGCATGAAGATGTCAAAATCGACAATGTGATTTCCCGCCTGGTCGAGCTTCCCGACCTGCTGGCAAGACGCGGTTACATACCTCAGCGCTGACGCTGGCAGCCTGTTCGGTGACCTGTTTGTGTGAATGGCCGGTCCCGGATGGTCACTCGACCATCGTCATGTCTTCTTCGGGTTTGTCTTCGGCAGGCTGCGACTGGGCGGCAGCGGCGGCGGTGAGACAATCTCTCGCCGGCCCGATGTTTGGATAAAGCTGCACTTCAATGTCGGTCTTCGGCTTGAAGCTTCCCATGATGATCTCGCGCTTGGCGATGGCGAACAATCTTGCATTATAGAGGTAATGCTCGATGATCTGGTCGATTTCCTTGGACACTTTGGCCGCGTCGACCTGCGTAATATACTCGTTCTCAATGCCTTTTTTGATTTGCTGGCCCGTCTGGCTTTTCACCGCGAAAAAGGTGCGTTCCAGCTGCCCCAGCTTGGCAATGGCGGCGTCGTTCAGCTCCAGCTGCTGATTGAAGGTCAAAGGCGGTAAGGTAATGATTACCTTACTGTTCGCTTCGTCATGGTGAACAGTCTCGAAGCCTTTGTCGACCTTGATGATCTCGATCAGCCTCTGGGTAACTTCCTGATTCAGCGAAACCACCTCAACCCGGTCAATCAGCGCCGTAACTTCAATATAATCCAGGAGGCGGCGGTTACGCTTGTTGATCACGATCCGGTCAGCATGGAACATCGTGCCATATTCATCGGTCGAGCCAAGTTCAAACATTTCCTTCACATAAGCCACGAAACGGTCGCGTGCGCGCGATTCGAATGAATCGCTGTAACTTTTCAACTCGTCTTCAGGCACGAACAGGAAATTTGAAAGCTGTTTTTCGTCCATGATTCTAAAAAGCCACACTCGTGTTTGAGACGTCAGAGGATAGAAATGAAAAATCTAACTATCAATAGGAGAAATGCTCGGAGCGCGCGACACGTTCTCCGAAGGCACTATTTCGACGATCAGGAAAGGTGGCTATTTATTGGATTTTCTAAACGCCACCACGTAGTCGGATATTCTCTTGTCGCGATTGGGATTGTATTTGCACTGCATCTG
>CBFHRT010000032.1:0-17611 GCA_965658285.1 Puniceispirillaceae bacterium (SeqCode) | reverse complement strand
CACGAAATCCATGTGATGCATATTGGTGCCAAGATTTATCTCTAATTGCGATCCATTGTCCTCGGATTAGGTTACGTCTTGGAGACTGTCCTCAGAAATTATCCTTACGGCGTCTGATCTCGGCAAAGACGGCGACATCAGGTTCGCTGTCCATCTCCAGACCCTGCTGGATCGCCGGATCGCCGGGGCGAAGGAACGGGTTGGTCTCTTTTTCCAGTGCCATGATTGTCGGCACCGTCGGGTGGCCTGCGGCCCGCAATTCCGCCACCGCCGCGGCGCGACGTTGCAACGCCTGATTGTCCGGGTCGACACTCAGCGCAAAGGCGGCATTGGCGGCCGTATATTCATGGCTGCAATAGATGATGGTGTCGTCATCAAGCGCCATCAGCTTGTTCAGGCTGGCCCACATCATTTCGGCGTCGCCCTCGAACAGCCGCCCGCATCCCATCGCGAACAGCGTATCGCCGGTAAAGGCAAGCTTTTCCGAAGCGATGTGGAAATTCAGCATGTCCAGCGTATGCCCCGGTGTGGCCAGAACATCGACCTGCCGGCCGGCAAAGACAAAGCTGTCACCCTCGGCAAGGGTATTTTCAATGCCGGGGACACCGGGCGGGCCGTAGGTGGCGGCGCCGGTTGCGGCAGCGATGTCGGAGAGGCCGACGGTATGGTCGCCATGATGATGCGTGATCCAGATCTGCGTCAATGGCCAGCCGGTATCGGCAAGGGCGCCGCGCGCCGCCGCGGCATCGCCGGCATCGACCATCGCCGTCACGCCGCTGGCGCTGTCATGCAGCAGCACGCCGTAATTGTCCTGACCGTAGGGGAACTGATGAATCTCCAATGGCATCACAAACCTACCACGCCCCGGTGTTTTCCATCGATGCCCAGGGTTCGGCCGGCGCCTTGGCCTCGCCTTCCTGAAGCAGTTCGATGGAGATGTTGTCCGGCGAGCGGACAAAGGCCATGCGCCCGTCGCGCGGCGGCCTGTTGATTGTCACGCCGGCATCCATCAACCGCTGACAAGCCGCGTAGATATCATCGACATAATAGGCAAGATGCCCGAAATTCCGGCCGCCATCATAATCTTCCGGATCCCAGTTATAGGTCAGCTCGACTTCTGGCGCGCGGGTCTCCCTGGCGCTGCCGACATCGTTCGGCGCTGCAAGGAAGACGAGGGTATAGCGACCCGCCTCGACATCCTTGCGGTTGGTTTCAACAAGCCCGAGCTTGTTGCAGTAGAAGTCGAGTGAGTCTTCCAGATTGGTGACCCTGACCATAGTGTGAAGATAGCGCATGTCGGCCCCGCCTCGCGGTCTGTTGAAATATTGCGTGTGAAGCATACGGCACGGTCAGGTGGCGCGTCCAGCCACAGCCGCCGCATGCTGTTTGCCGATATATGGTCAGGTGATCACGCTGCTCATGATGTTCGCGGCGCTGAGCAGCAGGAAAAACCCGAAGGCCCGGCGCAGTCCCTTCGGGTTCAGCGCATGCGCGATGCGGCTGCCAAGCGGCACGGTGAACAGGCTTGTCGAGAAAATGATGATGGCGGCAGGCACATTGACAAAGCCGAGCGAGAGGGGGAGGCGGCCGTCAACACCAAGACCCGCCCAGATGAAACCAAGCGCCCCCGGTACCGCGATCAGAAAGCCGAAGGCCGCGGCGGTGCCGACGGCCCGGTGAACCGGCAGGGCAAGCGCGCTCAGCACCGGCACGGCGATGCTGCCGCCGCCAATCCCCATCAGCGATGAGGCCGCGCCAATCAGCGCGGAGATGATGCCGCCACGAACGCCGCGGCCGGTTGCGGCGATCGCGGATGTTTCGGGCGCCGCGTCGGCAGCGGAAATCTTGCCGCGGATCATGGTCAGCGCGACATAGATCGCGATTACCCCGAACAACAGCTGGAGATAGCGCGAATCAAGCTTGCCGGAGGCCGCCGCCGCCAGACCCGCGGCCACCAGCATGAAGGGCGACCAGTGGCGGAATACCGCGATATCGACCGCCCCGCGACGGTAATGCTCACGCGCCGAGGACAGCGAAATCGGAATGATCGTCGCCAGCGAGGTGGCAACCGCCATATGCATGATGATGCTCTGCGGAACCTCCAGATAGCTGAACAGCAGGAACAGGACCGGTACGATGACAATGCCGCCACCAACCCCGAGAAGCCCGGCAAGCAGCCCGGCGACAATGCCGGTGACCAGCAGGCCGGCCGCCATCATCAGCAGAATGTCGTTGGCGGGGATCGAGGTGAGGGACAATTCAGGGCCTTCCGTGACGGTGACAAGGAGGCTGGCACCTTGCGGGACATGCCTCGGTTCTAGCGCGTTGCCCGGGTATCGTCCAGCTTGCGGCTTGCTCGCAGGTCGTTCACGGGCCGCTCACGAGCTTGTCATTTTCCGCCTCTCCTTAAAATCGGTGACACTGTGATCACGATGTCGTTCCTGCCGTGCCCCGTATTTTGCGTCACAGATTCGCGTTCATCATCGTGCCGGGCAGCAACGCGGTGGCCCATCGCCTGTTTACCAAAGGGGGTTTACCAAAGGGGGTTTACCAGTGACCGATCTGAGCATTGAAAAGCCGGTTCCATTGCCGCCGGACAGGGTCTTCGTCCTCGTCACCGCGCCACGTTATCTGCCTTCCTGGTGGGGGCCGGAGGGGGTCACGCTTGGCGAATATAGCCTCGATTTCACCCGGCCGGGCCCCTGGTCCTCGGTGATGATTGAGCCTGAAAGTGGGGGCCACCTCGTGTCGGGCGAGGTGTTGAATGTCACGCCCGGACAGGCTGTTGAAATCAGCTGGGCATGGCATGACCGCGACAGCGGGGTGCGCGGACATGAAAGCACGGTGCGCCTGTCGGTTCGCCCGGACGGCCGTGGTGGCACCATTCTCAGCATGTATCAGACCGGCCTGCCGGATGCCGAATCGGCACGTCTCCACCATGAAGGCTGGGCCTCGTCCCTCAACCGGATCGCACCGCTTTTCGCGCCCTTGTGAAACTGAACATCAACCCGTCACCCACAACATAACGGAGCAAGACATGCCACATTATCTGTTCGCCTATCACGGCGGCAAGACACCCGAAACCCCTGAAGAAACCGAGGCCGAGATCGGCCGCTGGCACAGCTGGTTCGAGAGTATAGGAGACGCCATCATCGACCCGGGAAATCCGGTTGGCATGTCACGGACAGTGTCCGCCGCCGGGGTGAGTGACGATGGCGGGCCGAACCCGTTATCCGGCTATACGATTGTTCAGACGGACACATTCGAAAGAGCGGTGGAACTTGCCAGGGCCTGCCCGATCATCGGCGAAGGCAGCATCGAAGTGGCCGAAATCCACGAAGTGACGATGTAGGGGCTACCTTATGATCGCAGCGAGCCGGCTTTTGGCTTGCCCCTGCCACGGCGTTGCGGGACACTGGCGCTCCGGAGGTGGATGGCATGCGGGTCATGATTGTTGGCGTTGGTGCGCTGGGGTCTTATTTTGGTGGCGCGCTGGTGGCGCAGGGTCATGATGTGACCTTTCTGGCCCGCAACCGGGCGCATCGCGATGCCATTCGCGAGCGTGGGTTGTTGCTGCGGCTCGACGATGGTGAGACACGTATCTTCCCGCAAATCATTGATTCCGAGAATGCCGCGGCGGCGGGTCTCGCCGATCTTGTCCTTGTCTTCACCAAGACCGGAGCAACCAGCGCGGCACTGACGGCGGCGGCGCCGGTCATTGGCCCCGAAACACGGCTTGTCAGTCTGCAGAATGGCCTTGGCAATGCCGAGCGGCTTGCCGAATTTGTCCCGATGTCTCAGGTGATCTATGGCACGACCATGGCGCCGGCCGACATTGTGGCGCCCGGGATTGTCGAATCACACGGATCGCATCTGTCGCAATTTCGTGCCGCCGGTGATGATCCGGTGACCGCCCGGATGGCGGGGCTGCTTGCCGAGATGCTGAACGGGGCGGGGATCGCATCAACAGTGAATCCCGATGTGGATCGCGTGATCTGGGCAAAGGTTTCATTCAACTGTGCGATGAACAGCCTGTGCGCGCTGCTGGGGCTGACACCCGGGCCGGTTCTGGATTCTGACGAGCTGCGGGATGTGGCCGTGGCAACGGCGATGGAAAGCTGCGATGTGGCGGCCGCCGTCGGGGTCGAGGTCGACCGCGACGGATTGATGAAGACACTTCAGTATGTGCGCCGGGAACATCGCTATCACAAGCCGTCAATGCTTGTCGATTTCCAGGCGTCGCGGCCAACCGAGATTGACTCGCTGAACGGGGCTGTTATCGCGCTTGGTGCGGCGCATGGTGTGGCAACGCCGCGAAACCAGACATTGCTTGCACTGGTCCATGCGCGCGAGGCAGAGTATGGGAAGGAATGAGGAGATTTCTGTCATGACTGGTGCAACGCCGATTCCGCTCGAAATTACATACCCCGACACGCCAAAGGGCATGAGTGATGCCGAATGGCACGCCCGTGTCGATCTTGCCGCTGCCTACAGGCTGACGCATCTTTATGGCTGGACCAGCGTTGTCTATAACCATATCACGCTGCGGGTGCCGGGAACGGACACTTTCCTGATCAACCCGTTCGGCCTGACCTATGATGAAATCACCGCGTCGAACCTGACCTGCGTCGATCTCGACGGCAACAAGGTGTCGGACGATAACTGGCCGGTGAACCGGGCCGGCTATGTCATTCACGCCGCGATTCACAAGGCGCGCCCCGATGATCTGCATTGCGTGATGCACACGCATGAGCCGTTCAGCCAGTCACTGGCGGCGCTCAATGTCGAGGTTGTGCCGATGATGCAGGAAGGCTGCCAACTGTTTGAGCGGATCGGCTATCATGATTTCAACGGCATCGTTCTGGATGAAGCCGAACAGGCGGGACTGACCAGTGCGATGGGTGACAAGAACCATACGCTGGTGCTGAAGAATCACGGTCTGCTGACCGCCGGGCCAAATGTCGCCTGGGCGTTTGTTCGTCACCAGCTGTTCATCCGCAATGCCGAAATCATGCTGCGCACCATGTCATCAGGCGCACAGATCAGCTATATCCCGGATGACATCATGCGCCATACACGCCAGCAATTCGAAGGTGGTGACGCGCAGGGCGGTGCTGCGGTGCGCCATCCGGAATGGCCGGCCTTCTGGCGTATGCTCGACAGGGTTGATCCCGGCTGGAAACATTGATCGCCGGCGCGGACCTCAGAACCCGGCAAGCCGGTCCGGCAGTTCGGCGATGATGTCGCGGCCGGCATTGGCGAAGGCAAATCGCAGATAGGCTTCCTGGCCATCGCCAAAGAAAGTCCCCGGGATCGTCAGCACGCCAACATCGCGCGCCAGCCGCCTGGCGACGTCAAGTGACGCCTCGCTGCCAGCATGTGGATGCCGGACATAGCCGAAATAGGCCCCTGTACTCAGAAGGTCCCATCCATTGAGCGCGCCGACCACCTCTTCAAACAGCGCCGCGCGCGCGGAGATCCTCTCGCGATTCGCCTGCCGCCAGTCGGTCAGCGCCGTCAACATCGGCGTGACCGCCATCTGGGCGGCGCGCGGGGCGCAGATCTGGATATTGTCGATGATCTTGGCAAGTTCCAACACGAAATCGGCGCCGGCCGTCACCGCGCCGAGGCGATGCCCGGGCATGCAGTAGGATTTTGAAAAGCTGTAGAGCTGGACCAGTGTCCGCTGCCACCCCTCATGGCGGAACAGATCATGCGGGCGTGTGGCGTCAAGCGGCATGAAGTCCCGATAGGTTTCGTCCAGAATCAGCCAGATCCCCTTCGCCCGACACAGTTCGAAAATGCCGTCAAGAAGGTCAGGCGGATAGATGGCGCCGCAGGGATTGTTCGGCGACACAATGGCCAGTGCGCGGGTGTTCGCCGAGATGGCGGCCTCGATATCCGCAAGGCGCGGCAGCATGCCGTTACCGGCGTGGCAATCGACATAGCCGATGCCAATCCCCAGCATACCAAGCGCCGATTCATGGTTGAAATAGCAGGGACGCGTCATCAGGATTTCGTCACCATGTCCGGCAACGGCAAGCGCCGCCGCGACAAAGGCCTGATTGCATCCCGATGTGATGTGAACTTCCTCTGGCCCGATGTCATGGCCATAGACGGTGCCAAGATGCGCCGCATAGGCAAGGCGCAACTCCCAGTCACCCTCGACGCGTCCATAACGGGCCGCATCCTGATCCGCCGCGGCATTTTCAAGGGCGGTCGTCATGTCGGGATGGGCAGCGTAGCCCGGCACGGCCTGACTCATGTCGATAAGGTCGCCGCGCCCGCCATCATAGGAGGCGCGCCAGTCCTGGACAACGGACACAGGCGGGGCGGTAAGTTTCGAGACGGCAGGATTGAACATCAAATGACCCGGGAATTGCGCTTCAGAATGACTAGCATCTATGGCGCGGTGATAAAAGGCGCAACCCCGGCCCGGCCGACGCTAGCGGTTGTAGGGATCGCTGACGCGCACGATGTCATCCTCACCGAAATAGCTTCCCATCTGCACCTCGATCACGATCACCGGTTCGCTGGTGTCATTGCCAAGCGCATGCTGCGCGCCAAGCGGGATATCGATGGAATGGCCGGGTTCAAGCATCATGGTTTCGTCGCCAAGCTGGACCGTCGCGGTGCCGCTGACGATCACCCAATGTTCGGATCGCTTGCTGTGATATTGCAGGGACAGATGCTGGCCCGGATCCACCGTCAGGCGCTTGACCTTGCACACCGCGCTGTCGAGAAGGTTCTCGAACATGCCCCAGGGCCGGTATTCAAAGCTGTGTTCGGTGCCGGCCGCGTTACCGATGTCCGCCAGCTGTTCGATCACGGCCTTGACCTTTTCTGTATGACCCTTGCGCACGATCAGCGTCGCGTCATCATCATCAACGATGATCAGGTCCTTGACGCCGACCGTGGCGATCGTGCGGCCGCCGGAGTGGATGAAGGCATTGGTGGAATCAACCATGATGGCGTGTTCGGGATCGGAGGATGCCGGATTATGCGTCTCGATCAGCGATGACAGGCTGTCCCAGCTGCCGACATCGCTCCAGCTGCCGGCGAAGGGCAAAAGCGCGATATTTTCCTGATGTTCCATGATCGCGTAATCAACCGAGATCGAGGGAACAGCTTGAAGATGCGGGCGCGGCAGGATGATCTCGTCATTCTGGACGATCCGCTCTTGCCAGCAGGCATCGGCAAGGTGGCACAGATCCGGCTGCAATGCGCGAAAGCTTTCAAGGCAGGTGCGTGCCGCCACCATGAAGATCCCGGAATTCCAGAAGAACCGGCCTTGCTCAAGATAGGATTGCGCGGTGGCAAGGTCGGGCTTTTCGGTGAAGGACGCCACATCCATCACATCCGCATTCCGGTCCTTCGCCTCGATATAGCCATAGCCCGTCGCCGGCATGTCTGGGGTGATGCCGAAGGTTACCCAGCGTCCCTCAGCGCAAGGCGGGCCAGCGCGCATCACCATCGCGGAAAAGGCGTCAATGTCATCAATCCAGTGGTCCGACGGCATGATCAGCAGGATATCGTCCGGCTCACTTGCCAGCGCGGCGAAATAGATCGCAGGCGCGGTGTTTCGCCCGCCTTCCTCGAGTATATATTCAGCCTCGAGGCTGGCATTCCTTGCCTCCCGGCGACACAGAAATCCATGTTGTCGGCTGGAAATGACGAGAGGTTTTCCGCTGCCTTCAAGCCCTGCAATACGTTCCAGCGTGTGCGTGAACAGACTGCCGAGCGCCGGAAAGCTGATGAACTGCTTGGGAAGCGAGCGTCTGCTGGCGGGCCAGAGGCGTGTGCCGGATCCACCGGAAAGAATGACGGGCCTGATGCTCATGATGCTGTATTCCTGTCCCTGACGATCATTTGGCGGCAATAATCCCGACAACGATTTGCATTAATAATCCGCCATATCAGTACCATATCTCGATCTGTCCTCGGAAACATTCCGCAACAGCTTACAGCATGTCCCGATCATTCGGGTGATGATCACAGACGTCCTTCAGGAAATCGATAAAGACGCGGGATTTCAGGGGCAACAGGCGATGGCCCGGGAAGAGCAATGACAGGCTCGATTCCCGGTTGATTACACATTCCGGGTACATCCGCACCAGCGTGCCGTTTGCAAGCCCGGCCTCGCAATAGATCCGCGGCGCAAAGGACAGGCCGCACCCGCTGGCCACCATGTCGCGCACAATCAGGGGATCATTCACCTGAACAAGTCGGGCCGGATCAAGCCTTACCTGTGCCGACCCGCCCTGCGGTGTGGTCACTGTCACCGCGGCACCGGCATAGCGCGTCTCGGCGACGGTGACGTTCTCACCTGTCCGGTCAGGGTGAAAAGATGTTGGAAGCGTCGCGGCGATCGCCGGGCTGGCGATCCAGATCAGCGGCGTGTCCATGAGCCGCTGCTGCATCAGGTCGGAATCCGGCGCTGCGCCGACAATGACGGCAAGGTCGATCTGGTCCCGCAACAGGTCGGGCTGGCCACTGCCGATCCGTATATCAAGCCTGATATCCGGGTACGTCGCCCGGAAGTCGGCAAGGTGTGGGGCGACGATCTCGCGGCCGAACGCCATCGGCAGCGCGACGGTCAACGCGCCGCGGGGCGTCTCGCGCAGCCCCGCCAGTTCGGCGGTGGCGGATTCGACCTGTTCCAGGATACGCCGCGCATGGCGATAGAATTGTGTGCCGTCAGCTGTCAGCCTCAGGGCCCTTGTGTCGCGCAGGAACAATTGCAGGCCGACATCATCCTCAAGCCGTGTAATCACCCGGCTGACGCTTGATTTAGGCGTCCCCAGATGCCGCGCCGCAGCCGATATGCCGCCCAGATCGGCAACCGCGACAAAGGCCGGAAGATCATTAATGTTCCATTTCATGAACGAACTGTTCGAAATTTAAATGTTTGTACCGAAAAAGATAACAGCTACTGTTGAACGCAACAAGGGTATGACACCATCAGCCAGCAGGAGATGCGCGATGATCAGCCGTGAGTATGACGATGTGCCGGGAACCTATGTTCTCGACAGCCGGAGTTACCGCAAGGGATACCATCTCAACATGTTCTGCATGTCGCTGAACAAGGCCGAATGCCGCGAGGAATTTGCCCGTGATGAGATGGCTTATCTGCAGAAATTTCCGATGACTGACGAGCAGCGCCAGGCGGTACTTGACCGCGACTATATCCGCCTGCTGCAGCTGGGTGCGAATGTGTATTACACCTTCAAGATTGTCAGCCATGACCGACAGCCACCTCAGGTCATGTATGGCAAGATGTCGTCGCCGCCGATGAGTTTTGAGGAATTCCAGGAAATGATGATCAATGGCGGCCGCCCGATTGACGGCAACCGCTCTAAGAAGGAGTCTGAAAATGGCTAGACTTGTTGCCGGGATGGGAACCTCGCATGTACCGGGTGTCGGTGCCGCGATGGATAACGGAAAGACGGACGAGCCCTATTGGGCCGAGCTGTTTGAAGGTTTCGCGCCCTTGCGCGCCTGGCATGCCGAGAATGTTCCGGATGTCACCATCATCGTGTTCAATGACCATGCCACCTCGATGTCGCTGAACCATTATTCGACCTTCATGATGGGCGTTGCCGAGAGCTTTCAGCCTGCTGATGAAGGCTGGGGTCCACGTAAGGTGCCGGTAGTTGAAGGCCATCCGGAACTTGCCTGGCATCTTGTTGAAAGCCTGATCCTTGATGAGTTTGATATGGCGGTGACGGCCGATTTCGATGTCGATCACGGGCTGACGGTGCCGATGTCGATTGCCTATGACCAACCGGCGGCATGGCCGACAAAGGTGATCCCGCTCTGCGTGAATGTCATTCAGCACCCGCAGCCGACAGCGCTTCGCTGCTACAAGCTTGGCCAGGCCATCCGCCGCGCCATTGACAGTTTCCCGGACGATATTACGGTCGGTATCTGGGGCACTGGCGGACTGTCACACCAGCTTGGCGGTGAGCGCGCCGGCGTTGTCAATCCTGACTTTGACAGGACGTTTCTTGATAATCTGGTGAATGACCCGGTGGCCAACACGCGCCTGACACATACCGAATTTATCCGCGAGGCCGGGGCCGAGGGCATCGAGATGATCATGTGGAACGTGATGCGGGGCGCGATGGATGAAAAGGTGCGCGAGGTTTACCGGCTGTATCACATTCCGGTCTCGGCGACCGCCTATGGTGCCATCATTCTGGAAAATGCCTGACTATATTCAGGTGGGTGGCGGGATCGTCACAGGAGGATGTAATCGATGAAACATGTCGCGGTCAGGAATATAGAACGCGCGGATGCGGCGCTGGCGGCGCGTCTTGGCGCGGCTGGCGCGTCGACGGTTCACGAGGCGCAGGGGCGCACGGGCCTTCTCGACCCGGTCCTGCGGCCAATTTACCCTGGCGCACGAATCGGTGGCACTGCGGTGACCATTCTGGCGGCGCCGGGTGACAACTGGATGGTGCATGTTGCGATCGAGCTGTGCCAGCCTGGTGACGTGCTGGTGCTGGCAACGACATCGCCAAACACCGATGGCTATTTTGGCGATCTTCTTGCCACCTCGGCGCAGGCGCGCGGTGTGAAGGGGTTGATCAGCGATGCCGGCGTGCGCGATGTGGCCGACCTTCAGGAGATGGATTTCCCTGTCTGGTCGCGGGCGGTCTCGTCAATGGGGACGGTGAAGAACACGCTTGGCGCGGTGAATGTGCCGGTGGTCTGTGCCGGCCAGCTTGTCTTCCCGGGTGATGTCATCGCCGCGGATGATGATGGTGTCGCGGTGGTCGCACGGGCGCAGGCCGAGGCGGTGATGGAAAAGGCGCAGGCGCGTCTTGATGGCGAGGAGGCGAAGCGCCAGAAGCTTGCCGCCGGTGATCTTGGCCTTGATATCTATAGCATGCGGGAGCGCCTTGCCGAGGCCGGCCTTGTCTATGTCGAGGATCTGGAGACGCTTGGCGAGTTCAACGGTATCGACTGCCGGCGGCGATAGGCGTGATCACTTGTCACGCTTGCACTGATATTCCGCCTGACACCGGACTTTTGAGCCATCGACGCGGATCACCGCATCCTTGCCGCCGCTCTGCCGGGCATAGATGCAGTTCGTCCCGCCATCGGCATATTCGCGGCGGCGCAACCGACAAAGCTCGCGCTTGACGCGGGTGTCCTCATTCTTTGGTTTGTAGGTGCGTCCGGCGGCAAGGGCAGACGGAGCCGCAAGGCTGGAAAGGCATATTGCGGCTATTCCTAAGAAATGGCGTCTATTTGTCCTGCTGTGCATCGATGTCATCTTCCGAACCCGGCAGATAGGCTTTGCCCTGAACGGCGCGCGCGCCGAGTATTTCCACGATATTAGGGTTCTTGCCTATAATATCGCGAAGCAGATCGTCAACCTTCTTTTCGGCCTCTTCCATCGACTCGACGTCGAGTTCGGCGACCCCGTCAATAATCCAGTGAACCTTTACATCCATCTTCAGCCTCCTCAGCCATCTACCAGCACCTGACAGCCACTAGTCAAGCTTGATGTTCAGTGTTTCATAAATCGTGCCAGCTTCGCGCTGAAGCTCGACAATTTTCTCATCCTCGACATTCTCGCGAGCATCGTCGCGGGCCACCATCGCACCCTCCAGACCGAGCGCGGCAGCGATCGAGAACCAGATATAGGCCCTGTCATAATCCGGCTCTTCGAGCATCAGCAGGTTATAGGTGGCAAATTGCGGGATGGCCGCAGAATCACCATCATCAATGCGTGCCTCGAGACGTTTCGCCACCGCCTCGCGAACCTCTGCGATGATGTCTTCCGGCAGATAGGCTGTCAGCTCGTCCGACAACTCCTCGGCAGCCTCGATCCCGCCAAGCTGCGCGGCCCAGGACCAGGTCAGCGCCGCGGCAAAATCCTGCGGCGCTCCCTTGCCGGCATGCATCAGCAGCGCAAGATTGTATTGTGCGTCATGCTGGTTGTTGTCCGCCTGCAGCGTGAACAGCTTTACCGCATGCCGGAAGTTCCTGTCCTTGACCGCCTGAATCGCCTCGTTGAAGGTGGCGTTGCTGGAATCGATCTGCGCCGATGCGGGAAGATGTGCAAAGGCAACGCTCAGGCAAAGGACGCAAGACGCCAGAATTGACGTTAGGTTATGTCCTGGACGAGGCACTGAATTCACTCTAGCGGCCTGCCATCATGACAAGCTGCAGATAGAGGATGCGAAGTTTGAAATTCGAATTGGGCCGGCGCTCATAAACAACAATGCGAGGCCTGTCGGTGCCGGGCTTCTGAAACTCGATTGATGTGTTGTCCGGAAGCACGACACCTTCTCTTTCCAGAGTGCCCTGTGGATCGCGGGCGAAGACATCGGCGAATTCCTTGTCGATCCAGATCAACGCCAGTGCCTTGCCAAGAATGTCGGGAAGACGCGCGCGTACATCATCGCGAGAGGTGAAGGTCACATTCTCGGACACCAGATTGAAGCGCTGCGCCGGACGCCTTATTGCTGGCGGCCGCGTCGGATCTACCGGAACTAACGCATTACCCGACATGTCAGACCACTCCGCATACCACTATCCGCGGGCCTGCGCCCCGCAAAACCATCAATCTGATCCGCCATATGATGCCATGTCTGATCGGAATCGCAACCTGTAACCTTGGCGCAGGGCCAACTCGTCGGGTGAAATCCGGAAAAAATGCCCAAACACGCCGCGTTGGTATGGATATTGAATAGTCATCGGCTATGAAAAGCCGACGAGGGACATCATGATTTCAACGATTCGCAACGCGCTGCGGATGGCAACCACGGATATCGCCATCATTTCCAACAATATCGCAAACTCCGGATCGACCGGGTTCAAACGCAGCGACGGCAATTTTCTTGATTCCTACGCCGAGGATGTTCCGATCCCGGGTCTCAATGTCGGACAAGGTGTCATCCATGAGGAACCGCGTCGTCATGACACAAAGCAGGGCGCCCTGCGGGTGACCAACAATTCGCTGGACCTCGCGGTCAGCGGCGGTGGCATGTTCGTCACCAAGCATCCCGAAGATGAAGAAATCACCTACACCCGCGACGGCTCCTTCCTTCTTGATATCAATGGCAATTTGACCACAACGGACAAGAAGCTGGTCGTCAACGCGAACGGTGATCCGATTGTGATCCCGCCCATGCTGACCGATGAGCAGGGGCGCAACACGCTTCTTGATGTCATCAACATCTCCAATGACGGGGCCATCAAGCTGACCTATGGCGATGGCCGGATTTTCGATATCGGCAAGGTCGGGCTGGCCAGGTTTACCAATATCGCAGGCCTGCAGGCGATTGGCGGCGGTCATTTCAAGGATACCGAGAAATCCGGCCCGGCGATTATCGGCGGGGCCATGGAGCAGAGTTTCGGACAGGTGATTCAGGGCCATCTCGAGGCCTCCAACACCAACATCACCGACGAGCTGACGAAACTGATGCAATCGCAGCAGGCCTTCAGCGCCTCCAGCCGGCTGATGCAGGCCGCCACCGATGTAACGAAGCGGCTGATCGGCTGATCGATCAGGTCAGGTAAGAATCATTATATGACAGTCGGTTACTTCAGCGGCAGGCTAACAGCCATGTCCTGAATGCCGATTGTCTTTTCGGCATCAATCCGCAGATCACCCTCAATGCTGACCGCCAGCTGCGTGTCGAGATGCAGCGTCAGCGATATGGGGCGTGGCGGCGTGGCGGACAGACGTTCCCTGATCGCTGCGAACAGCGCATGCGGGATTTGCACGGCGCCGCGCATCACCGGCCGGCTGACCTCGATCAGCAGGCTGCCGATCGGGGCGCCGGGCCCAGCGGTGCTGTCTGTATCGATGGCTTTGCCACTGTTGGTATCGGTGTCGGATCCGCGGACGGTCAGCTGGCACTGTCCGCGCGCGATGGACACCAGGCTGCATGACAGATGAAGTTCCGGTGTGTCGACCACTCCGGCCTGACGCAGCTCGGCCGTCTGGACCGCCATCACGATCTGTTCGGTCTGATCCCAGTCGCCGCTCATCGTCACCCGGCAATCAGCAGGCTTTCGCGGTCCCGCAGGAATTCCCGCAGGCGCGTGACGGCGGCCTTCTTGATCTGTGACACACGGCCGGTGGTGACCTCGAGAACCTCGGCGATCTCGTAGACATTCAGCTCTTCGACATAATAGAGTTGGATGACAAGCGCCTCGCGTTCGGGGAGGGTTCGCAGCGCCTCTTTCAGCTGTGCGTGCAGTTCCTCTTCATTGACGTTGTCCTCCGGGGTATTTTCCGACGACACGAACCAGATCGAGAATTCATCATACACGCTGTCCAGCGATTGATGGACGTTGGCCTGGAAGGCCTGTTCCCATTCCAGCATCTCGCTTTCGGCAATTTCCATATGGCTTGCCATCTCGGCGGTTGTCGGCTTGCGGCCATGCTTGGACTGCAGTTCGCGCTCGGCCCGGTTGGCCTTTTTCTGCATCTCGATGGTGGTACGGCAGAGGTTGGAATTCTTGCGCAGGAAATCGACGATGGCGCCGCGAATGCGGATGCCGGCATAGCTGGCAAAGGTCGCGCCCTCGCGCAGCGTGTAATTCTGCGCCGCCGTCACCAGACCGAAATAGCCGATCTGGATCAGATCCTCGATTTCCGTCGAGGCATGGACCGAACCGCGCATATGCCAGGCAATCTGACGCACCAGCTCCATATGGCTGGTGATCAGCTCTTCAACATCGGGTTTCTGTTCCAGATACTGGTTGCGCATGATCAGGTGCCAGCCAGGGCGGCCTCCTCATCAGCGAAGAAACGAATGCCGCCGTGAAGGTTGCGCGGCGAATCGAGAACCGACTTCGATATCCTCTGAAAGGCGATGTTTTCCGGCAGGTCGGTGGCGTCGAGTCCGATCGGCCGACGGGCGACAACGGCGCGCCGCATCCTCTCCGACAGAGGCAGCCATCCGGAGAATGTCAGGTTCACGTCAAGAAACCGCGTCGCCGTGGCGTTGAATTTCTCGAAATGCCGGCGGGCCTCTTCGGCGTTGCGGGCCATATTCACGACGATGCAGAAATTATGCACGTTTGATTCCAGGCTGGCCGCCTTGATCATCGAATAGGCGTCGAGAAAGCTTGTCGGCTCTCCCACCAGAACGATGACAACATGGTCGGCCGCGGCAACAAAGGATACCGAGCTGTCAGACGCGCCGGCCGGCGCGTCGGCGATCAGGATTTCGGTCTGGTCGCGCAGCTCGTCAACCATGCGAATAGCCTGATATCGTTTTGTTTTTTCGAGATTCAGCATCTCAAGCAAACCTGTCCCACCAGAAATGAATTTCATGCCATGCGGGGCCTCGCAGAGCACCTCCGACATCGACGCCTCGCCATCCAGCGCATCCATGATGAACTTCTGCGGATTGGCGCCCAGCAGGATATGTGCATTTGCCATGCCAAAATCGGCATCAAGCAGGACGGCACGCCGTCCCTGCCGTGCCATGGTGAGGCCGAGATTCACCGCGATGCTGGTTTTGCCCACGCCGCCCTTACCGCTTGCGACCACGATCGACTTTGCCATGTCAGCCTAGTCTCCCTTTTTCTGATGCGCCGGCGCCCGGCTCAATTGTCCCGGCTCAGTGGTCCGCGTTTTCACGCAAATATTGCGCCAAGATCGGCATCGTCGCAATTGCAATTCCCCCGACGATGGCTTTCGTTCCGGTCAGCAGGCCGACGCCGGACCCCTCGAGTGCCAGTGCCGACAGCTCGGCCGGCATGGCCTCGCACTCATCAAGCTTGGTCAGGGCGATCATCGGTTTCAGGGCGCCATATTGACGGCATTGATGCGAGATCATCGTCGCGCTGCTGCCGCCGGGGATGGCCTGAACCACCGTCACCTTGTGAACGCCAAGCACCCTGATGACATCGCGGACGGCTTCTGCGGCGTCCTCGGGCGTCGCGTTGATGTCGACGATTATCCGGTTGCTGGTCTCCTGAATGGCAAGTTTCAATTCACCGATACCGAGCTGCATCGACCGCATATTCAAAAGCCGGGCGTAGGATTTGATGTCCTCATTCACGCTGACACCGGGGCCGGTGGCGGCGGCAAGCGTCATTCTCTCGGATATGCCATGCTCCTTGAAGTAGGCGGCAATCTTCGTCGCCAGCGTTGTCTTGCCCGTTCCCGAACTGCCGACAACAAGCACCAGACGGGAACCGAAGAGGGACTCGACATCCCGGTGGACCACCTTGTCGGCCAGCGCGTCCATGAAGGCCATAACGCCCGCATCATCATCAAGCCCCGCCATATGGTGGTGCAGCGCCTGAATGGCCTTCGATGAAAAGCCGGCCTGATGCAGGCGCACCGGTGCCGCGTGGCCAAGCGTGACGTCAAGACCATCGGGGCGCGTGATCATCATGCCGTTCAGCATCTTCCTGATGCCTTTCAGCTCGGTCAGGATCTCGAGATTGTCAGCCGCCTCGATGGCGCGGCCCGCCAGACTTTCGGCGGTGCTCGTCGATCTGGCGTCGCGGTCACGGACACGGTTGATCATCTGCTGGTCAAACAGGTCGGTGAAGGCCGATCCGGCGCCGATCTCCAGATCAAGCGGGGCGTGCGGCGGCGGTGCCTTTTCAGCCGCTGGCGGGGCCGGCGCATCATCCGAGTTGTCGGTGGCAATCATCTCGATGCGCCCGTTACGCTTCACGGTCTCGAGGATCAGCGCGTCCTCGCCAAGCCGTTCGACGATCTTGTCCATGGCCTGTGCCGTATCGGCGGCGGTGACTGTGATGGTGGTCATGACAAACTCCCTCTTTGTCCTGTCGCGCCCGCGGATCAGCCGGCGTCGCCGGCATCACCACTGATTGTGGCAACGACTTCGATCTTCCGGCTGTCCGGAAGTTCGGTGAAGGCCAGTACGGCCATGTCTTCGATATGCTGGCGGACCAGCTGTGAGAATTGACGCCTGATGGCCGGCGAAACGACCATGACGGCCTGCCGTCCCTGGGCGCTCAGAGCTTCCGAGCTCTCGGAAATCTTGCGAAGCAGCTGTTCGGCCAGCGTGTTGTCGAGGATCAGTCCCTCTTCGCCGCTCTGCCGGACCATGGTGATCAGCATGTGCTCAAGGTCGGAATCCAGCGTGATGACCGGCAGCGCCTGGTTCAGCGGCGCGATCTGCTGGATCAGCAGCGGTGCCAGACCCGGGCGAAGCGCCTCGGCGGTTTCCATGGCGCTGAGATTGCGCGCCGCAAGCGGGGGCAGATTCTCGAGGATGCTGCGCAGGTCGCTGATCGGTACATGTTCGTCAAGCAGCACCCGCAGGATGGCCGTCAGATTGTGAAGCGGCACCAGCTTCGGCACCACCGATTCAACGAGATGCGGCGCCGACTGGGCCAGATTGTCGAGCAGTCCCTGAACGTCATCCTGACCGATCAGCTGGCTGGCATATTTCTGCAGCACCTGCGACAGGTGCGTCGCCATTACCGATTCCGCATGCACAACGACATAGCCGCGTGCCTCGGCCTCGGGTTGCGACTGTGCTGGAATCCAGATGGCATCCATGCCGAAGGACGGGTCCTTGACCGCGATGCCGTCGAGCTTGACCTGCGCATTGTCGCCGGGGATGGCAAGTTTGACGGCATCGCGGTCAAGGAC
>CBFHRT010000031.1:0-17875 GCA_965658285.1 Puniceispirillaceae bacterium (SeqCode) | reverse complement strand
CCTTGCCAACCGGCGCGTCAACAATCGCCGCGGTACGGCGCACAACGTCGCCTTCCTTGATGGCGCGGTCATCGCCGAAGATAACGATACCGACATTGTCCGACTCAAGGTTCAGCGCCATGCCTTGGACACCGCCCTCGAACTCGACCATCTCACCGGCCTGAACCTCGTCAAGACCGTGGACGCGCGCGATACCGTCGCCAACCGACAATACGCGGCCAACTTCGGCCACTTCCGCATCGCTGCCGAAATTGGCGATCTGTTCCTTCAGGATTGCTGAAATTTCAGCCGCACGAATATCCATCACGCTATACCCTTCATAGCTGTTTCAAGCCGGTTGAGCTTTGTTCTGACTGATGTGTCGACCATCCGCGACCCGATCCGCACGACCAGACCGCCGATGAGTGCCGGGTCCACCCGCATGGAGAGCGAGAGCTTGTCGCTGCCGGCAAGTTTTGCCACCGCCTTTTCGACACGCGCGCGGCGCTTGTCGTCAAGTTCGATGGCGGAGATGATTTCGGCCGAGACCTCGCCGCGGCGGCGGGCATGCTCGGCAAGGAAGGCGGTAATGATTCGGGACAGGGCGTGCAGACGTCCGTTCGTCGCCACCGTGCCGACAAAGCGAATCGTCAACTCGTCGGCGCCGCCCTTTTCAAGAATGGCTGTCATCGCCCTTGTCTGGTCTGACCAGGAGATTGCCGGCGACCCGGCAAGCATCTTCATCTCGTCATTGCCGGCCAGAATGTCGGCAAGACTGGTAAGGTCGGCAACAACAGCATCGATTTTGCCAGCGTCCTCGGCGAGTGCGTACAATGCACCTGCATAACGGCCGGCAAGACCCTTAGCGCTTGAACTCAACGACGTGCCCTCATCAACAGGAATTTTTCACTATGGCGCAGGCTGTAATCGGCGGTGACCGGAGACTTTTTGCACCGGTGTGGTGGCTATCATACCCGTGCCGGAAAGGCAAGCGTCGAAGCCGCCTATTTTGGGTTGAAATCCGGCCCTGCGGCGTCGTGCCATCTACAGAAAGCTGTAGGGATCGATATCGACCTGCAGCCTGACACCCGATGGCAGTGATGCCGCCGCCAGCCACGCCGCGATGACCGCCTGGATATCGACCGTCTTGTCGGCCCTGACAAGCGCCCGGCCACGGTGGCGGCCGCGCAGGAACCCAAGCGGTGCCAGGCTTGGCCCGAAAACATCAACCCCGTGATAATGCGGACGGCTGGCATCAAGCGCCTGCATTGCCGCTTGCAGCCGCTGCGGATCCGGCGCCGAGAGCACCAGCGCGGCAAGCCGCGCGAAGGGCGGCATACCAGCGATCCGCCGCGACTCCGCCTCGGCCTTCAGAAACCTGTCACGATCGCCGGACAGCAGTGCCTCCATCACCGGGTTGGAGCTGTCCATCGTCTGCAGCAGCGCCAGCCCGGGACGCGCGGCACGGCCGGCACGCCCCGCCACCTGGGCCAGCATCTGGAAACTACGCTCGGCGGCGCGCAAATCACCGCCGGCAAGGCCAAGATCGGCATCGACAATCCCGACCAGCGTCAGATTGGGGAAATGATGCCCCTTTGCCGCCATCTGCGTACCGATGATGATATCGACTTCCCCATCAACCACCGACCGCACAAAACTCTCGGCGCTGCCGGGACTTGCCACCGTATCGCTCGAGAACACGGCGAAACGCGCCTCGGGAAAGCGCTGCAACACCTCTTCGGCAAGACGTTCGACGCCTGGCCCGCAGGCCTGCATGCTGTCCTCCTCGCCGCATTCGACACAGCCACGTTGCGGCCGCGCCTCGTATCCGCAATGATGGCATTTCAGCCGCCCGGCAAGCCGGTGCATGACCATCCAGCTGTCACAGTTCGGACAGGTCACCTTGTGACCACACGCCCCGCACAGCGTCAGCGGCGCATAGCCGCGTCGGTTCAAAAACAGCAATGACTGCTCGCCGGCCTCCAGCCGCGCCGTGATCGCCTCGACAAGCGGCGGTGCCAGCCAGCGGCCACGCTCCGGCGGTGTGCGCCGCAGATCAACCGCGGCAATCTCGGGAAGCTGCGCCGTGCCAACACGCTGCGGCAGGCTGATATGATGGTAGCGCGGCGGGTCGCCAACCTTGCCGGCATTGACCCAGCTTTCCAGTGATGGCGTCGCGGTGGCGAGAATGGCCGGGCAATTCTGCAGACGGGCCCGCAATATCGCCATGTCGCGCGCATGATAGGTCACCTGATCCTCCTGCTTGTAGGCATGCTCATGCTCTTCATCGACGACAATCAGGCCAAGATCGGAGAAAGGCAGGAACAGCGCCGAGCGCGCGCCGACAACCACCGACGCCTCACCAAGCGCGATGTGCCGCCAGGCACGGCGTTTGCGGCCCGGGGCGACATCGGAATGCCATTCTGTCGGCGGTACCCCAAACCGATCCTGAAAGCGCTGCTTCCAGGCTGCCGACAGCGCAATCTCCGGCAACAGAATCAGCGCCTGCCGCCCTGCCGCGACAACCGATTCAACAGCGTCGAAATAGACCTCGGTCTTGCCCGACCCGGTCACCCCATCCAGCAGCATCGGCGTGAAACCGGCCGCAAGCTTGCCGCTGATTGCCTGCATCGCGGCGGTCTGGTCAGGGGTTGGCGGCGGGCCGGCGACGGGGTGCGGGCGTGGCGGCGGCGTGCTGTCGCTGACAAGCAACATGTCCAGCGACCCGGCCTTTGCCATCGCCGTGATCACGCCGGCACTGACCCCGGCCTCGCGCTGCAGATCGGCGGCTGACAGTGCGCCGGCCACCGCCAGCACATCGGCCACACGCCGCCGCGCCGCGGTCAGGCTTTCCTCGGCTGGCGGCGTATCCGGGCGGCGATAGATCTTGCGCTGCGGGGGCGGCTGCAGCGCCTGTGGCTGGCTCAGCGCCATTTTCACCACACCGCCAATCGGCGCCATCGTCCAGCTGGCGACACGCTCGAGGAAATCGACAAAGCTTGGCGGCAAGGGCGGCAACGGCGCAACACCCGTCACAGGCTTCAGCGTTGTTGCCGGAATCGTGCCGTCACCCGGGCCCAGAACAACGCCGTTCAACTGGCGTGGGCCAAAGGGAACACTGACGATGCTGCCGCGCGGCAACGGGCCCAGCCCGGCGTGATTGTAATCGAAGGTACGATCGAGCGGTACCGCGACGGCAACCCGGACGGTTTTCTGGCTGCTGCCGGTTTCCACTGACGAGGTCACCCCCTGACCCGCCTCCATGTAACCATCCCCATGTAACCACCCCCAATGACACTCGACAGGTGGATTTGCCACCTGTCATGCGATACACTCCGCGCGTCGGCCCACGCGTTGGTACGTCCGACACCAACCTACACCGGAGAGCGGATTTCTTGACATGAAAATTTTCCTCGACAGCGCCGATATTGGCGAGATCGAAGCCCATATCGCCAGCGGCTTTGTTGACGGCGTGACCACCAACCCGTCGCTGATCGCCAAATCGGGTCGCAACATTCTGGAGACCATCGCCCAGATTTGCGAGATGGTCGATGGCCCGGTCAGCGCCGAGGTGGCCGCCACCGATTTCGAGACGATGCTGAAAGAGGGCAAGAAGCTTGCCGCGCTGGCGCCGAATGTCACCGTCAAGGTGCCGTTGACCGAGGCCGGGTTGCGCACCTGCCGGGCGCTTCGCGAGGCAGGAACGCAGGTCAATGTCACGTTGTGCTTCACCGCCGGGCAGGCGTTACTGGCGGCAAAGGCCGGCGCCACCTTCATCTCGCCCTTCGTCGGCAGGCTCGATGATATCGGGCATGACGGCATGGGTCTGATCGAGGAAATCTGCACCATCTATGACCAGTATGACATGCCGACCGAGGTGCTTGTCGCCTCGGTACGCAGCACCCAGCATGTTGTCGACGCCGCGATGCTCGGGGCCAATGTCGTCACCCTGCCGCCGAAAATCCTGACCGCACTCTACAAGCATCCGCTGACCGACAAGGGTCTGGCCGCCTTCATCTCGGACTGGGAAGGCACCGGACAGTCGATCCTCTAGCGGTGGCGGCGGCGCGGCAGGACATGCACGAGCACCGGCAGGCCTGGCTTGCCTGGCTCGAGACCGAGCGGCGCTATGGCGCCAACACGCTTGCCGCCTACGCCGCCGACCTTGATGACTATCTTCGCCATGCTGGCGCCGATGCCGCGCCCGACAGGCGGTGCTTCCGGGGCTGGCTTGCCGATATGGCGGCACGCGATCTGGCACGCAGCACGATGGCCCGCCGGGTGTCGGCCTTGCGCGGCTTCTACCGCTTTTGCGGGCGCACCGGCCGGATAACGGTCAATGATCTGAGCTGGCTTCGCGCCCCGCGACCGGCGAAATCGGTTCCCAAGCCGGTCTCGGAGGCGGACGCACGGGCCTTGCTGGCAGCGATTTTCCGGCGCCGCGGCGCCGACTGGACCAAACAGCGTGATTTCGCCCTGCTGATGCTTCTGTATGGCGGCGGGCTGCGCATTTCCGAGGCGCTCGGCCTCGCCCGTAGCGCGGCACCGCTTGGTGACTGGCTGCGAATCACCGGCAAGGGGGGCAAGGCCCGCGATGTGCCTGTGCTTCCGGCCATCGCCGAGGCGGTGCATGCCTATCTTGATGGCTGCCCGTTTGACGGTGGCCCGGCCGGCCCGCTCTTTGTCAGCGCCCGTGGCAATGCCTATGGCGCGCGCGCCGCACAGCGGCTTGTCGAGGCATTGCGATTGGAGCTGAACCTGCCGGCGCATGTGACGCCGCACGCGCTTCGCCACGCCTTTGCCACGCATCTCCTTGGCAATGGCGCCGATCTGCGGGCGATTCAAGAACTTCTCGGCCATGCCAGCCTGTCGACAACGCAGCGCTACACCAATGTCGACGAGGCGCATCTGGTGCGCCTGCATCGCGAGACCCATCCCCGCGCCTCCTGACGCGAAGGCGTGATAGCCGGATATGCTCTACATGTGAATGGCGCGGCCATCGACCGCCAGCGCCGCTTCCTTGACCGCCTCGTTCAGCGTCGGATGCCCGTGGCAGGTGCGCGCGATATCCTCTGACGAGGCGCCAAAGGCCATCGCGGTGGCGCATTCATGGATGATCGTGCCGGCCTCATGGCCGATGATGTGGACGCCAAGGACACGGTCCGTCTCGGCATCTGCCAGAATCTTCACGAAGCCGTCAGCGTGGCCCTGCGCCCGCGCGCGACTGTTTGCCGAGAATGGAAAGCTTCCCTTTTTATAGGCGATACCGGCCTCCTTCAGCGCTTCCTCACTCTTGCCAAGCGTGGCCACTTCGGGCGCGGTATAGACGATTCCGGGCACCAGGTCGTAATCGACGTGACCGGCGATACCGGCCATCATCTCGACAGCGGCAACACCATCTTCCTCGGCCTTGTGGGCCAGCATCGGCCCGTCAATCACATCGCCGATGGCATAGATATCCTCGACCGATGTCTCGAACCGCGAATCCACCCGCACGCGGCCGCGCTCTGTCATCGCCACACCGGCCTCCTCAAGGCCGAGGCCATCGGTCGCCGGATGCCGCCCGACAGCGACAAGCGCCACATCGGCCTTGATCGTCTCCTCATCGCCGCCATCCGCCGGCGCGACCGTCAGGGTGACGCCGGACTTGCCGGCCTTCGCCGCCTTCACCGCCGTCTTCATCCGGAATTTCAGCCCCTGCTTCTTTGCGATGGCCATGAATTTCTTGGCGATCTCGTCATCCATGCCCGGCAGGATCCGCGGCAGGAATTCGATCACCTCGACCTCGGCGCCAAGCCGCGCCCAGACGGTGCCAAGCTCAAGCCCGATATAGCCGGCACCGATCACGATCAGCCTTTTCGGCACCTTTGGCAGCGCCAGCGCACCGGTCGAGCTGACAATGCGCGTCTCGTCGATCTCGATCCCCGGCAGGCTGGAGGCATGGCTTCCCGAGGCGATCAGGATTTTCCCGGCCTCATAGCTTGCCTTGTCCTTGCCGTCTGTCAGCGTGACCTTGCCGGGCCCGTCGATATGCGCATGTCCCTGCAGGCGGGTGACCTTGTTCTTCTTGAACAGGAAATCGATGCCGCCTGTCAGGCTGCCGACAATCTCGTCCTTGCCCTGCATCATCTTCGGCAGATCAAGCTTCACGCTGCCGACGGAGATGCCAAGCGCCGCCAGCCCGCCGCCGGCCGCCTCGGCATAATGTTCGGATGCGTTCAGAAGCGCCTTTGACGGAATGCAGCCGACATTCAGGCAGGTGCCGCCAAGGCTGTCACGCCTGTCGACGCAGGCCACCTTCATGCCAAGCTGCGCGGCACGGATCGCCGCCACATAGCCACCCGGGCCGGCGCCGATGACAATCAGGTCGAATGCGGTCTCGCTCATCTGGATCTCCAGCTTGCTATCATTGTCATGCCGCCCTTATGCCCCCGACATGGCGGCGGTGTGGCGGCGGTGTGTCAGACCCCGAGGACGAGGCGGCGCGGATCCTCGACAAGCTCCTTGATGCGGGCCAGGAACGATACCGCCTCGCGGCCGTCGATGATCCGGTGGTCATAGGACAGCGCCAGATACATCATCGGGCGGATCACCACCTGGTCATCAATCACCACGGGCCGCTTCTCGATCTTGTGCATGCCGAGGATTCCCGACTGTGGCGGGTTGAGGATCGGTGTCGACATCAGCGAGCCATAGACACCGCCATTCGAGATGGTGAAGGTGCCGCCGGCCATATCGTCGGGCGTGATCTTGCCATTGCGGGCGCGATCGCCGAAATCGGCAATCTGCGACTCAATCGCCGCCAGATTCATCGCGCCGGCATCGCGGAGGACCGGCACGACAAGACCCTGCGGCGTGCCGACAGCGACCCCGATATTATAGTAGTTCTTGTAGATGATGTCGGTGCCGTCGATCTCGGCATTCACCGCCGGGAAATCCTGCAGCGCCTGGATCGAGGCCAGAACAAACATGCCCATGAAGCCGAGACGCGTGCCATAAGCGGCCTCGAACTCCTGACGGTAATCGGCCCGCATCGTCATCAGCGCCGACATGTCGACTTCATTGAAGGTGGTCAGCATCGCGGCATTGTTCTGCGCGGTTTTCAGCCGTGTGGCGATAACCTGGCGAAGTTTTGACATCGGCACGCGCTCCTCGCGCGCGGCATCTTCCGGGCGCGGGGTCTGGCGTGGGCCGGCGGAGACAGCTGGCGCGGTGCCTGCTGCCGCCGGGGCCGCCGGGCCCCCCTTCATATGGGCAAGCACATCCGCCTTGGTCAGCCGCCCGTCAACGCCGGTGCCACTGATCGCGGCCGGGTTGAGATTGTTCTCCTCGACAAGGCGGCGCACCGCCGGCGACAGCGGCATGTCGGTGGTAGCGGCCGGAGCAGCAGCCGGGGCAGCAGCGGGTGCCGGGGCGGCGATCGCGGCGGCAGGCGCAGCTTTGGGCGCGGGCGTGGCAGGTGCAGCCGGTGCGGCGGCAGGTGCCGCGCCTTCGTTCAGAATGGCCAGACTGGCACCAACCTCAACATTGGCCCCTTCGGCGGCGATGATCTCGCCAAGCGTGCCGGCAGCCGGTGCCGGCACCTCGAGGGTGACCTTGTCGGTCTCAAGCTCGACAACAGGCTCGTCGGCGGCGACAGCATCGCCGGTTTTCTTGATCCAGCGGGCCACCGTCGCATCTGCAACGGATTCACCAAGAGTGGGAACTGTGATTTCGATCGCCATCGCGCTGCGGCCTCCTCGGTCGGGGACTGTCACCCCTGTTGTCAAACTTCATGCAGTCGAACTTTAGTCAGTCATCCTGCACCTTGGCCCACCCCGGGTGGACCAAGGTGATTATTCTTTTGCCGCCCGTTGATCTACAGACAGGCCAAGCGCATCGGTGACAAGCTGTGCCTGTTCACGCTTGTGCCGGCCAAGCGTACCCGTTGCCGGCGAGGCGGCAGCCTCACGGCCGGCATAGATCAGCCGTTGCTGCCTGGCGCCCACTGTCTGCATCGCTTCCTCGATGAAATCACGGACAAAGGTCCAGCCACCCATGTTGCGCGGCTCTTCCTGGCACCACACCATCGTCGCGTCCGGCACCTGTTCCAGAACCTCGATCACCGCCCGCGTCGGGAAGGGATAGAGCTGTTCGACACGGATGATCTCGGTATCCCACATCTCGGCCTCGTCACGCGCCGCCGCCAGATCGTAATAGACCTTGCCACTGCACATCACGATACGCTTTGCCGTGCCCGATTTCACCTGTGTGTCACGCTCGTCAAGAACCCGATGGAAGGTGGTGCCGGGTCCCATTTCGGCAAGTGACGAGACACAGCCCTTGTGACGAAGCAGCGATTTCGGCGTCATGATCACCAGCGGCTTGCGGAAGTCGCGGCGCAGCTGGCGGCGCAGCACGTGGAAATAATTGGCCGGCGTCGTGCAATTGACGACCTGCATATTATCCTCGGCACATAGCTGCAGATAGCGCTCAAGCCTGGCCGATGAATGTTCCGGGCCCTGGCCTTCATAGCCATGCGGCAACAACAGCACCAGCGCGTTCATGCGAAGCCATTTCGCCTCTCCCGAGGAAATGAACTGGTCGATCACCACCTGCGCGCCATTCGCGAAATCGCCAAACTGCGCCTCCCACATCACCAGCGCATTCGGCTCGACCTGCGAGAAGCCGTATTCGAAACCCATCACCGAGGCTTCGGAAAGAGGCGAATCGATAACCTCGAATGCTGCCTGGTCGGGTGACAGATGCGCCAGCGGCGCGTAGCGCTCCTCGGTCGCCTGATCGACAAGCACGGCGTGACGCTGGCTGAAAGTCCCACGGCAGGAATCCTGCCCGGACAGCCGAACAATGTCGCCCTCCAGAACCAGTGAGCCGAAGGCCAGATGTTCAGCGGTGGCCCAGTCAAGCCCCTCGCCATCCCGGATACGTGCCGCCCGTGCCTCGACGATGCGGGTCAGCTTCGGGTTCAGCGTCATATGCTCGGGAACCGTTGTCATCGATTCGCCGATCTGGCGTAGCTTGTCGATATCGACGGCCGTCTCGCCGCGCCGCTCCACTCCATGCGCGGTGCGCATACCGGACCAGCTTCCCTCCAGCCAGTCGGCCTTGTTCGGGCGATAGCTGGTGCCGGCCTCGAACTCGGCATCAAGATAGGCAATCCGTTTATCGACCACCGCCTGTGCCTCGGCCTCGGTCATGATTCCCTCGGCAACCAGCTTGTCGGCATAGATGGTGCGCGTCGTCGGATGCTTGCCGATGGTCTTGTACATCAATGGCTGGGTGAACATCGGCTCGTCACCCTCATTATGGCCAAAGCGGCGATAGCAGAACATGTCCAGCACCACATCGGTGCCAAAGGCCTGACGAAACTCGATGGCGATCCGCGCCGCATGGACAACCGCCTCGGGATCGTCGCCATTCACATGAAAGATCGGCGCCATCACCATCTTCGCGACATCTGTCGGATAGGGCGATGAGCGCGAGTAATGCGGGCTTGTCGTAAAACCGATCTGGTTGTTGACGATAATGTGGATGGTGCCGCCGGTCCGATAGCCGCGAAGCGCCGAGAAGGCAAAAGTCTCGCCAACCACGCCCTGGCCGGCGAAGGCCGCATCACCATGCAGCAGAATGCCGACAACCTCGCGCCGGTCGTCATCATTGCGCTGATGTTGCTTGGCACGGACCCGGCCGACAACAACAGGGTCGACAATTTCCAGATGCGACGGGTTCGGCGCCATGCTGAGATGCACCGTCTTGCCATCGAATTCGCGGTCGGAGGATGCCCCCATATGGTACTTCACATCACCCGAACCGCCAGCATCCTCCGGATTGGCCGGATTGCCGAGAAACTCCGAAATGATCGCCCGGAACGGCTTGCCAAACACATTATGCAGCATGTTCAGGCGGCCACGATGCGCCATGCCGAGAACAATCTCGCCAAGGCCCAGCTGCGAGCCTCGTTTCAGGATCTGCTCGATGGCCGGGATCATCGCCTCGCCACCATCCATGCCGAACCGCTTGGTGCCGGTATATTTCTTATGAAGGTATTTCTCGAATTCCTCGGCATCGACAAGGCGTTCATAGATCGCCTTCTTGCCGCGCTTGGTGAAATCGGTGCGGTTGCCGATGGCCTCGATACGTTCCTGGATCCACGCCTTTTGCCCCGGATCCTGAATATGCATGAACTCGACACCGATGGTCCCGCAATAGGTGCGGCGCAGCGTCTCGACGATTTCACGCAGTGTCGCCGTTTCAAGCCCGAGAACATAATTGATGAAGATCGGGCGGTCCCAATCCTCGTCGGTGAAGCCGTAGGTGGCCGGATCAAGCTCGGGATGAAGCGGTTTGTTCTCCAGCGACAGCGGGTCGAGATTGGCGATCAGGTGTCCGCGAATGCGATAGGCGCGGATCAGCATCACCGCGCGAAGTGAATCCAGCGTCGCCGCCCGCATGTCATCGGCATTCATCCGCCGACCGGCGGCATGGCCGGCGGCCACGGCATTGATTGAATCCGCCGGATCGGTGGCGCCGACAATGCGGCTGGCATTGCGCGCCCAGCTTGGTCCCTTGTCGATTTCCACGCTGGTGTCGCCAATGGCGTTCAGCTGTTCGAAATAGCGGGCCCAGCGCGGATCGACCGTCGAGGGGTCGCGCCGCCAGGCAGCGTTCATTTCGGCAATGAAAGTGGCGTTGGCCGCCGACAGGAAGGTCAGATCAAAGTCACCAGCCGGACCTGGCGGGGCTGGCACCTGCGCCGCGTCATCCATGTGTAAAGCACCCGTTCATGTTGTTTCCCGTCCCCAGTCTAGGCGCTGGCGGCTGAGATTCAAGCCATCAGCGTTTCAGACACCGCGCGCCATGGCGCGGGTTACGGCATTGCCGATATCCGCCGGCGATTCCGCCATCTCGAACCCGGCCGCCTGCATCGCCCCGATCTTGTCGGCAGCGCCGCCACTGCCGCCACTGACAATGGCGCCGGCATGACCCATGCGGCGGCCCGGGGGCGCCGTCTGGCCAGCGATGAATCCGGCAATCGGTTTCCTGTTTGACTGCGCACTGTAAAAGGCGGCCGCCTCTTCCTCGGCCGACCCGCCGATCTCGCCGATCATCACAATCGCCTCGGTCTGATCGTCGGCAAGGAACATCTCCAGACAATCGATGAAGTTGGTGCCATTCACCGGATCCCCGCCGATGCCGATACAGGTCGACTGGCCAAGCCCGACAGCGCTTGTCTGTGCCACCGCCTCATAGGTCAGCGTTCCCGACCGCGAGACGATCCCGACCTTGCCGGGGGTATGGATATGGCCAGGCATGATCCCGATCTTGCATGCGCCCGGGGTGATGATGCCGGGGCAGTTCGGGCCGATCAGGCGGCTCTGGCTGCCGTCAAGCGCGCGCTTCACCCGTACCATGTCCAGAACCGGAATGCCCTCGGTGATGCAGATGATCAGCGGCATGCCGGCATCGATGGCTTCGAGGATCGAATCCGCGGCAAAGGGTGGCGGCACATAGATGACAGACGCATTGGCGCCGGTTTCGGCCATCGCCGCGCCGACCGAATTGAACACCGGCAGGCCAAGATGCGTCTGCCCGCCCTTGCCTGGCGTGACGCCGCCAACCATCATGGTGCCGTAATCGATGGCCTGTTCGGAATGGAAGGTCCCCTGCGAGCCGGTAAAGCCCTGGCAGATGACCCTGGTCTGACTATTCACGAGAACTGACATGACTTTCCCCCGTCAGGCGGTCGCGGCGACGATCTTCGCCGCGGCATCGGCCAGATTGTCCGCCGGAATGATGGCGAGGCCGCTTTCGGCCATGATGCGCTTACCTTCATCGACATTCGTGCCCTCGAGCCGCACCACAAGTGGCTTGTCGAGGCCAAGCGTGCGGGCCGCGCCGACAACGCCCTCGGCGATGATGTCACAGCGCATGATGCCGCCGAAGATATTCACCAGAATGCCGCGCACATTCTCGTCCGAGAGAATGATCTTGAAGGCCTCGGTCACGCGTTCAGTCGTCGCGCTGCCACCGACATCGAGGAAATTGGCCGGCGCGCCGCCCTGCAGCTGGATGATGTCCATCGTCGCCATGGCAAGGCCGGCGCCATTGACCATGCAGCCGATATTGCCGTCGAGCTTGATATAGTTCAGATCGAACTCGCTGGCACGGACCTCGGCCGGATCCTCCTCGGCAAGGTCGCGAAGTTCCATCACCTCGGGATGCCGGTACAGCGCGTTGTCGTCAAAACTCATCTTCGCGTCGAGCGCCAGCAGGTCGCCGGCGCCGGTGACCACCAGCGGGTTGATCTCGATCAGGCTGGCGTCAAGCGCGGTGAAGGCGTCATAGAGGCCACCGAGAAATTTCGGAAGCTGCTTTGCCGTCGCGCCGGACAGGCCCATGACACCGGCAAGGCGGCGCGCATGGTGCGCCTGCAGGCCGGTTGCCGGGTCGATGGCCACGGACAGGATCTTGTCGGGTTGGGTCGCGGCGACCTCCTCGATATCCATCCCGCCCTCGCTGGAAGCGATGATGGTGATCCGGCTGCTGCCACGATCCACGAGGAAGGACAGATAGAGCTCGTCGCCAATATCGCAGCCTTCCTCGACATAGAGCCGCTTGACCTCGCGGCCCTGCGGGCCGGTCTGGTGCGTGACAAGGGTCCTGCCAAGAAGGTCGGTGGCGATCTCGCGCACCTCGTCGACCGACGAGACAACCTTGACGCCGCCGGCCTTACCGCGACCACCGGCATGAATCTGCGCTTTTACGACATGTACCGGCCCGCCAAGCTCGGTCGCGGCAGCGACCGCCTCTTCGACCGAGAAGGCCGGTTTGCCGCGCGGCACGGCAACCCCGAATCCGGCCAGCAACGTCTTGGCCTGATGTTCATGGATGTTCATCTGAATTCCCCCACAAAGCGGGCGGACGCCCGCACCCGAACCTAGTCAAGCCCAGCTCTTGTCAAGCCCAGCCCTATTCAAGAGAGTCGACAACCTCTTTGAGTGCCAGCACGGCGGCGACAGAATTATCGAACATCGCCTTTTCTTCGTCATTCAGCGCGATCTCGACAATGCGCTCGACTCCGCCGGCACCAAGCACCACCGGCACACCGACATAAAGCCCGGACAGCCCATAGGCGCCATCCACATAGGCTGCGCACGGAAGCACGCGTTTCTTGTCGAGAAGATAGGCCTCGGCCATTTCAATGGCCGATGAGGCTGGCGCGTAGAAGGCCGAGCCGGTCTTCAGCAGGCCAACGATCTCGGCGCCGCCATCACGCGTACGCTGCACAATCTCGGCAATCTTCGCCTCGGTCGACCATCCCATGGCGATCAGGTCCGGCACCGGAATGCCGGCCACCGTCGAATAGCGGACAAGCGGCACCATCGTATCGCCGTGGCCACCAAGTACAAAAGCGGTGACATCCTCGACCGACACCTTGAATTCCTCGGCCAGGAAATAGCGGAAACGCGCCGAATCCAGAACGCCTGCCATGCCGACAACGCGTGCCGTCGGCAGGCCGGATGCCTGTTGCAGGACACCAACCATCACATCAAGAGGGTTGGTGATGCAGATCACAAAGGCATCGGGGCAGTTGTCGCGGATGCCGGCGCCAACCTGCTGCATGACCTTGGTGTTGATGCCGATCAGATCATCACGGCTCATGCCGGGCTTGCGGGCAACACCGGCGGTGACAATCACCACATCGCTGCCGGACAGCGCGGCATAGTCGTTGGATCCGGCAAGCACAGCGTCAAAGCCCTCGATCGGACTTGCCTGCGCGATATCCAGAGCCTTGCCCTGCGGAATGCCCTCGGCGATATCGAACAGCGTCACATCGCCAAGCTGCTTCAGCCCGGCGAGAAGGGCAAGCGTGCCTCCGATGTTACCGGCGCCAACCAGGGAAATTTTGTTGCGAGCCATATTCTGCGGGTCCTGAAAAGCGTTTGGAATTCCGAATCGCCGACATCTGCGGAAGTGCGGCGAAATATTGCCAGAGGTTTACCGGAATCCACCAGCCTAAACAAGAGGAATTGCCGCCCCCAAAGAACCATACCGGCGGCCCGGTGCATGCCTGTTCAGCCCATGCCGTGCCTATGTCACGCCATGACGCCGGGTCATTTCCGCGAGGCGCGATCGGGTCCGGTCAAACTCGAAGGCGAAATGATGCCCGTCATACAATGTCTCGATCTCGCTGGCCGCAGAGGCGATCAGAAAGCGCTGCCGGTCATAGAGCGCATCGACAAGCCACATGAATCGCCGCGCCGCCGCCTCGTTCGCATCCGACAGCGCCGGTACATGATCGATGATCAGCCCGGCAAACCGCCCGGCAATGGCAAGATAATCACGCGCCGCCAGCGGGGTCTCGCACAGCGCCGCGAAACTGGCCCGCGCCACATCACCGGCCACCTTGTCGAAATGGATTTCACGCCCGGCCACCCGGATGACATCGCTGGTAAGATCTGCCGTGCCGGCAAGCTTGCGAAACGTATCGGCAAGCGCCGCTTCGGCCTGCCCGTCATCGGGAACATACCAGGCCGGCAGCGCGGCCAGCATGCTGGCCCGCCAGTCCTGACCGGCGGCAATCTCGCGAATCTCGCAGCGCGTCTTCAACAACTCGATAAAGGGCAGGAACCTGTCGCGATGCAGGCCGTTCTTGTAAAGATCATCCGCATGCCGGTTCGAGGTCGCCACCAGCGTGATGCCGCGATCGAACAGCGCCGTGAAAAGCCGCGCCAGAATCATCGCATCGGCAATGTCGCGCACCTCCATCTCATCAAAGCACATCACCCGGCCATGCGCCGCCAGCCTGTCAGCCGCCGCCGCAATCGGATCATCGGCGCCTGCCTCGCGGGCGGCATGGACAGCGTCCTGCGCCATCACCATGAAATCGTGAAAATGCAGACGGAACGGCCGGATTTCGTCATTCGATGCGGCCAGCGCGTGATGGAACATATCCATCAGCATGGTCTTACCGCGTCCGACCCCGCCATGAATATAAAGTCCGGTGACGGGTGCCGCGCGGCGCCCCAGCCCGGCGAACCAGCGCCGCTTCGGCACTTGTAGAAGTCTTGTGATCAGGTCATCAAGTGCCGCCGCAACCGCCATCTGACCAGCATCATGCGATAGCGCGCCGGCCTCGATGCGGGCGGAGAGGGCAGCGCCCACTGTGGCAGGTGCGGCGGTGTCAGCCATTCGTCACTCCGGCGATAGCGTCGGGGCGCTGGGCGGCATCACCGGCTGGCAATCTCGCTCTTGATGCTGGCAATGGCCTGGCCGGGGTTCAGACCCTTGGGGCAGGTCTTGGCGCAGTTCATGATGGTGTGACAGCGATAAAGCGCGAAACTGTCATCCAGCGCGTCAAGCCGCTCGGCCGTGTGGTCATCGCGGCTGTCCGCCACCCAGCGATAGGCCTGCAGCAGCACCGCCGGCCCCAGATATTCATCGCCGTTCCACCAATAGCTCGGGCAGGCGGTCGAACAGCTGAAGCACAGCACGCATTCCCACAACCCGTCGAGCTTTTCTCTTTCGACCGGCGACTGCCGGCGCTCCTCGCCTTCCGGCGCGTCCTCATCCGCCTTCAGCCACGGCTCGATCGAGGCAAGCTGGCGGTAGGCGTTGCTGAGATCGGGGACAAGGTCCTTGACCACCGGCATATGCGGTAGCGGGAAAATCTTCACATCACCCTTCACATCATCGATGCTCTTCAGGCAGGCAAGCGTATTGGTGCCGTCGATATTCATCGAACAGGAGCCGCAGATTCCCTCGCGGCAGGACCGGCGGAAGGTCAGGCTGCTGTCCTGCTCGCTCTTGATCTTGATCAGTGCGTCGAGAACCATTGGGCCGCATTCATCGAGATCAATCTCGAATTTATCGACGCGCGGGTTGTCATCATCATCCGGCGACCAGCGATAAATCTGGAATGTGCGGACATTGGACGCCCCGTCAGGCGCCGGATAGTGATCCCCGGATGTGATCTTGGAATGCGCCGGAAGGGTGAATTCAGCCATGATGTCGCCAGCCCCCAAAAACTGCCTTGTTACCTGGTGCCCAAATGCCTCGTGAAACTTATCTGATCAGTAGACGCGCTGTGCCGGCGGAATCGGCGCCACATCGTTGCTGAGCGTATTCATCACGACCTTGCGATAGTCGAGACGCGACTGGTTGTTGTCATCGAGCCACATGACCGTGTGCTTCATCCAGTTCTCGTCATCACGTTCCGGCCAGTCTTCATGTGCATGCGCGCCGCGCGATTCCTCGCGCTGGTCGGCAGACCGGATGGTGACAAGCGCCTGGCCCATCAGATTCTCAAGCTCCATCGCCTCGACAAGGTCGGTGTTCCAGATCAGCGACTTGTCCTTGATCCCGATGTCGTTCATCTGCGCGGCCACCTGATCCATGTTCCTCACCCCTTCAGACAGGCTGTCGGAGGACCGGAAGACGGCGGCGTGTTTCTGCATCACATGCTGCATGTCCAGACGGATCGAGGCGGCCCCGGTTTCGCCGGCGGCGTGACGCATGCGGTCGAACCTCTCCAGCGCCTTGTCGGTTGCCGCCTGCGGGGCGGTCCGCGCGGTGCCCCCCGGCGTGCAGGTTTCGGCAGCGCGATGCGCGGCGGCACGTCCAAAGACGACAATATCGAGAAGCGAATTGGTACCAAGGCGGTTCGCGCCATGCACCGAAACGCAGGCCGCCTCGCCAATCGCCATCAGGCCGGGAACGATGGCGTTTTCATCGCCGCCCTGCGCCGAGATCACCTCGCCATGATAGTTGGTGGGGATGCCGCCCATATTGTAATGCACTGTCGGCAGGACGGGGATCGGCTCACGCGTGACATCAACACCGCAGAAGATGCGTGCCGTCTCGGTAATCCCGGGAAGCCGCTGATGCAATGTGTCGGCATCGACATGCTCAAGATGCAGCATGATATGGTCCTTGTTCGGACCAACACCGCGGCCTTCGTTGATCTCGATTGTCATCGCCCGGCTGACAACATCGCGGCTTGCCAGATCCTTGGCCGTTGGCGCGAAACGTTCCATGAAACGCTCACCCTCGGAATTCGTCAGATAGCCGCCTTCGCCGCGCGCGCCCTCGGTGATCAGAACGCCGGCGCCATAGACACCGGTCGGATGAAATTGCACGAACTCCATATCCTGAAGCGGCAATCCGGCCCGCAGCGCCATTGCATTGCCATCGCCAGTACAGGTATGAGCCGAGGTGCAGGAGAAATAGACACGTCCATAGCCGCCGGTGGCAAGAACCGTCTGCTGGCCCCAGAACCGGTGCAGTGTCCCGTCTTCCATGCACAGCGCGATGATGCCGGCGCACTCGCCATCCTCATTCATCAGCAGATCGAGAGCGAAGAACTCGATGTGGAAATGCGCCTTGTGCTTCAGACATTGCTGATAGAGCGTGTGCAGAATCGCATGGCCGGTCCGGTCGGCGGCGGCGCAGGCACGGCGCGCCATCGACTTGCCATAATCAAGAGTATGGCCACCAAACGGGCGCTGATAGATCTTGCCTTCCTCGGTCCGCGAGAAGGGAACACCGTAATTTTCCAGCTCGATCACCGACGGGATGGCGTTACGGCACATATATTCGATGGCGTCCTGGTCACCAAGCCAGTCGGAACCCTTGACGGTGTCATACATGTGATACTGCCAGTTGTCGCCCTCGCCCATATTGTTGAGCGCGGCGCCAATGCCACCCTGCGCCGCAACCGTGTGCGAGCGTGTCGGGAACACCTTGGTGATGCAGGCTGTGTTCAGCCCCGAGGCCGCCATGCCGAGGGTGGCGCGCAGCCCGGCACCGCCACATACACACTGACAATCATCCCACCAATAATATGACTACCCCGCGGCCTCAGTGCGTGCAAGATGCCCTCAAATGGAAACACAAC
>CBFHRT010000030.1:0-18005 GCA_965658285.1 Puniceispirillaceae bacterium (SeqCode) | reverse complement strand
GGCACAGTGAGCAACAGGACTACAGGGCCGTTAATATGATTCGCAGTTTGGCGCGTTGGGTGATTCTTGGGTCAATGCTAATCCCGGCCGGTGCAAGTGGCGCGGCGATGGAGCCGCTGCACAGTGACGGCATGCCACTGCCGCTGCCAAAGCCCGATTCGGCTTTGATGTATCCGGCGGAACCTGTGAATATAGAAATTCCCCAGCCGCGGCCTGATCTGGCAACGATTTTGCCACGCGCCACGCGGACTGTGACCGAGATGTTCCTGCAGCAGACCGGCAAGCTGACAAGCGATGAGGCAACCTACCGTCTGAAATCAGGCGAAGGCCTGGCGACATTGCTGCGGCGGGCCGGGTATGAACGTGCCGACGCGGCCGGTGCGATTGATGCTGTGATCGGGCGCGCCAGCCTGCGATCACTGCCGGTCGGGCTGAAAATTCGCGTGGCGCGTGACGGCTTTGCTTTTACGGCGCGGAACGGGCGTGACGTCTTCGCGATTCGCGATCCGGAAGAAGGCTGGCTTGCCTTCACCGCGATTCGGCCTGTTGAACGCTACCTGGCCTATGCGCAGGGCGTCATCGATGATTCGATCTACCGTGCCGCCAGCGTTAACGATATTCCCGACCCGGCGCTGGCCGAATATATCCGGGTGATGGGTTTCTCGGTCGATTTCCAGCGCGAGATTCGCAGCGGTGACGCGTTCGAGCTTCTCTATGAACAGCAGATCGACCAGATCACCGGCGATGTCATAGGCACCGAGCTGCATTACGCCGGGCTCATGCTGTCGGGCAAGCAGCTTGGCTTTTATCGCTATGACCATGACGGGTCCCGGGTCGGCTGGTATGACCGCAAGGGCAACTCGGCGGCGCGCACGCTGATTCGCACACCGATATCGGGTGGCCGCCTGTCATCCTCCTTCGGCATGCGGCGGCACCCGGTCAGCGGCTATAATTCGATGCATCGCGGGGTTGATTTTGCCGCCCCGACCGGCACCCCGATCATCGCCGCCGGCAGCGGCGTGATCACCGAGGCCGGCTGGTACGGCTCCTATGGCCGCTATATCCGCATCCGCCATAACAGCACCTATGATACAGCCTATGCCCACATGTCGCGGATCGCCCGCGGTGTCAGACCCGGCGCACGCGTGGAGCAGGGTCAGGTGATCGGCTATGTCGGATCAACCGGGCGGTCGACCGGGCCGCATCTGCATTATGAAATCCTGGTCAATAACCGTAAGGTGAACCCGCTGACGGTCAGTCTGCCGACAGGTGAACACATCCCGGCCGAACTTCTTGGCAATTTCCAATCGAAGGTCGAGCTTGTCGAAGCCGAAATGCTGGCCACCGGCAATATGCGCTTTGCGGCGATGGAACTGTCGCAGTCAGAAAGTGACGCGGCACTTGCACCCTGACCACCATGATCATTGACGAGCTCTGGCAGTTTCCGGTCAAGGGACTTGGCGGTGTGCGCCTCGACAGCGCCGAGCTTGTCGCAGGTCAGCATTTCCCCAGCGACCGGCAATTCGCCATCACGACCGGCCATCCGCGTTTTGCCGACATGGCGGACGGTGACTGGCAGAAAAAGGCCGCCTTCCTTCAGCTGATGTCGCATGAACAGCTTGCCGCGCTGGACTGTCACTTTGCCGGCACAGTGATGACGATTTCGCGTGACGGGGTCGAACAGCTCACCGCCGATATGAACAGCGCCAACGGCGCCGCCGCCATCACCGGATTCTTCGCTGATCTTCTTGACGATGGGCTTGCCGGGTCACCGCGGCTGATGCGAATCGATCAGGGCGCCTACACTGATACAAAGGCGCCCTGGATCAGCCTTGGCGGCACCGCCTCGGTGGCGCATGTGGCGAAGGCAATGGGCCACCATCCCGATGCCCGCCGCTATCGTCTGAACATCATGCTGGCAACAGACACACCTTTTGAGGAGGCCGACCTGATTGGCCATAAAATCGCCCTTGGCGGTGCGGTGCTTCAGGTGCAGGCGCCGGTTGGCCGCTGTGCCGCCATCGATGTCGATCCCGAGGACGGGACGCGCGGCCCACACCTGTTGCCTCGCATGGAAACAGCGTTCGGCCATACCGATTTGGGAATTTTTGCCGAAACCATTGAAGGTGGCACCATCACCCCGGGTGACAGGCTGCAAATTCTGGATTAGGCCCCGGCCTCACGCAGAGGCCGGATCCTGATCTTCCTGCACCTTTTCGGCCAGCTGGGCGGGCGTCAGGTCAATCACCTCACCGCCGCCAGCCGCCTTGCCATCACTACCGGCATCATCACGGGAATCACCATTGGCATCAGTATTTTCAGCGCCATTTTCGGCACCATCATCCGCCGACCTTGCCTCAGGCGCAGGCTGCTCGTCGATCACCGGCTGCGGCCCGCCGGAGCGCGGCTGGCGCTCGGTATGCTGGGCCTTGCGTTCCTCGGCAGCGTCGATCGCCGCCTGGTGCAGTCGATAATAATGGTCGGCGAACTGCGTATAGGCCTCGGCAGTGATCCGCTCGCCAGCGGCGGCGGCGTCATGCGCCAGCGCCACATACTTCTCGTGAAGCTGCTGGGCATTGCCCCGTAGCTTGACGTCCGGCCCGTTGGACTCATAGGAGGTATTCCTGTTCGGCACATTTGGTTGGGCGCTGCCGTTGCCCCGGCGGCCACGTCCGCGGCCGCGCTTTGCATTCTGAGGTTGTCTCATCGACCTGTTTACCGGTTATTGCAACTGTTGCGGCAAGCGGCTCGCGCCTCATCCGAGGCCCTGTTCGGCTTGCCAGACGTTACCGCCATATTCGGAGGTTCGTTCGCGGCGCACCCGGCGCCGCCATCAACGTCCGCACAATAGCCACCAGACACCTGCCATATCAAGTCAAAATATGCGTCATCGTGAATTATCCGCCGGCACCACCGTCATCACAGATCCCTGCAGAAGGACAGACATCTGACGATACCCGCCATGTCGGCAGCGTCACCGGCAGGATGAAGGCCGGCCGCAATGGCCAGATCGGTGACCTGCTGCTGCTGGCCGGCACCGATCTCGACAAAGGCACAGCCGCCGGATGTCAGCCCCTGCGCAATCCGCGGCAACAACCGCCGCCAGCCGGCCAGCCCGTCATCGCCGCCATCGAGCGCCAGAAGCGGATCAAACGCCGTCACCTCGCGCGCCAGACCGTCAATCTCGGCCTGCGGGATATAGGGCGGATTACACAGGATCAGATCGAACCCGTCAGCGCCCGGCTCCGAATTTCCAACATCCGGATCGGCGAAATCACCTTCAACGAAGCGCGCCCGGTCGCCGAGGCCGAGCCGCGCCGCATTGCCGGTGGCCGTATGGACAGCGCCGGCGCTGATATCGACCCCGACGCCGCTGGCCTGCGGCAACTCCGACAGGCAGGCCAGAAGCAGCGCGCCGGAGCCGGTGCCAAGATCAAGCAGCCGCAGCGGTGTATCGCGGCGTTCATGCGCCCAGGACAATGCCGCGCCGACAATGGTTTCGGAATCGGGACGCGGATCCAGCGTGTCGGGTGACAGGTGTAGCCTGAGCGACCAGAATTCCCGCCATCCGCGGATTCTGCTGACCGGCTCGCCGGCAATCCGGCGTTCAATGATGGTGGCGAAGGCCCGGCTGCCCGCATCGGTCCAGTCGACAAGCGTCTCATGCGGCAGCACCGCGTCGTCACGGCCAAGCGCAACACCAAGAAGCAGCCGCGCATCCAGCGCCGCGCTGGCAATGCCGGCGTCGCGAAGCCTGTGCTGCGCCGGCATCAGGATGCTACGCGCCTCGGGATGGGGGGGAACTGCCGGTGGCAGGTTCATTCACCGCCCTCAGCAAGACGCTGCGCCTGATCCTCGGCGACCAGCGCCTCGACGACCTCGTCAAGCGCCTCGCCAGCGACCACCTTGTCGAGTTTATAGAGTGTCAGATTGATCCGGTGGTCGGTCACGCGTCCCTGCGGAAAATTATAGGTGCGGATCCGTTCCGACCGGTCGCCGGACCCTACCTGGCCCTTGCGTGAGGCGGCGCGTTCGGCCTGCAGGCGCGCCCGCTCGGCGTCATACAGCCTGGCGCGCAGGATCTTCATCGCCTTGGCGCGGTTCTTGTGCTGTGATTTCTCATCCTGCTGGCTGACGACGATGCCGGTTGGCATGTGGGTGATCCGCACCGCCGAGTCAGTGGTATTGACCGACTGCCCGCCCGGGCCGGAAGCGCGGAATACATCAATGCGAAGGTCGCTTTCCTGAACATCGATATCGACATCCTCGGCCTCGGGAAGCACCGCCACGGTCGCCGCCGAGGTGTGGATGCGTCCACCGGCCTCGGTTTCCGGGACACGTTGCACCCGGTGCACGCCGGACTCGAATTTCAGCCGTGCAAAAACATCGCTCCCGGCTATGTTCGCGGTGGCCTCCTTATAGCCGCCAATGCCGGTCTCGGACACTTCCATGACTTCGAACCGCCAGCCATGCTTGGCCGCGAAGCGCTGATACATGCCGAACAGGTCGGCGGCGAACAACGCCGCCTCATCGCCACCTGTGCCGGCCCTTACCTCGAGGATGGCGTTGCGCGAATCATCCCGGTCGCGCGGCAGCAGCAACAGCTGCAATGCCTTCATCTCGTCCGGCAGCCGCGATTCCACCTCCTCGATCTCGGCGCGCGCCATCTCCATGATCTCGGCATCGCCATCGGCCTCGTCGATCATCTGCGTCGCCGCGGCACGGTCCGCCTCAAGACGGCGGACAAGCTCGATCTGCTCACAGACCGGGCGCAGTTCGGAAAGCTCGCGTGACAGGCTGGCAAGCTCGTCGGGTGCGAGACCGGCCGATTCCGACAGCCGCGCCTCAACTTCGGTCCGGCGCGCCATCACCCGGTCCATGCTCTGATCAAGGCTCATGCGCCGGCCTCGTCACTTGCAGTCGCCAGCACGGCGGCAAGGTGCGATGGCAGGTCAGCCTGCGCAATCTCTGTCTGGGTGCCGGCTTTCAGATCGCGAAGCTGCGCCGTGCCGCCGGCGATCTCTTCACTGCCAAGGATCACCGCCATCCTGACGCCGGCCCTGTCGGCTTTCTTCAGGCGCTTTCCAATGGCACCGCCGGTCGGCACGTCAACCGCGATGCCGGCAGTGCGCAGGCCCTCGGCAACGGCATAGGCCGCGACGCCGGCATCCTCATCCATCGGCATCACCGCGACAGGCGGCGCCGGCGGCGCATCGGCGCCGGCAAGCATCGCCAGCCGTTCAACACCGGCAGCCCAGCCAACCCCGGCGACCGGTGGCCCGCCAAGCATTTCCGACAGCCCGTCATAGCGGCCGCCACCCAGCACCGTTCCCTGAGCGCCAAGCGCGTCGGTGATGAATTCGAACGCGGTGTGGCAATAGTAATCAAGACCGCGCACCAGCAGCGGATCAAACTTCCAGGCGATCCCGGCCCTGTCGAGTGACGCCGTCACAACCGCGAAATGTGCCTTCGAGGTATCATTCAGATATTCATCAAGCCGCGGCGCATCGGCAAGGATGGCACGATCCCCCTGATCCTTGGAATCGAGAATGCGAAGCGGGTTTGTCTGCAGGCGGGTCCGGCTGTCCTCCGACAGATTGTCGGCATGCGCCTCAAGAAACGCCAGCAACGCCGTGCGGTAGGCCTGCCGGCTTTCGGTGTCACCAAGTGAATTCAGATGCAGCGTACAGCGGTCAAGCACGCCAAGCCCGTCAAGAACCCGCGCCCCGCAGCCGATGATCTCGGCATCGGCAAGCCCGTCACGCGGGCCCAGATATTCGATCCCGATCTGGTGAAACTGCCGCATCCGACCCTTCTGCGGCCGTTCATAGCGGAACATCGGTCCGGCATAGAAGAACTTCAGCGGCAGACTCTGTGTCAGCCCGTTCGAGATCATCGCCCGCACGACGCCGGCGGTGTTTTCCGGCCGCAGCGTCAGCGTCTCACCGCCACGGTCGGTGAAATTGTAGGTTTCCTTTGTTACCACATCGCTGCTGTCGCCAAGCGGGCGCGAGAACACCTCGGCAAACTCGAAGATCGGCGTCGCCATGTCCTGAAAGCCATAGAGAGCCGCCGCGTCGCGGGCGGTATCAATCACCCGGCGGTGCGCGGCCATCGCTTCGGGAAGCAGATCCGAGGTGCCCCTGGCTGGTTGCAAACGAGACATGTTCAGCGTGTCCTTGACATGATGCTGCGACGGAGTGAATGGTCCTTGCCGGAGGCTAGGCTTCGATTTCGCCGGATCTGATGGCGGCGGCGCGGGCCTCGACAAGGTCGACAACATGCTCGACGATGTCACCATTCGTCAACCTGTGATCGGCCATGCCGGAGACATAGATCTGGTGGGTGCCACGACCGCCGCCTGTCAGGCCGATGTCGGTCTCGCGGGCCTCGCCCGGACCGTTCACGATACAGCCGATGATCGACACCGTCATCGGGATGTCGATATGTTCAAGCCGCTCCTCGATCGTCTGCACGGTGCTGATCACGTCGAATTGCTGGCGCGCGCAGGATGGACATGAAATCACCGTCACGCCGCGCCGCCGCAATCCCAGCGACTTCAGCATTTCATAGGCGACCCGCACCTCTTCGGCCGGGTCGGCCGACAGCGAGACCCTGACCGTGTCGCCGATGCCGGCCCAGAGCAACCCGCCGAGCCCGATGGCCGACTTGACCGTGCCGGCGCGCAGTCCGCCGGCCTCGGTAATGCCGATATGGAGCGGACAGTCGACGACATCGGCAAGCTGCTGATAGGCGGCAACAGCCAGAAACACATCGGACGCCTTCACCGAGATCTTGAATTCGTGAAAATCGTTATCCTGGAGGATGCGCGTATGCTCAAGCGCCGATTCCACCAGCGCCTCGGGACAGGGTTCGGCATATTTTTCCAGAAGATGCTTCTCGAGAGACCCGGCATTGACGCCGATCCGCATCGAACATCCGTGGTCACGCGCCGCGCTGATCACCTCGCGGACACGGTCGGCACGGCCAATATTGCCGGGGTTGATCCGCAGGCAGGCGGCACCTGCGGCGGCGGCCTCGATGGCCCGGCGATAGTGGAAATGGATATCGGCGACAATCGGCACCGGGCTTGCCGCGCAGATCTCGCGAAGCGCCGCCGTGCTGTCCTGATCGGGGCATGACACGCGGACAATGTCGGCACCGGCCTCGGCGGCAGCGTTGATCTGCGCCAGCGTGGCGCGGACATCCGTCGTCGGCGTGTTGGTCATGGTCTGCACCGAAATCGGCGCATCCCCGCCAACCGGCACGGTGCCAACCATGACCTGGCGACACTGGCGACGTTCAATGGTTCGGTAGGCTCGATAGGCGTTGGCCACGGCCGGCGCGCTCCTCTGGGTCAGGCTGAACAGGACGTTACGCTTTACCGCCGGCGGGAACCCGCCTGCGCTTCGCGCTGCGTCATCCTAGAATTGGTTGCGAAGCTTGGTGGCGTCAAGAAGCAGGTCACGCAGGATTTCACCCGAACCACCAACCGAGCGCACAGTACCGTCATTGAACACCAGTTCAAGACCGCCCGCATTGCCGGTGCTTAGATACAGACGGTCACGGCTATCCACCAAATAGGTCTCGCCAGCCCGCATCAGCCTTGCCATCACTTCCTCGCCGTCATTGCGGATGATCTCGACCCAGCTGGCGCCGGTGGCACGAAGCGTGACTTCCATATCCGGCACCCGTTGGCGGGCGAAGGCGACGCCAGTTCCGATCTGGCTGGACATCGAACTGGCCACGGTCTCCACAGTCTCTACAGTCTCTACGGCGGTGGGGGCGGCGGGGGTGCCAGAGGACACGGCGGTCATCCGGTCATCCGGTGCCGCATCCGCAGACGGGGTTTTCAGCAATCCCTCGATGGCACCATCAACGGCGGCAGAATCAGTCGCCGCCCCGGTTGTGGCCATGGCCACATCAGGCATGGTGGCGTCAGACAGGGTGGCGTCAGGTGTCGCGGTTGGCGGTGTGGCGGCGCTGCCTGTCGCACCTGCCGGCACCGCCGCAAGGTCGGCTTCCGGCGCCGTTTCCAGAACGGGCGGCACCACAACCTCCACCGTCTCGCCAACCATATCGGCAGATTTCGCTGGCGGTGCGGATGTTTCGACCGGCGCGGCAGCGGCGTCCGTTACCACCGCATCCGCAGCATCGGACGGATCTGCGGCATCGGCGGCGGGAAGATCCACCGCGGCAAGGTCAGCCGGCTCGACATCGGGCTTGGCCATGTCATCCGGCTCGGTCATGGTTGATTCGATCTGCAATAGCGCCACGGCTTCCGGCTGGGAATCACCTGTCAGCGCCGTCAGCAGATCAGGCTTGCCAAGAGCATACCAGCCGCTATATCCACCCACAGCGAAGATCACGATGATCGAGGCCAGCATCGCCCCGGACCGCTGCGGGCGCTGGGTGTCGACCGGGAAACTGTAGACCGGGCCTGTCTCACCCTCATCAAGAAGCGCGCGATACCGCCGTGTCAGTGCCACCGCGTCAAGGCCAACTTCCTGCGCAAAGCTTCGCAGATAACCGGCAACATAGGTGGGACCCGGCAATGCGTCGAATTCGCCGGCCTCGATGCTCTTCAGATATTGTTTGGAGATCCGCAGGAATTGCGATAGCTCACTGATCTGCATGCCTTTTTCAAGGCGCGCAGCAGCAAGCTCAGCCCCGATCTGACGGAAGCCGTCCTCCACAACGCCTTCGTCGTGCGCCTCATAGTCCATAGCAGCCCACGCGGAATCACTTTAAACCTGTGGATAACTGTAGCGTAGATCGCCAGAAATGCAACCTTTGCAAGGGCTCAATTCAAGGTTAATTCATGAATTCCCGGCAGACAGCCGCTTCCGGATCATGGCGCGGCGAATCGCGCGCCGGACTCGGATCAATCCTCGGCATCAAGCCCGAAGGCGGTGTGAAGACTGCGCACCGCCAGTTCGGTATATTCGGCTGCGATCAGCACCGAAATCTTGATCTCGGAAGTCGAGATGACCTCGATATTGATGCCGCGCTCGGCAAGCGTCTCGAACATTGTCCGCGCGACTCCGGGCTGCGATCGCATGGCCATGCCGACAACCGAGATCTTGGTGACGTCATCCTGCGCGTCGACCCCGTCAAAGCCCAATGTCTCACGGCTTGCCTCGATGATCTCAAGCGCCTTGCCAAGATCACCCCGCCCGAGGGAGAAGGTGATATCGGTCTTCTGTCCCTCGCTTGCCGCCGTCTGTACGATCATGTCCACATTGATGTGGTTTTCGGCCAGCGTGCCGAAGATGGCCGCCGCGATCCCCGGCCTGTCGGGGAGCCCCTGGATGGTGACCTTGGCCTCGTCCGGGCTGTAGGCAATGCCGCTGATTTTTTCCTGTTCCACGATTGCATCCTCGTTGACGACAAGCGTTCCCGGCGCGTCGGTAAAGCTCGAACGCACCTGCAGATTGACATTATGGCGCATGGCCATGGCGACGGACCGTGTCTGCAACACCTTCGCGCCAAGTGATGCCATCTCGAGCATCTCCTCGAAGGTGATCTGATCCAGCTTCTGCGCCCGTGGCGCGATCCGCGGATCAGTCGTGTAGACACCGTCGACATCGGTATAGATATCACAGCGGTCGGCATTCAGCGCCGCCGCCAGCGCCACCGCCGAGGTGTCGGACCCGCCACGTCCCAACGTCGAGATACGGCCATCGGGGGCCAATCCCTGGAACCCGGCAACCACGGCCACCTGGCCGGTGGCAAGCCGCTGGCGCATCACGCCGGTATCGATGCTCTGGATCCGCGCGGCGCCATGCACCTCGTCAGTATGCACCGGAATCTGCCAGCCAAGCCAGGAGCGGGCATCGACACCCAGATTCTGCAGGGCGATGGCCAGCAACCCGACCGTCACCTGCTCGCCCGTCGCGACAATGGTGTCATATTCGCGGGCATCATGCATCGGCCCGATATCGCGCGCCCAGGACACAAGCTGGTTTGTTGTCCCGGCCATGGCCGAGACAACAACGGCAACCTCGTTCCCGGATTCAACCTCGGCCTTGACGCGCGCGGCGACATTCCGGATGCGGTCAAGATCCCCTACCGAGGTACCGCCAAATTTTTGAACAATGAGGGCCATTTTTGTCTTATGGTTGTCGCAGCCTGTGAAAAACCGCAGCTTTCATAGCGATTACGGCCGAATGGGGCAAGCCCGTGGATACCACAGCGGACCAAAAAGAAATCGATAATTTCGCGGCGATGTCCGCGCATTGGTGGGATGAGCGTGGCCCGATGGCCCCGCTGCATGCCTTTGCGCCGGTGCGAATCGACTATATTCTGGACAGTGCCCGGCGGATCGGAACATCCGGCGATGGCAGGCTTGACGGGGTGCGGATCCTCGATATCGGCTGCGGCGGCGGCATCCTTGCCGAGCCGATGGCGCGGCTTGGCGGGCAGGTGACCGGCATCGATGCCACGCCTGAGGCCATCGCGGCGGCGCAGGCCCATGCAAAGACGGCGGGCCTTGCAATCGACTACCGATGCACCACTGCCGAGACACTTGCCGAGAGCGGCGCGCAATATGATCTCGTCTATGCCTCGGAGGTGATCGAGCATGTCACCGACAGGCGGTTGTTTGCCGCCTCGATGGCGACGATGCTGGCACCCGGCGGCACCGCTGTCATCACCACCATCAACCGCACACTGGCCTCCTTCGCTCTGGCCAAGGTGGCGCTGGAATATGTGCTGCGCACGGTACCGGCGGGAACGCATGACCCGGCGCGTTTCGTGCGGCCAGCCGAGCTTCGCGATGAATTTGCCGGTGCCGGCATCATACTTGATGACATGACAGGCTTTGCGCCGCTGCCGGCGCGCCGGATTGGCGGCAACGGGTTCATAAGGGTGGGAAGTCTGGCGGTGAATTACGGGGCCAGCGGCACGCACGCCTGAACGCCGGATAAGGCGCCCAGAGACCCAGTGAGATAACAAGGACGGCGGTCAGTTGTCTTTCGGCAACCAGGGAATGTCCATCACCGCGATGCCTTCCTCGTCGAGCGCCTCGCGCTCTTCTTTCGTGGCCTGGCCGTAGATTCCTTCGGGCTCGACCTCGCCATAATGGATCTTGCGGGCTTCCTCGGCGAACTCATCGCCAACATCGCGGCACTCATCCTTGATCTTCGACTGCAGCGCCCGCATTTCGGACATCAGGGCATGCATGCGGCGCGCCGCCTCTTCGGGCAGCGCGGCGAAACCCGGCACAGCCGGCGCGCCCGGGGATGAAGCGCCCGGGGATGGAGCGCCCGGGGATGAAGCGCCTGGAGTATCCGGCGTTTGCAGCGGCGGGGCGGATTTGCGGGTTTTGGGGCTGGCCAGATTGGGCGCCATCAGCGCCCGCCGCACCGTGGCCGACCCGCAGGACGGGCAGGTCAACAGCCCGGAGTCCTGCTGTGATTCAAAGGCGGCCGAATCACCGAACCAGCCTTCGAATTCGTGCTTTTCCTCGCATATGAGCTGATATTTGATCATTGCTCCGCTACCGTTCCATCGGTCAGTTCAGCCGGCCGTGGCAATGTTTGTATTTCTTGCCCGAACCGCAGGGGCAGGGCTCATTCCGTGACACCTTGCGCTGTGGCACGGCGCGCTGTGGCATGGCGCGCGGCGCCTCAGCCGCTGCGGCCTCTTCCGGCTCGGGCTGCCGGATTTCCACATGGCTGAGAACCATCGTCACCGTTTCACGAAGGCCGGCCAGCAGCGACTCGAACATCGTGAAGGCTTCGCGCTTATATTCATTCAGCGGGTCCTTCTGCGCATAGGCACGAAGCGAAATACCCTGACGAAGCTGGTCAAGGCTCAGCAGATGTTCCTTCCATTGCTGATCAAGCACTTGTAAAAGCAAGGATTTCTCAGCCATCCGCATCGTGTCGGGCCCGATCCGCACGGCCTTTTCAGCCATGTAGCGATCCGACATCCCGCTTAGCCGTTCCTCGATCTCGGTCTCGGCAACGCCATCTTCGGCGAACCATTCCTCGGCCGGCACCTCCAGCGCCAGCACCTTGGTGGCGTCGGTTTTCAGCTGCTCGGAATCCCACTGGTCGCTGAAGGTTCCCGCCGGCACCGCCCGCTCGACGATCTGCGCCACCGCCTCACGTCGCATTTCGGTGACGGTGTCCTGAACGTCGCTTGCCCGCATGATTTCCTTGCGCTGCTCGAAGATGACCGTTCGCTGGTCATTCATCACATCATCGAATTTCAGCAGCTGCTTGCGGATCTCGAAATTGCGCGCCTCGACCTTTGACTGGGCCTTTTCGACAGCCTTGTTGATCCAGGGGTGGACGATCGCCTCGCCCTCCTCGAGACCAAGCTTCTGCAGCATGCCGTCAAGCTTGTCCGAGCCGAAAATCCGCATCAGATCATCCTGCAGCGACAGGAAGAATTTAGACGCGCCGGGGTCACCCTGACGGCCTGTCCGGCCACGAAGCTGATTGTCGATACGGCGTGATTCATGGCGTTCGGTACCGATCACATAAAGGCCGCCGGCGGCAAGCGCCTGTTCCTTCAGCGCCGTCACCTCGGCGGTGATGGCGTCACGCTTGGCGGCTGGCAACTCACCCCCATCGGCCTCTACCTCAAACCGCATGTCGAGATTGCCGCCAAGCTGGATGTCGGTGCCGCGCCCGGCCATGTTCGTGGCGATGGTGACCGCGCCGGGAACACCAGCCTCGGCGATGATCTTCGCCTCCTCGGCATGGAAGCGCGCATTCAACACCTGATGCTCGATCTTGCGGCCTTTCAGAACCGCCGAAAGCGCCTCGGACTTTTCGATGCTGACCGTACCGACGAGCACCGGCTGGCCGCGCTCGCGGCAATCGGCGATCAGGTCGATGACGGCGTTGTCGCGCTCCTCGCTGGTCCGGTAGACCTCGTCATCATGGTCGATCCGCTGCACCTCGACATTGGTCGGGATGGCGGTAACCTCGAGCCGGTAGATTTCCGAGAATTCGCCAGCCTCGGTCATCGCCGTGCCGGTCATGCCGGACAGCTTTTCATACAGGCGGAAATAATTCTGGAAGGTGACCGAGGCGACCGTCTGGTTCTCGGCCTGGATCTCGACGCCCTCACGCGCCTCGATGGCCTGGTGAAGCCCCTCGGAGAAGCGACGACCCTCCATCGCCCGGCCGGTGAATTCATCAATGATCACGATCTGGCCGTTCTTGATCATGTAATGGCTGTCACGCTGGAACAGCTTGTGCGCCCGCAGCGCCTGGTTCACATGATGCAGCAGCCCGACATTCTCGATGTCATAGAGCGTGCCCTCACCCATCGCGCCGGCGGCGCGAAGCAGATCCTCGGCATGTTCGATGCCGATCTCGGACAACGAGACCGTGCGCCCCTTTTCGTCAAGCTCGTAATCCTCGGGCACAAGGTGCGGGATGATCTTGTCGGCAGTGCCATAATGTTCCGAGGTGGTCTCGGCCGGGCCGGAGATGATCAACGGCGTGCGCGCCTCGTCGATCAGGATCGAGTCAACCTCGTCGACGATGGCGAAATGGTGATCGCGCTGCACCATATCCTCAATCCGGAATTTCAGATTGTCGCGAAGATAATCGAACCCGAATTCATTGTTCGTGCCATAGGTGACATCGCATCGATAGGCGGCCCGGCGATCCTCATCCGGCAAATTGCCGGTGATGCAGCCCACCGTCATGCCAAGCCGTTCATAGACGCGCCCCATCCAGGCGGCGTCGCGCGAGGCCAGATAGTCATTCACCGTGACAACATGCACGCCCTTATCCGGCAGGGCGTTCAGGAACACCGCCAATGTCGCGACAAGGGTCTTGCCCTCACCGGTTTTCATTTCCGAGATCTGGCCCTTATGGAGCGCAATGCCGCCCATCAGCTGAACATCGTAATGGCGCTGGCCGAGGGCGCGTTTCGCCGCTTCGCGGACCCGTGCGAACGCTTCGGGAAGAAGATCATCAAGGCTGCTTCCAGCCTCGAGACGGGCCCGCAACGCGCCCACCGATCCGGCAAGGTCATCATCGCTCAGCGCGGCGATCTCGTCTTCAAGGGCGTTGATTGCCGCCACCTGCGAGGTGAATTTCTTGGTCGCGCGATCACCGCCCGACCCGAAGAGATTTTTCGCCAAAGACCCAAACATACGCTTCCCCGCATCACATGGACTCTCAGGTGCGCCGCACCCGAAACAAGCCAGCCCGCCAGCCGACCCGTATAATCGCGAATCTGCAAGCGTTTCCGGCTAGTCTCGACATAGTGCGCGCGCCTGTCATTGTCAATCAGACCGCGCCTGTCACAGCCAGATTCACAGACCCCGGAAACCCTTTGAAGGAGGTGCTTTGCCGCGCATCACAAGGCTTGAATTTGACCGGCGCTTCGGCAACAATCGCGCAGCATTCAGAGCGGCCCCGGCCAGTGGGTTCGCGTCGCGGCCCACCGGGGCCAAACCCGTTCATCCGAAAGGACAGATGATGAAATTCCTCACCACCCTCGCTGCCTCCGGCATTGTTTGTGCTAGCATGTTGTTTGCACCGGTCATGGCGCAGGCTCAGGAACGTATCGCCGTCGGCACGGTGAACGGGGAGCCGATCTGGCTTGACGAGATCATGGCCGTTGCCCAGACGCTGCCACCTGAATATCGCGAGGGCGGGCTTGCCAACCTGTATGCGCAGCTTGTCGACGAGGTGGCGAATTCGCGGCTTGCCGCGGCGGCCGGACAAGAAAGCGGACTTGACCAGCGCGAGGTGGTGGCAAATGCGATGGCATTGGCCGCCAACCGGGTTCTGGCCGAGGCCTATTTTACCGAGCAGGTATCGCAGATGATCACCGAGGAGTCAGTGCAGGCTGCCTATGACGCCTTCGTCGCCGACACCGGCTCGCGCGAGACGGTAACCGCGGCGCACATCCTGGTTGAAACCGAGGACGAGGCGAAGGCCATCATCACACAGCTGAATGACGGTGCCGATTTCGCCGAACTTGCACGCGAGAAATCAACCGGGCCAAGCGGGCCGAATGGCGGCGAGCTTGGCAGCTTTGGCCGCGGGCAGATGGTGCCGGCCTTCGAGACCGCCGCCTTTACGATGCCGGTCGGCGGCTATTCGGCAGCGCCCGTGCAGACCCAGTTCGGCTGGCATGTCATCAGCGTCAGCGACAAGAGCGTCGCCCCGGCCCCGACACTCGATGAGATGCGTGACCAGCTTGCCAGCAACCTGTCGCGGCAGAGCTTTGCGCGGGTTGTCGAGACGCTTCGCTCCGGTGCCAGTGTCGAGGTGCGGCCCTATGATGATGTGCTGACCGAGGCACAGTCGTCGGCCGACGCCCAGCAATGACCGTCTCACCGCTGGCGCCTGAACGCTTTCCCGAACTTCCTGCCATCGACGGCGTGACCCTGTCGACAGCGGCCTCGGGAATGAAATATACCGGGCGCGACGACATGCTGTTGATGCGCCTTGACGACGGCGCGGCGATGGCCGCCATTTTCACAAGGTCGGACACGGCGGCGGCGCCGGTGCTCTGGTGCCGCCAGCAGATGTCGCAGGGCATCCGACCACGCGCCGTCCTGGTCAATGCCGGCAATGCCAACGCCTTTACCGGATCGGGCGGCATGGACGCTGTCAGCGAAAGCTGCCGCGGTCTGGCATCGCGGCTTGGCTGCGATGCAGAGCAGGTGCTGATGGCCTCGACCGGCGTCATCGGCGAGCCGCTGGACGTGCCGGTGCTGGCCGCGCAATTCGACAATCTGGCCAATGGCACAGCGGACTGGCAGGACGCGGCACGCGCCATCATGACGACCGACACCTTCGCCAAGGGGGCCTGCGCCAGCGCCGAGATCGACGGCGTTCCGGTCAGCATCGCCGGCATTGCCAAGGGATCCGGCATGATCGCCCCCGACATGGCGACGATGCTTGGTTTCATCGCCACGGATGCGGCGCTGCCACAGGATGTGCTGGCCGACCTTCTGACCCGCGCCACACAGCGCAGTTTCAACGCCATCACCGTCGACAGTGACACCTCGACCAATGACAGCGTGATCCTGATCGCCACCGGCGCGGCGTCACACCAGCCTGTCAGCAGCGCCGATGATCCACGGCTTGAGGAATTCCGCGGCGCACTGAATGCGGTGATGCAGGATCTGGCGCAGCAGATTGTGCGCGATGGCGAAGGGGCCACGAAATTCATCACCATCAGCATCTCCGGCGCGGCCGATGACAGTACCGCGCATAGGATCGGCATGGCGATCGCCAACTCACCGCTGGTGAAGACAGCGATTGCCGGTGAGGACGCCAATTGGGGGCGGATCGTGATGGCCATCGGCAAGGCCGGTGCCGCTGTCGACCAGTCGCGGATTGGCGTCGCCATCGGCGGCATCAGGATCGCCGCTGACGGCGCGCGGGTTGAGGATTATGACGAGGCGCCGGTCGCCGCGCATATGACAGGCGACATGATCGACATCGATGTCAGCGTCGGCAATGGCAGCGGCACAGCCCGCATCTGGACCTGCGACCTGACGCATGGCTACATCACAATCAATGCCGACTACCGAAATTGAGAGCATGGCCGCAGCCGAGCCGATGACGCCGGCGGACCAGGCACGGCCGGTCGTTCTGGTCAGCGCGGCGGCGCTGGTCGATGTCGACGGGCGGGTGTTGCTGGCGCGCCGGCCTGCCGGCAAGTCGATGGCCGGCCTCTGGGAATTCCCCGGCGGCAAGATCGAGGCCGGCGAGACGCCGGAAGCGGCGCTGATCCGCGAGCTTGACGAGGAGCTGGGAATCGACACCGCCGAATCCTGCCTCGCGCCGCTGAGTTTCGCCAGCCACGCCTATGATGATTTCCACCTGTTGATGCTGGTCTATGTCTGCCGCAAATGGAATGGCACGCCGCGCCAGCTGGAAGGCAACGAGCTTGCCTGGGTGCGGCCGGCGCGGCTTCGCGATTATGCCATGCCACCGGCCGACCTGCCGCTGATCCCGGTGCTTCAGGATCTGCTTATGTAGCTCTCAGATCAGGCCTCGGGGTCACGCCTCGGGGTCCTGCTCGGCGGCGCCAAGCTCATCGGCAAGCCGGTGCGCCGCGCTGCCGGGGCGAAGCGGCGTCTGCTGGCTTTCATGCGGGGCCCATCCGGTCAGCGTGATGATCTCGAAACTGGCTGGAATGCGGCCGTCCGGCGCGGCAAAACGCTGCTGATAGATTTCCGCCGCACGCAGGAACAGCTGCCGCTGCCCGGGCGTCCGGCTGCGCGCCAGAAGCGCGTTCTGCTCGCCCATCCCACGAAGATCGCCCATCAGCCGGAACATGTCGGGATAGGTGATGGTCAGCCTGTCGGAATCGGCCACCGGCAATGCCAGCCCGGCGCGGCCAAGCAGCCCGCCAACATCGCGAATGTCGGCCATCGGCGCTGTCCGCGGGCTGGCCCCGCCGCACAGTTCCTGCTCGGCCTCGAGAAGCGCGCCGCGCAACTCGGTCAGTGTCGTGCCGCCAAGAAGGCTGACAAGGCACAGCCCGTCGGGTTTCAGCAGCCGCCTGATCTGCGCCATGACGCCGGGCAGATCATCAATCCAGTGCAGAAGCAGGCAGGAAAAGACAGCATCGAAACTGCCAGCGGCAAAGGGCAGGCTGTCATACTCGACGGCCACCGCCGGACCTGTTGCACCGGCCATCGCGGCAAATGCCGGCGCCGGGTCGGCCTGAATGACCTGGCCAACCTTGCCGCTTGCCGCAATCTCGCGGGTCAGAATGCCGTCATGGCATCCGAAATCGAGACACAGCGGAAAATCACGCCGCATCAGCGCCAGCCTGTCGGCCATCCGCAGCACCGCCTCGCGCTTCAGAAAATCGAACCCGGCAAAGCCAGATGCGGCGCGGCCACGGTTGCGGCGCTGGGCGGCGCTGTCGAACAGGCGCGGTATGGTCGGGGCGTCACTCATGATGCGCGCACCATCACCGATGGCGGGCCCATTGAGCAAGTGAAAATACCGAGCAAGTGAAAATACCGAGCAAGTGAAAATACGGGTCACAGAGATCCA
>CBFHRT010000029.1:4680-18107 GCA_965658285.1 Puniceispirillaceae bacterium (SeqCode) | reverse complement strand
CCAGCTTTTCGGTGAACATCACCGTTCCGCTCATCACTCACCCCCGCCCGCCGCCCCCGTCTGCGCAGAGCAGGCGGTAGGCCGGGTCGTCCCAGCCGCGTTGCGGGCGCAGCACCTCGCAGGCCGCCGGGTCGGGCCCATGCCGTTTTGGCGACAGCAGGCTGAGCGCCACCGCTATGGCAAGGATGATCGCCGTGCCGACGATCAGGATTTTTGATATTTCCATGTGCGCCATGCCGGCACCGCCTATGGCCGGTGCCTTGCTGACCCGCCCGGTAATCTGGCCCCGCCAGTCTGGCGGTAGTCCGTGATCAGGGGGCAGGGAGGGGACTCATCGCGCCGTCACAATTGGCAGATTCTGGTCTGGCCAAATCTGAACTGGCCAAATCTGAACTGGCCAAATCTGCACTGGCCATATCTGGCCGGGCAAACCTGATACAATCTTTAGAGGTGTTGCCTTCAGGAGTGTTGCCTTCAGAGGTGTTTCCTTCAGGAGCATTGTCTTCGGGGGTATCCCGAGGTGACGAAGCCGAAAGCTGGCGGTCAGACGCGGTTGCAGTTGCCGTCAGCTACGTCGCTGGATATCGTGTCTGCCATCGTTCCATGCGAGCAATGCTCAGTTACGAGCAACGCTCATTCACAAGCAAAGCTGGGGCAGGGGACGGGCAGTCACGCTGGCGACATTATCACAATCCTGTGGTCATCATCCGATCCTCGGCACGGGAAGTGGAGCGGTCATTTTGCCGGACACGCCTAAAAATCGGGTTACCGTCTGATCACAACATGGTCAGCCTGGAAAATCGGATGGGCGGTAATTCAGGTGGGTCGCCCAAAGGCAAACGGACTACCCCCGCCGCAAATCCAGCAGCTCGGCATGGATGCCTTCATTCACCATATGGCGGATGCGGGTGCGCGCGCGCAGCTCGACCCCGGCGGCGGACAGTGTCGGGGCCAGCGCGTCATCCCACCCCATCTTCACCCATCCCATGCCGTTCACCGTGACCAGCACCGGCGCGCCGGGCCGGGCGGCATCCATGATCCGCGGCAGATCCTCGATATGTGGCGGGCCATAGCCGAACACGCCGACACAGATGATGGCGTCATAGGGGGCATCATAGGGTGTGGCCGGGGCGATGTCGGTACCAAGGGCGGCGGCCAGCTGCGGGACGTAATCCGCCGTCATGTCGAGTTCGAAGAGGTTCCGGTAGACGCCCAGCCGCGCCGCCACCGCCCGCATCTCCGGCGACAGGTCGGCCCCGTCGACATGTCCATACCCCGCCGCCGCCAACAGCGCGCCGGCCTGGCCGGTGCCGCAGCCGGCATCAAGAATCCGCGCGTCTTTCGGCACATCCAGCAGGGTTAGCGCCGCCACCGCGTCGGCCGGGGCCATATAGCCATAAGCGTCGACCAGATCGGCATCATAACTGTCCGCCCAGGCGGCGTAGAGCGCCATCAGCTCGTCCGTCGGCGGGTTGGCATAGGCGACCGAGATGTCGATATCGCCGGTGGCGCTTGGCGTGTGCTCCCTCCAGCCGGGCTCGTCGGACCCGTCAGTCTGATCCGCACCGCCATTGTTGTTGTTACCGCTCATGCGCGCCTCCCCCCGAAGTTCTCCGCATGATGAACCGCTCATCTCACGGGATCAGCATGGCACGGCCCGCCCCGGCTGTGAAGGGGGGCCTGTGAAGAGGGACCTGTGACGAGGGACCTGTGAAGGGGGGCTCGGCATCACACGCTCAGAAGGGAAGTGGCTCGCCCTCATATGTCTCGAACACGCCGCTAGTCGCCATCGTCAGCGCATCGAAGCGTTGCAGCAGGCCGGCGGCGCTTGTTTCGGCGGTGATCGCGGCCTGTGTCCCGCCCATATCGGTCTGCACCCATCCCGGATGATAGGCACCGACGGCGATGCCATCCTCGGCAAGCTCCAGCGCCATTGACCGCGCGAGGTTGGTTGCCGCCGCCTTGCTGGCGCGATAGATCGGGGCGCTGGTGCCGGCGCGCTCGGATGATCCCATCTGCGATGACATCACCGCAATGCGGGGGGCGATGCCGGCCGCACGGCTGTCGGCGCCAGCCTTCAGATGCGCCAGGAAATGCCGCGCCGTGAAGAACACGCCGGCGATATTGGTCATCAGCGATTCCGCGATATTATCTTCTGTATGGCCGGCGTCGGTCAGCCCGCCACGCGCATTCAGCGTGCCGGCATTCGCCACCAATAGATCGATCGGCGCACTCATCGCCGCTGCCGCCGCGGCCACCGATGCCTCCACGCGCGCCTCCAGCCCGATGATCGTCAGTGCCCCGCCATGCGCGGCGGCAAGCTCGTCCAGCGCGGCGGCATTGTCCGGCGTGCGGCAGGCGGCGGTCACGCTGTCGCCGCGGGCCAGTGCCTGGCGCGTCATTTCCAGCCCGATGCCACGATTGGCGCCGGTGATCAGGATGCGTTGTGTCATGATAATGCTTTGTCCTCTAAGTCTGGGTCCTGTAAGTCTGGGTCCTGTAAGTCTGGGTCCTGTAAGTCTGGGTCCTGTAAGTCTGGGTCCTGTAGGTCTGGGTCCTGTGGATCTTGGTAAGTCTATGCCGCCGGGGCGGCGGTGATGATTGCCGGGTCGAACGGTGTGCGGGTGAAGATTTCGCGCAGCATCGGCTCGAAATGGCTCAGCGGGCGGGTCGGGTAATCGGGGTCGAAAGCCATCTGGTCCCAGTCACGGCAGAACCGCTCGCAGCTGTCGAACCATTTGTGGCCGCGCCAGCGCTCGCGCTCATCCTTGTTCACGCCGGCGGCATCGCCGTAATAGAACATCTGGAAGACGCCGTGATGCTCGATGATCCAGGTGACCTCCTCGCGCACATAGGGGCGGATGATGGCGGCGGCCATCTGGCTGTGGTTTTCCGGCGCCAGATCATCGCCCAGGTCATGCACCAGCGCGGCGACGACAAGTTCGATATCGGCGCCGTCATCCTCGGCCCGCGTCGCCGATTGCAGCGAGTGCTGCAGCCGGTCGATCCGGTAGCCGGCGAGCGAGTTGCTGAGCCCCCGCAGCGCCCCCAGCAGCCGGTCGGGTAGGGCGGCGACATAGTCATGCTCGAGCTTGCCGAGAAAGGCGTAATCCTCGGGCGTGCCTTCATCCATGCGGCGAAAGCTGACGGTATCCATGGCGCGGTCCTCATATCTGCGGCTGTCAATCGCATCATCCTAACCGCCGCCGCACCCCGCCGTAAAGCACCGTCACCCCATCGCCCCTTCCGATAAATCATTTGCCTTGGGTTGCTGGCAGGCGATAGACAGGGGATCGACCCTTTGCGTCGCTGTGGCCGTTGTTACGAGTGTTGAGATGAGTTTGCCCGCCAGCCCCGTTCCCGCGTCATCCGGGACGAAAAATTCCGACATGACCGCTGGCGAGGTGACCGCCCGCGCCGCCGCCGTGGTCGCGGCGGTGACAACGCGCTTTCTGGGGCGTGAGGATGCGGTGCGGCTGGCGCTTGGCTGCTTGCTGGCCGACGGGCATCTTCTGATCGAGGACACTCCCGGCAGCGGCAAGACAGCGTTGTCGGCGGCACTGGCGGCGGTGCTGGGGCTGGATTTCCAGCGCGTGCAATGCACCAACGATCTGCTTCCCGCCGACATCACCGGCCTGTCGATCTTCGACCGCGACTCCGGCAATTTCGTGATGCGCGAGGGGCCGGTCTTCACGCAGATGCTGCTTGCCGACGAGTTGAACCGCGCCCCGTCAAAAACGCAGTCGGCGCTGCTTCAGGCGATGGAGGAACGCGTCGTCACGGTGGATCGCGAGACCCGCGCCCTGCCGCGCCCGTTCCTGGTCATCGCGACGCAGAACCCGGCTGAGCAGATCGGCACCTTCGACCTGCCGGAAAGCCAGCTTGACAGGTTTTCGCTGTCGATGGATATCGGCCGCCCCGACCACGCCACCCAGGCGGCGATCCTGACCGGCCGTCAGGACCGCGAGGCGGCGCCCGTGCCGCGGGTGACGGACAGTGACGAATTGCTGGCGATGCAGGCGCGTGTCGCCGCCCTGCCGGCGGTGCCTGAGGTGATCGATTATGCGCTGCGCCTCGCCGACAGCATGGAAGGGCAGGCGGCGGTCACGCTGTCGGTGCGCTTCCGGGCGCAGTTCCTGCGTCTGGCGCAGGCGCATGCCGTCATCGCCGGACGCGATTATGTGGCACCGGACGATCTGCAGGCGATGTTCCTGCCGGCATTGCGGCATCGCCTGATCCGGGTCGAACCCGGGGCACGGCCCGAACTGGTGGCGGCGGCGTTGAAAGCCACGCCGCTTCCCTGAAGGACCCGTCATCATGCCACGCTGGTTCACCACGCTGTCACGATCCCTGGTGCGCCGCCGGCCACCGTCATTCGAGGTGACGCTGCGGCGGGTCTTCGTCATGCCGACACGGCACGGCTTCATGGCGGCGCTGGCGATCTTCGGGGTCTTCGCCATCGCGGTGCGGATCCAGAACAACATGCTGCTGTTGATGGCGGTGGCGCTGTTCGTCATCTTCATGCTGTCCCTGTTGTGGGCCGGCCAGAATCTGCGCGGGTTGCGGCTTGGTGTGCGGCATGACGGGCGGATCGTCGCCGGCGAGACAGCCAGCCTGTCGGTGCGGCTTGTTGCGGCGCGGCCGGTCTTTGACATCCGGCTCGATACCGGCGGCGGCGTCCGGCTGGCCGGTGAGGGCGAACAACAGGCGCTGGCCTTCTTGCCGGAAGCTCGTGGCCGCCACCCGCTGCCGCTGGTGCGGATCGAGACGCGCTTTCCCTTCGGCCTTGCCCGCGCCTGGGCGTGGATCAGCCCGGCCGAGGTGCTGGTTGCCCCAAAGCCGGATCATGGCGCGGCGCGGATGCATCTGACAGGTGATGCGCGGGGCGGCGTTGCATCGGTCCGGGATGAGGGCGGCGCCGATACGCTGGATGCCGATATGCTGGATGACTGGACGCCCGGCACGCCGGAAAGCCGGGTCAGCTGGAAACGCTATGCTGCCACCGACAGGCTGCTCGCCAAGACAGGTGATGCGGCGGGGGGCACGGTGCTGACCATCAGCTATGACAGTGTGGCGCATCTCGGGCATGAGCGCGCGCTATCGGCGATGAGCGCGGCGGTGTTGCGCGCGGCGCGTGCCGGTCGGCCCTTTCATTTCAGGCTCCGCGGCACCGAATTGCGGCACGTGATGCCGCAGGCGGCCGGACAGGCACTTGATGCGCTGGCCCTTGCATAGCGGCGCTGGCGGCATCGGTGGCGTGATGCTGCCGGCCCCGGCGGTGGCGGCGCTCTGGCAGGCGCCGCTGATCGGCCTGCTGTCGTTTGAGATCGGGTGGGTCCTGCCGGTATTCTGGGCCGCCGGTCTGGGGGTCGCGCTGATGACGCGTCTGTGGCAGCGCTGGTATGTCCAGCTGCCGCTGATCGCCCTTCTGGTGAGCTCGGCAGCGCTTGCCATGCCTGTGAAGAGTGCAGATTTTTTCATCGCCCTGCTGGTCGGGGTGCTGCCGCTGACCTGGCAGCTCGAAGATGCGGGGGATGACCGGGTGTTATCACCGGCCGGGTTGACGCCGACGATCTTTCTCGTCGGGTCGGTGTTCCTGTTCCAGATCCAGTTTGCCGTGCTGCTTCTGGTGGTGATCTGGCTGCTGGCCTTTCTTCTCTGGTACTGCATGGCGCTGACCGGCTTTCGGCTCGACGCACTCAGCCTTCGCTGGGCGCCAGTGCTGCTGCTGTCGGCGGGTGTGGCGGCGCTGATCGTGCTGCTGTTCATCGCGGTGCCGCGGATTTCGACGGGCTTCATTCCCGGCTTTGCCGCGCATCAGAAGGTGGCGCTGACTGATCATATTGCGCCCGGCGGCATGCGCGATCTGCTGCGTGACGAGACCATCGCCTTCCGGGCGGTGCCGCAACAGGAAGGCAGACCCGTCCCGCGCTATTGGCGGGTCTTTGTTCTGGATAGCGAAGGTGACGGCGAGTGGCGTCGTGGCGCGTCATCACCGGCGCCGGCCAGCGTCGTAACAGCGCCGGCGGCGCACAGCTATCTGCTGCTGCTGGATGATCACAACCCGGCGACCTTGCCGTCACCCGACTGGCCAGGCGGGTTCAGTCGTGATTATGCCTATAGCCGCTCTGGCGAGTTGATCACCACGCCGCGGGCCAATCCGCGCCGGATCATCGTTGGCGGCGCGCGACAGCCGCCGGATGGTCTGGCTGAGGTGGCAATTGCCGGGCTTTCGCCGGCCAATCCGCGCCTGACCGCCTGGGCACGGAAAACGCGACAAGGGATGGCAAGCGACCGCGATTTTGCCATGTTGATCATGCAACGCTTTGCCGCCAATTACCGATATGACACCACGCTGGACCTGCCGCAGAAAGACGCCCTCGACAGCTTTTTCTTCGACCGGCAGTCGGGTTACTGCGCCTATTTCGCGACGGCGATGGCAACAGCCCTTCGCGCCGCCGGGATCGAGGCGAATATCATCATGGGGTATCTTGGCGGCACATGGAACGGCTATGGCGGGTTCTGGACTGTTCGCAATGCCGATGCGCATGCCTGGGTTGAGGCGCGTCTTGATGGCGGCGGCTGGCAACGGTTCGATCCTACCCTCGGCGTGATGAATGGCGGTGCGGCCCCGTCGGCTGCGGGGGCCACGCGGCCGGCCTTGCGCACCGGCAATGATGCAAACGGCGATACCCTTTTTGCGCGGTTGCAGATGGCCGGCCAGTGGGTCGAGGCGCTGAACACGCGCATCACCATCGCGGTGATGAATTACGGCCAGGATGAGGACAGCGCCGATGCCGCCGGCCGAGACAATGCGGCGCTGGTGTTTCTCGCGCTCGGCCTCGCAATGACCGGTGTCATCGCCGCCTCTGCGCTACTGGCCTTCAGGCGGCTTGGCGCGCGCCGGTCGCACCTTGAGCGGCGGCTGGAGCGTCTGCTGGCAGCGGGTGAGGCGGATCCCGCCCGCGAGGATGGCGAGACGCTGATCAATTACGCCAGCAGGCGCGCGCGCGATCTGCCGCCCGCACAGGCGTCCCGCGCGACCGCGCTGGCGGCGCGGATCACCGCCTTTCGCTTTGCACCCGGGGGCGCGATCACCGTCCACGACATCGGCGCCGAGTTACGGGCGTTGAAACGCCAGATGCGGGCAGGCCGTCATCTGCGTGCCGGCCGCACGGCGGCGACGTGAAGTGGACCGGCGCATGCTCCCCCGCATGTGACTAGAGTGCCGCGATCCTGTTCCGGTAATAGGCCACCATCGATTCCGGATAGCCCGGCAAGTCGGCAAGCGCATCCAGCATCGCCTCCAGCGTCGTTCGGGCCCGCTTTGTTCTTGCGGCCAGCAGCGCCGCCAGAAACCCGTCATGCGCGGCGCGCGTGGCTTCGTCCAGCGGATGCCAGCTATGGATCGGCTCTGGCGCGGCGCGGCCGCGCACGGTGATATCGTCAACCTTCAGAAGATCCTGCGTGGCGCCCGTTGCGGTGGCGTTGGCAAAGGTCAGCGGCAAGCCTGTCTGCTTGCTGAACGGCTCCAGCCGCGCCGCCAGATTGACCGTATCGCCGACAACCGAATAGGACAGGCGCGTGCGTGACCCGAAATTGCCGACAACGACCGTGCCGCTTGCCACCCCGACGCCGATCCTGATCCCATCACCCTGCCAGGCATCACCGATTTCGGTGCGCAGTCGCTCGTTGATGGCCGGCACATGCTGTTGCAGCGCAATGGCCGCCGCGACGGCGCGGGAATGATGATCCGGTTGCGCCAACGGCGCGTTCCAGAAAGCCATCACGCAGTCACCGATGAATTTGTCCAGCGTTCCGTCATGCGCCATGATGATCTCGCTGGCCTCATCCAGAATGATGTTGATCAGTCTGGTCAGCGCCTGCGGGTTGGATGACATCGATTCCGACAGGCTGGTGAAACCGCGCACATCCATGAACATCACCGAAATCTCGGTGGTCTCGCCGCCCAGCTCGGGCGCGCTACCACTCGCCTCGATGGTGCGCACCATCTGCGGTGACAGATATTGTCCGAAAGCGCCTCGCAACTGCCGGCGCGCCATTTCGTCGACAATGCCGCGCAGCGACAGGCATAACAGCCCGGTGGCAAGCACCATGCTGCCGGTAAGTACGGCGTTGGACAGATACAGCTGTGATGTGAACAGCCAGAAACCGGTCCAGACCGTGCCGGCGGCGGCAAGAGCAGTCGCCGCGATGCCGATACCGACGGCGGCGTGCGCCGCCAGAAGGCCGACAGCGATGGCCAGCGCCATCGCCGCGGCAAGCTCGCCAAACTCATAGAGGCGTGATGAGCGCAGCGTGACCCCGCTGAGGATCTGATGCAATGCCGACAGATGGATCATCGGCCCGGGGATGGCCGCCTGCAGGTTGGTGGAATGCGTGTCCTTCAGCCCGGTGGCCGAGCTGCCGATGATGACAAACGCCCCGGCAAACCGGTCCAGACCGGTCTCGTCCAGAACCTGCGACGCCGGAATGGTTGTGAACCTGTCCGCAAGTCCGTGATAGAGGGGCAGCTGGCCATGGCTGTCCAGCGTCATGGTGACCTGTCCGGTGCGCATGCGGTTGACGGCGGTGCCGGTATCGATCGCCTGTTTCAGGATATGGCCGCCAGCCCCCTGAGCGACGCGCAGCATCTCGGCGGACATCGACGGCAGAAGCTGATCACCGTAACGTGCCACCATAGGTATGCGGCGGACGATTGAGTCGCGTTCAAAGGCGAGGCTGACAAAGCCGGCGCCCGGCGCCCGCGCGACATCCTTGACCGGGGACAGCAGACCGCGTCCCTCCATCACCGCAAGATGCGTCTCGCCGATCACCGAAATCGTGGCAGGAAGATAGGGCGGGTTCGCGTCATCGGCGGTGGTCAGTGATATGGCGATCACCGACGGTGTGTAGGACAGCATTTCGCCAAGAAGCGCATCACCGTCAGGAAGCCTGTCCTTGAGGCTGCCCGTCGGAAAGTCGCCAAGCCGTTCGATGGCGTCAGCATTGAACCTGTCGGCCTCCGACATCAGAATATCGACACCAATGGCAAGCGGCTCGGACAGCCCGATATTCTGCAGCAGCACTGCCATATATTGGCGTGGCCACGGCCATTGCCCGAAGCGGGCGAGGCTGGCCTCGTCAATATCGACGAAGACCATCCGGCCGGCCAGTTCCGTATCGCCGGTGAAGGGCTGCCATTGCGTGTAGCTGTCGAGGCTGAGATCGCGCGTGCGGCTGTTGATGCCGCCGATATCGGCGAGGCTTATGACCAGCAGTGCAGGCGGAAGGCAGCAGGCCAGAATCGTCAGGGCAAGGCGGCGGCGTAGCCTGTGGATTGCCGCGCCGATCGTCTGCCCGATCGTTTGCCCGATCATCTAATGGCGTCGCCGGCCGAGAAGATCGGCAGATACAGGGCCACCACCATGACGCCGATCATCAGGCCGACAAAGACAATCATCAGCGGTTCGATGATTGTTGACAGGCCATCGACAACGGCGGTGAATTCCTCTTCATAATATTTGGCGATCGAACTCAGCATCTCATCCATGTTACCGGTGCGCTCGCCAACCGCCATCAGCTGCGACAGCGCGAGCGGGAAGACCTTCTCGTTGCCGAACAGGGTTGAAAGCGGTGCGCCAGTGGTGATTTTTGCCTTGATGCGGGATGTGGCGTCCAGAAACTGGATGTTTGTCGACACCGTCCTGGCAACCTCCAATGTATCGATCACGGACACGCCGGCAGCCAGCAAATTCGCCATCAGCAGAGATTTGCGGGCCACGGTGGCCTTCACAATGATGTCGCCGACAAGCGGCAGGCGAAGCGCGATGATGCTTTTCAATTTGCGATAGGGTCGGACAAAGCGATGCAGGATCTTGTTGGTCAGCCAGACGCTGAAGACAACCGAAATCACCCCCATCAAATTCTGGCCATTCTGGATCCAGTTGCTGGCATCAACGATGGCCTGGGTTGGCCCCGGCAACTCGGCGCCAAGACCTTCATACATGTCCTGGAAAGTCGGCACGACATTGGTCAGCATGAAATAGGAGATGCCGACGGTGATCACGACCAGCGTGACCGGATAGAACATCGCCGATTTGATGCCGGCCTTGATGGCCTGCTGCTTTTCCAGCATTTCAACAAGGCGATCAAGGAACACGTCGAGCTTACCCGAGATTTCGCCAGCCTCGACCATGTTCAGATAGACGGTGTCGAAATGGCGTTTGTGCTCGCTGAAGGCCTGGGACAGTGACGCACCGCTGTTAAGCTTCGCCACCATCTCTGTGGTCACGCGCTTCATGTTGGCGTTGGACGTCTGTGATGCGACCAGCACCATCGCCTCGACAATCGGCAGGCCGGCCCGCATCATCGTCGAGATCTTCTTGGTGAAGATCAGGATTTCCTTGGGCGGTATGGAGCCGAACGGGCCCCAGGTGATTTCGGCATTCAGGCCGGTCTTCGGCTTGATCTTGACCTCTGTCAGGACAACCTCGCGAAAGCCGTCCTGGCGCATCTTCTGCTTGGCGAGCATCAGGGTCTCGGCCTCGATCTCGCCCTTCTTCTTCTTGCCCTTCAGCTTTGCCTTGTATTTGAACTTCTTCATGACCGGGCCTTACAAAACGAGAATCCGAGTATACTCGGCGACACTGAAGATTCCATCCTTGATGAAACCGCGGGCGATTTCCTGCATTGTCTCGAACCCGTCCTGCTTTGCCGCCGCAAGCAGTTCCGGGGCCAGCGCTTCCTTCAGGATGGCTTCCTCAAGTGTTGGTGTGATCCGCAGCACCTCATAGACTCCGCGCCGCCCCTTATAGCCGTTGCCGCCACATGTATCGCAGCCGCCACCAATCATCGGCCGGATGGTTTGCGCCTCGTCCTCGCTGAAGCCGACGCGGCGAAGCGTTTCCGGCGTTGCATGCGGGTCGTCGACGAGACAGTTCTGGCAATTCGGGCGGCCGAGACGCTGCGCCACGATCAGCGAGGTGGCGGCCGCGATCATGAAGGGCGGCACGCCCATATTCATCAGGCGGGTGATGGTCGCGATCGCGTCATTGGTATGAAGCGTCGACAGCAGCAGGTGGCCGGTGAGGGCGGCCTTGACGGCGATCTCCACCGTCTCCTGATCACGAATCTCGCCGACGAGAATCACCTCGGGATCCTGGCGAAGGAAGGCCCGCAGGATCGAATTGAAGCTCAGGCCGATTTTTTCGTTGGCCTGTGTCTGGCCGACACCCTCAAGATAATATTCGACCGGGTCCTCAGCCGTCATGATGTTCAGTTCGGGCTCGTTGATATGCTGCAGGCACCCGTAAAGCGTTGTGGTTTTGCCCGACCCGGTGGGGCCGGTCACCAGCACCATGCCTTGCGGTGCGGTGATGGCGTCAATGATGTTGTTGTAATTCACTTCCGAGAAGCCGAGCTTGGTGAGCGACAATGATGGATCCCCCTTCAGGATCCGCATGACGATGCGCTCGCCATTCTTGCCTGGCAGGACATTGAACCGGAAATCGATGTCCTCGTTCTTGTATTTGATGGTGATGCCACCATCCTGCGGCAATCGCCTTTCGGAAATGTCACAATCGGCCATGATCTTGAAGCGTGTCACCACGCCAAGATAGTGCCGCAGCAGATAATCCGAATATTCTTCCCGCACCTCCAGCCGCCCATCAATGCGGAAGCGTACGCGGGCGATGTCACGGAAAGGTTCGATGTGGATGTCGCTTGTGCCAGACGCCAGCGCCGCATGCAGGATATGATCGCAGACCTCCGGGACCAGCTCCTCATTGTCGAGTGCGAAGCGCACCCGCCGTGGTTTCGCGCTTGGCCGGGCCTGTTGTTTCTTTGGCGCTTCAACAGGTGCTTCAAGCGCCGATTTGACTTTCTGGTCGCGGCGCAGCGACTCGAAATTGCTCAGCGTGATCAGCTGGAACTCGATATTCAGATTTGATGCCGCCTTGAACTGGCTGGCCTGTGTCGCCGTGCTCGGATCGACGATGCCGATGCGCAGAAACCGCTGGTCAACGGCAAAGGGCAGGGCGCGATTGTCATCGACAAGTCGCATCGGCACCAGTTTCAGAGCCCGCTGGTCGACATCGGCCGGGGTCAGTTGCATCCGGCGAAGTGAGTAGGCTTTCGACAGCACCTGGTGGACAAGGCCTTCGTCGATGGCCTTGCCACGGATCATCCGCTCAAGAATATCGGCATTCCCGGTCGCACCAGCCTGACGGACCTCGGCAAGTTTCTGCGGGTCCAGCCTGTTGGCGGACTGTAGTACGCGCAGGACCTTCTCGGCCACGTCATTGCTAAAGGCTGGCATGCCTGTCGTCCCGATCAGCTGTCGCTGCCAGACCCGCCTTCGGCGCCCTCGCTGCCATAGGGGTTGTCAGGCGATGGCGGAATGGCGGGTGAACTGGCGACAGGAGGCGTGGAAACGCGATTGAGATCATTTGGCTCGAAAGCTTTTTCAGGCAGATAATCAAGCGGCAATGTCTCGATGTCACCCGTTTCGGCAACAACAATGATGCCGCTGGTCGTCACCTTGACAAGGGTGGCGTCGGTTGCGCCGATCAAATCGCCCTCGCGAAGCGTGATCGTCCGGCGCGCCGCGGCCTCTAGATCAAAAAGATTGTCATCCTTCATGATGTTACGGATGGCGTTTGCCGACGGCTTGAGCATGGCGGTCGAGGAAAATGTCCGCATTGGCTCAAGTCCGGGGAATTCCAGCACGGTGTAGCAATCATCGATCAGATTGCCCGACATTGTCAGCATGATCTCGCAGTAACGTTCGGCATGCGTCACGCTGCGGAGCGGCCCGAAATCCATCAGCACGCCTGCCTCGCCCTCGTCACGAAGGATGAAATGCGCGCCAAGCAGATGTTCGTAGTTATTCTTCAGATCGATTGCCGTCTGGCGGGCGGCTGCCTCGTCAGCGAACAGGCCGAGCCGCACATAGGCGAGCCGGGGCTTGTTGCCGGCAATGACATTCTGGTTGGTGGCGGCAAAGATCTGTGAACGGTTTTCCTGCCTCGCCACAGCCACACCGACAACGCGGTAGCGGTTCGAGAACAGCGCATCCTCGGTTGCCTGACCCAGAAGATCGGCACCCGTGGTGTCCTGCAGGCCAACATCACCGGCCGGCCCGGGAAGATCTACGCCTCCTGTCGCCTGGTCGGCGATCCGGTCAATGCCACGCCGGAACGGATCATCGATATCCTGCACCTCGGGAGCGACAAGCGAGTCATTCTCCTCGACATTGGACGCGCCTGCCAGCGCCGTTCCGACACCAAACATGGTTAGCATGAAAAATGCCAAAATGCCTCTTGATACCAACATAAGCCCGCACCATTGGGTTGATTAACGCAATATTATACATCGCGTTAATAAATTAGTTTTAATTTATATAAAGATGTTTTTAGGCGTTTGCG
>CBFHRT010000029.1:0-4670 GCA_965658285.1 Puniceispirillaceae bacterium (SeqCode) | reverse complement strand
TTCTCGCCGGGACCATCAGCATCAGCTTGACATCCACAATCGGGCTGCCGGGGGTCGCCACGATGGTCTCTTCGGCGACATCGACATGCGTTTGGGATCGCACAAAGCGGTTGCGAACAAGAAGATAGTTCAGGAAATCGACTTTCATCTCGAGCGTCAGGCTTTTACCTGTCAGTCCATTGAGGCCGACATCGGTGTTGACGACAGTTCCCGACGCGTCGGGTTTCAGCGTCGCCCCCCGCGCTTCCAGATCGGAGACAAACGCCCGCAACGCCCCGGTGGCGTCTTGATCGGCGATGAAACCTGCCAGCTGGCCCTGCAGCGCCTCTTCGCGTTCATTTTTTCTGCCGATGGCCGCCTGGAGGATTGGCTGTGCCTGGTCGATCAGTAGTTTCAGCGAGCGCACTTCCTTGATGATTTCCTGATTGCTGCGTGTGGCGGGAAGCAGGAACATCGTATTTACAATCAGGGGCACAATCACCGTTACCGCCAGGAAGAAACCGGCAAGCGCCACGCTTGACGTCGCGTTGCCTTCGGCCTCGCGGAGATATCGGGCGCGTGAGAACCGCGCCTTGGCATTGCGCTTGCGCCGCCGGGCAATGTCCCGTTCCTCGCTTTTCGCGGTTGCGGCAGCCTTTTTTTCCTCGCGCGCCAGCTTGCGCTGTTCCTTTGCCGAAAGCCCGGTGTCGGCGGTTTCCATGTTGGTGGTGGCGGCGCTCGCGATGGTCGGGAATTGTGTCATTCCAGCGGTGCCGGGCGGTGCCGGCGCGGCGGCTTCTGCCGCCGGCACCATGGCCGGCGCCTGTCCGCCGCCTGTCGGCGCGGCCTGTGCAAGCTGGTTCAGCATCGCCATGGCTTCCGGCGACATCTGCATGGGCGCAGGGGCATCCTTCTTCTTGCCAAGACCAAAGACCATCGTCAGCTCTCCAGTCGCAGCTTTGTGGTGATCTCGAAATCGAAGATCGGGCTGCCTTCACGATAGACCGGATCACCGACGGTGGGGGCCTCGACCAGGCCGCTATTCTGCAGCTCGGTGGCAAAGAGCGTCACCACATCCGTGCTGCGCGCCGCACCCCGCAGCCGCAATTCCAACTCACCTGACAAGTAATATCCAGATAATTCAACGCCTTCCGGAACAAGATCAGGAATGGATTCGATGATGACAGCAGTGCCACGCTGGCGGGTCAACGTCCCCAGCATTTGCAGCTGGCCGTCCAAATTCTTCACGGTTTCATTGATCTGGCCAATCCGCGCCTGTGATGCGGTGGCTTCCGCCTTGATCGCATCATAGATGCCGCTTTCGGCCTTGCTCGTCAGGAACCCCGGCATCACCGAACCGCCCGTCCAGGCTGCCATGATCAGGAAGATGATGGCCCAGCCAGCCAGCAATGAACGTGAAACAACGCCAAGCTGGCGGTTCTTGCGCAATGTGGCGCCCTGCGGCAGCATCGACAGCTTTACAAGCCCCGGCCCGTCATTGCCGAAGGTGCCAAGCCGCCGTAACCCGAGGCCAAGCGCCGAGGTGAAGCCGGATTTGTTGGCCACCTGCGAGACCAGCCCCTGCACGCTCATCGCCATCGTGGCACCCTGTGTCGGGTCCAGAAGGCGCAACGGCGCCAGGGTGAAATGCCGTGACATCAGGGTCATGAAATTCTGCGCTCGCAGCGCATCGACCACCAGATGGATGGTCGAGAATTCCGGGAAATCCTGCTCTTCCTGAAGGAACAGCACCGCCTGTCTCAGCGTATTGCCAACGCGGCCGCCAACCTCGTCCCAGAATTCGCCGACAGTGTCCTGAACATCCTCGATTTCCGCCAGCAGGACCTGATCGAATTCGGTGACCTCCATCTTCACGACATGAAAGCGCTGGGGAAGGAAGGCGATGAGTTCCATCCTGTCATTCGTCACATTCAGGATGGCCTGCGCCTTGCTGCGTTCCTCGGGCGGCAGCGAGGCATAGACATAGTTGGCGAGCGCCACCGGTTCGAGTTCGAGATGCACCGGGTTGAGGCGCGCGCCAAGCAGAATGTCCGACCATTGCTGCATCTGCGCTGTCTCGGCATATCCGACAACAACGCGGGTCAGGTCGTCATCCTCGGAACTGACAAGCGTGTCAAAGGCAATATAGGGATCCTGCAGCTTGGCGATATCGGGTTCCTGCTCGCTCCAGAAACCCGGATCCTGCCCCTCGCTTTCCAGTTCGGCCGGAGAGATATAGGGCATGTCGATCTGCACAACGTCGCCAGGCACGATCATGCCGCCATCGCGCGTCGAAAAGCCGGCCTGCTCTCCAAGGCCGATGATCGTGTCGCGGATCATATCCTGCTGGCGGCCTGAATTCGTCGCTTCAAGTTTACGGGGCAGGGCGGCGCTTGCCAGCTGATCAATTTTTATCACATTGGATTTATGACGAACTTCGGCTACCGTAAGTGCGTTGTGATGAAGCTTTACCGCAACCAGATCGTCGGCACCGCCGCCGATCGGCTTGAGCATACTGGCTAATCTGGTAAGAGTGCGGGCCATGTGGAACTTAGCTGCTGGCACGTTGAACAAAAAATCGAGCACGAGTTTGTGCTAAATTAACCTTTTGGGCGTAATGAAATCCATGGACAAGGTGATAACCGATTTTGCAAATATCGCCGCCGGTATTGTCGAGGGGATAATCCTCGCGACTCCGGGGCCGGAATCTCCCTATTACTGGACCATGCTTGCCGCGCTTGGCGGACTTCTTGCCCTGCTTGTCATATGGCTTGTCCTGAGGCTGCGCCGGCCACACAAGATCAGTCAGCCGCCGGTCAAGGACCAGCCTGAAATCACCTTCAGTGACGTTACGGCGCAAGCCGCGGCCGATGCGCGGACGACCGGGAATGATGGCGATGCCGATCAGGCGGACGCTATTGTGGACGTGCCAGCCAGCCCGGCAGCCAAAAATGCGCTGGCCCCCGATGAGGTGTCCCAGCCCGCGGCCGGCTTCAAGTTCTTCAAGAGGCGGAGCAAGACCGTTGCCGGTGACGCCAATTCGGCTGATCCTGAGGATGATGTGTTCCTCCTCGGTCTCGAACAGGAAATGCTAGCGACCCGCCAGCTCTATCTCGACGGTCTGATCTCGAAAGAGGTCTATGTCATGGAAACGCGGGCGCTTTATGACAAGGCGCAGACACGTATGACCTGAGGTCCGGACGCACCGCGCCGACAAACAGCTCCCTAAAAAAAAGCGGCAGCCGAAGCTGTCGCTTTTTGCTATGGTCGATATGTCTTCGCCGTTCCTGCTGGATCAGTTCACGATGTTGCGCTTCGGCTTGCTGCGGAAGGCTGAATGTGGCTGATTTTCGGCGCTCGGGTTGATTACCGTCGGTGCCATGAAGATCAGCGTTTCAGACATGTTGGTCGAGAAACCGTCGGAGCCGCCAAGCAGCGGTGTCAACTGCGCAAGGTTACCGGTTGTTCCCGGCATGCCCGAAGTTGTCGTCGCTTCCTCGTTGCGGGTAACCCCGGCCAGCACAACCACATCGCCCGGTGAAGCCCAGAAGGTGGTGTCGATGACGTCGGAGGTGCGGTCCGACAACTCGTTCACATTGGCCAGCGTGTCGCTGAACCGCGTATCGGTCAGCACGACGTCAAGCTTCACCGTGTTGTTCAGGCGATTGATATCAACCTCGTTGATCTCCAGCCTGAACGGGGCCTCATATTCGACCGGCGGACCGGCGACGGAGTTGTTGTCGCTGTCAAGGACATTTGGTCCTGGCACGCGGGCGATCTGCGTACGCTCGACGATGGCGTCCTTGCCCGAGGCGACAAGAATTGTCGGGCTTGAGACGACGCGACCAAGACTGTTTGACTCGATGAAATTCAGCAGCAGTCCCAGCTCGTCATTCGGCGAGTCAAAGTCCATCGAGATTGTGCCGACCGTCCGCGATGCGGTCGATGCCAGCTGTGACAGCACAAACTCCTGATTGTTGTTGCCACCCGCCGACGGGCTTGCCGACAGGATCGAATCAATCTGGCGCGAGAAATCGCGTGACACGGTAATGATGAAGATCTCGATCAGAACCTGCAGCTCAGGGACGTCATATTGTTCGATCAGACGCACCACGAGGTCGTTATCCTCGCGCGTGCCAATGACCGTGATGCCTGTATCGTCGGGAAGCACAATCGGCACGCGCGGCGCCGGGTTCGCGGCACCGCAATAGGTTGGCACTTCGGCAGCCATGCTGAGGGTGCCATCATCACTTTCCTGAACCACCGCGTCTTCGGGACGTGTCTGCTCGAAAAAGCTGTTGATCTTGCCGATCACCCCGGTTTCGGCATCATTGCCTTCGATAACCACGGCGTTATAGACCGCCACCTTCTCGGTGAAGATCTCCTGACGCGGCCAGATACATGGATCCTCGGACAGGATGTTCTTGAGATCGGGTCTTTTGGCCAGATCGGGAACGCCGGCAAGCTGGGCAAGCTCGCTGTACCCTGCCAGCATTACCTCGGTCTGCTGTTCGAACCGCGCCATGTCACTCCGCAGATCGAGCGCGGCGCGTGTCATCGATGCAACCAGTTCGTTCGTTACGGTCAGGCCGGGATTGCGGGAAATCGACTCCATTCCGATGGCGAAACCTTCATCATCTCCGCTGAGAAGAAGCTGCACATAGCCGAGAATTTCACTGGCGCGCGCATGG
>CBFHRT010000028.1:0-18308 GCA_965658285.1 Puniceispirillaceae bacterium (SeqCode) | reverse complement strand
CCGCCATCGGGACTGACCTTCCTTGAGACCGTAGTCTGTGTTCCGTGTTCCGTGTTCCGTATTCCGTGTTCCGAAGTCCGTATTCTGGATCCCGGATTCCTTATTCCGTATTCTAGGGTCCGTATCCTCGGGTCCAGCGCCACATGGGTATAAGTGAAAAACCCAAAAATCCAGCAGATTTTGAAAATATATTTTATAGGGCCGCGTTCATATCCTGAATCAAGCCAAATTTTCGCGTTCGCCCAATTTGGCTGGATTTGCACGGTCACAGGCCACCGGGGTTGATTTTGGCGGATTCAGGCGGCATGGTCCGCGCATGAATGATGATGTGACCCCGCATGCCCAACCACGGCTTCTCGCCGCCGCCGACTGGCGCGACTACGCGCTTCTTGACAGCGGCAACGGGCAGAAGCTGGAACGGTTTGGCAGCTTCACCTTTGTGCGCCCGGAGGCGCAGGCGATGTGGGCCCCCCGTCTGGCCGAGACGGACTGGCAGGCGGCTGATGGCCGGTTTGTCGCCAGCCAGGGGCGCGGTGATGATGACGAGGCTGGTGGCGGCTGGACCCTGTCAGAAAGCCTGCCGTCGCAATGGCAGGTCAGCTATGACGGGCTGCGATTTCTTGCCAGACCAACACCCTTCAGGCATCTGGGATTCTTCCCCGAACAGGCTCCGCACTGGACCTGGTGCGCCGAACTCATCAGCGGGTTCATCGCCCGTCACGGCCGCGCACCGCGGATTTTGAATCTGTTCGCCTATTCCGGCGTCGCCAGCCTTCATGCCGCGCGTGCCGGCGCCGAGGTGGCGCATGTCGATGCCAGCCGCAAGGCCATCACGCAGGCCTTTGAAAACCGCGACGAGGCCGGTCTTGGCGAGGCCCCGATCCGCTTTATCACCGAGGATGCCGGACGGTTTGTCGAGCGCGAGATCCGGCGTGGCCGGTCCTATGACGGCATTCTTCTCGACCCGCCGAAATATGGCCGCGGCCCGAAGGGCGAGCGCTGGCAGGTCGAAACCGATCTGGTGCCGTTGCTGCGCGGTTGCCGGAGCCTGCTGTCCGACACGCCGCTGTTCCTGCTGCTGACCATCTATGCCATCCGCGCCTCCTCACAGGCGGCGCATTACGCGCTTGCCGACATGATGGCCGGAGCCGAAGGGTCGGTGTCTTCGGGCGAGCTTGTCAGCGTCGAGACAGGTGATGCGCCGCGCGTTGTCAGCCAGGCCAATTTCGCCCGCTGGCAGGCAGGATAGCGGTACCGGTCAGGATTCGCGCAGCGACTCATAGAGTACCAGACCGCTGGCAACCGCGAGATTCAGCGAATCCGAGCGGCCCAGCATCGGCATCCGCACAAGCTGGCTGCAGGCCGCCATCAGCCCGTCGGTGAGGCCAGCCTGTTCATTGCCCATCAGCAGGATCAGCGGCCCGCTGTAATCCGCGGCGCGGTAATCGACACTCGCCGGCAGGGCGGTGCCGACAACCCGTCCCGGCCAACCGGCGGCAAAACCCAGGAATTCGGCTTCCGACATATGCGCCAGTTCGACATTGAACACCGCCCCCATCGAGGCGCGGACAGCCTCCACCGAATAGGGGTCGGTGCAGTCCCCGATCAGGATGACCCCGCGCGCGCCAGTGGCATCGGCGGTGCGCATGATGGTGCCGAGATTGCCGGGATCCCGCACCCGGTCAAGCGCAATCCAGCACCGGCCGGAATCCGGCACCACCTCGTCGGCGGCACACCATCGCTGTTCAAAGGCGCCAAGCACCATCTGCGGATTGTCCTTACGGCTGACCCGCGCCAGCAGTGATTCGGTGACAGGCAGCGCCCGCCCACCATCACGCGACAGCGCCTGCAGAAGCTCCTTCACCTGCCTGTCATCAGCCCGCGAGCCCAGATAGGCAAGCCTGTGCATACGCCATCCAAGCGCCACGGCCTCGGTGCAGATTCGCATGCCCTCGGCCAGAAACCAGCCTGTCTGGCGCCGGAATTTGCGCTCATGAAGCGATCGGAGCCGTTTCACCTCGGCATTCCCGGCGCTGGTAATGATCTCGGGCATGGTGTCATTCATGCGGCTGTCCTAGCAAAAAACAGTCACAGGGCCCATTTTTTTTGTTTCAATTCCGACTTTTTTCGTCGTACAAAAATCTAGGAAATGCACAGAGCCGCCCTGTAGAGCGGGTTTCATGGTTCTGCTTGTGGGGGACGCCTGCGATGAGTGTGCAGACCATCAAGACATTGCTGCAGCATGACAGCAACGCAACCTCGCAGAAAATCGGGTTTCTGCTTCTCGATGATTTTTCGATGCTGGCCTTCGCCTCGGCAATCGAACCGCTGCGCGCCGCCAACAGGCAGAGCAACCGCGATCTCTATGGCTGGGTGATTGCCAGCCCGACCGGCGCCCCGGCGGTCGCCAGCAACGGTGTCGAGGTGGCCTCGGACGGTGATGCGGGTGTGTTGCAGGATTGCCGGATGGTGTTTGTCTGCGCCGGCTTGAATGTGCGCGAGCATACCAACCGCGCTGTCCTGAACCTTGTGCGTCGGCTGGATCGCAACGGCGCCGTCATCGGGGCGATCTGCACCGGCACTTATGTGATGGCGGCGGCCGGGCTGCTGGATGACCGGCGCTGCACCATCCATTGGGAGAATATCGACGGTCTTGGTGAGGAATTTCCCGAGCTGGAGATCACCAATGACCTGTTCGAGGTGGACGGCACGCGCGTGACCTGTTCCGGTGGCACCGCCTCGCTCGACATGATGCTGAACCTGATCGCGCAGTCGCATGGCACCGCGCTTGCCGCCGAGGTGTCGGACCAGTTCATCCATGACCGCATCCGCGAGCCAACCGACAGGCAGCGGATGGAGCTTCGCTCGCGCCTTGGTGTCAGCCATCCGAAGTTGCTGGCCGTGGTGAAGACGATGGAAGACAATCTGGAAGAGCCACTGGCGCAGACCGATATCGCCCGCATGACGAATCTGTCGACGCGGCAGCTTGAAAGGCTGTTCCGCAAATATCTGAACACGACGCCGACCCGCTATTATCTGAATTTGCGGCTGGCCCGGGCGCGCCATCTGTTGCGGCAGACCTCGATGTCGATTCTGTCGGTGGCGCTTGCCTGTGGCTTTGTCTCGGCCTCGCATTTCTCGAAATGCTACCGCGAATGCTATGGCCGCACACCGCGCGCCGAACGCGCCCCGGCCTGACATAACCGGCCTGACATAACCGGCCTGACATAACCCTCTTTCGGCAGGGCTCAGTCAGCCGCCGCCTTGATGGCTGTCAGCATGCTGGCAAGCCCGGTCTTGCGGGTTGGCGAGAGGTGCGAATCAAGGCCGATTTCTGACAGGAACGTCGCCTCGGTATCGCGGATTTCATCCGCCGTCCGGTCCGAATAGACGCGCAGCATCAGGGCGATCAGCCCCTGCACGATGGCGGCGTCCGATCCGGCGTGAAAGGTGATCTCGCCATCCTTTGTCTCGGCCGCGAAATGCACCACCGACTGGCAGCCGCGCAGCCGGTATTCATCTGTCTGATATTGCGCCGGCAGGGGTGGCAGACGGCGGCCAAGATCGATCAGCAGTTGATAGCGGTCCTCCCAATCATCGAGAAAGCCGAACTCATCGACAATTTCACTGGCGGCTTCGGCGGCACGGTTCATGGGATGGCTCCAGGTGGCGGGCAAGGTCTGTGCGCTGCGGCTTGGTATCAGGCACTAGCCGCGATATTGCGACGACGCGCGAGAAGATCAAGAAGGCGGCTTGCCGCATCGGTCGATTTCGTGCCCGGCGGGAACACCGCCGCAGCCCCGGCCTCGGTCAGCGCCGGCACATCCCCTGGCGGAATGACACCGCCGACCACAAGCTCGATATGGCGCCCCTCGCCGGTATCGAGACGGCGGCGCAGGCTGGGCACCTGGCTGAGATGCGCCGCGGCAAGGGTGGAAATGCCAACCGCATCGACATCATGTTCGATGGCCATGTCATAGACCTCGTCCGGGCTGGCAAACAGCGGCCCGATGGTGACCTCGAAGCCGAGATCGGCGAAGGCCGAGGCAATCACCTTCTGGCCGCGGTCATGCCCATCCTGGCCAAGCTTGGCGACCAGCAGGCGCGGCGCGCGGCCGGCCGCCGCGGTGAAGATTGCCACCCGGTCACGAAGGATCTCCAGATCGGCATCAGCCGCCATGCGCGCCTTCCAGATTCCCCGCACACCCTTGATCTCGGCCTTGTGGCGTCCCCAGACACCGCTCAGCGCGTCCGAAATCTCACCGACAGTGGCGCGGCTTCGTGCCGCCTCGATGGCCAGCGGCATCAGATTGTCCGACCCTTTCGCCGCTGCTGACAGGGCCGCAAGCGCCGCACCGAGCCGCGCCTCGTCACGGCCGGCCCGCACCGCCTTCAGCCTGTCAAGCTGCTGCGCGCGCACCTGGCTGTTGTCGATACGGCGGACCTGCACCTCCTCGCTGCCATCGGCATGCGGAGTCGGCTGACAGCTGTTCACGCCAATGATCCGGCGGCGGCCGGAGTCGATTTCCGCCTGTGAGGCTGTGGCAACCTCCTCGATCCGCATCTTCGGGATGCCGGCCTCGATCGCCGCCGCCATGCCGCCGAGCGATTCGACCTCGGCGATATGTGCCCGGGCGCGGGCGACAAGCCCCTGGGTCAGCCTTTCGACATGATATGAGCCGCCAAACGGGTCGATGACATGCGCCATATTGCCTTCAGTCTGCAGATGAAGCTGGGTGTTGCGGGCGATCCGCGCCGCATAGTCGGTCGGCAGGCCAAGCGCCTCATCAAGCGAATTGGTATGCAGCGACTGCGTGTGGCCAGCGACCGCGGCGCTTGCCTCGATGCAGGTGCGGGCCACATTGTTGAACACATCCTGCGCCGCCAGTGACCATCCCGAGGTCTGGCAATGCGTCCGCAGCATCAGCGATTTCGGGTCCTGCGGATCAAAATGCGTCTTCATCATTTCGGCCCATAGCAGGCGCGCCGCGCGCAGCTTCGCGATCTCCATGAAATAATGCATGCCGTTGGCAAAGAAGAAGGACAGCCGCGGCACGAAGGAATCGACATCAAGCCCGGCCGCAACGCCTGCCCGCACATATTCCAGACCATCGGCAAGCGTGTAGGCAAGTTCCAGATCGTTCGATGCGCCGGCCTCCTGCATGTGATAGCCGGAGACCGAAATGAAGTTGAATTTCGGCATGGTGGCCGCGCAATAGCCGAAAATATCGGATACGATCCGCATCGAGGGCGAAGGCGGATAGATATAGGTGTTGCGGACCATGAATTCCTTCAGAACATCGTTCTGGATGGTTCCGGCCAGCGCCTGCGGCGGCACGCCCTGCTCCTCGGCGGCGACGATGAACATCGCCAGCACCGGCATCACCGCGCCATTCATCGTCATCGAGACCGACATCCGGTCCAGCGGAATATCCCGGAACAGCAGCGCCATATCGGCGATGGAATCAATGGCCACGCCGGCCATCCCGACATCATCCGCAACCAGCGGATTGTCCGAGTCATACCCACGATGCGTCGGCAGATCGAAAGCCACCGACAGCCCCATCTGCCCGGCCGCCAGATTACGCCGGTAGAAAGCGTTTGAGTCCTCGGCCGTCGAAAAGCCGGCATATTGCCGGATTGTCCAGGGCCGGCTGGCATACATCGTGGCGTAGGGGCCGCGCAGGAAGGGCGCGATGCCGGGAAGCGCGGCCGCGGCGATCGCCTGCGCCGCCGGATCGGGCGATGCCAGCGGCGGAATGTCGATGCCCTCATCGGTCGGCATCGGGGCCGGCAGATCTTCCATCCTCGCCGGTTCGCGGGATGGCGGCAGCGGCAGCGCGGTGAAGTCAGGGAAGGTCATCATCCAGACTCCCCGCCACCGGCAAGCTTCCTCAGCGGCGCCAGCCTGTCATCGGCCCGCAGCAGATCGTCACCGCGCAGGAAATGCGCCTGCGGTATGCCGGCGGGCGGCGCATCAACACCGCAGCCAATCACCCAGTCGGGACGCGCCGCATCAATCCCGGCATCACCATCCGGCAAAGTCACCGCGCCAAGCCCGGCCATCGCCAGCCGCCCACGGATGGCGTCTTCCTGTGTCGCACCCTCGCCGCGCAGGATCAGCACCCGCGGCGCATTTGCGGCGGCGGCACGCCGGATATCCTCGATCAGCATCGCCGGGCGCCGGACCGCGGCAAAGTCCGGCAGCACCTGTGGCACCGCTTCGCTTCGTGGCTGCAATGTCACGCCGAGAAGGTCGCTGTCACCGCTGCGAATCCGCGCCTCACGCGCCGTCACGGCCTCATCGGCCCAACCGGCAATAAGCCCGGCCTTGCGGGCCGCGGCCAGACCGCCAGCCTGTTCAATCTGCTGAAAACAGCGCCAGCCTGCGACAGCCAGCGCGTCGGTACGCGATTCGATGAAGGTGGCACCGGCGGCCGGGTCGAGGCTGGCCTGAAGATGCGATTCCGCCATCATCATGACCTGGGCAAGGCGGGCAATACGGCGCGCGCCGGCACTTTCACCCGTCAGCAGATCATGTCCGAAGCCGGCCATCGCATCGGCCCCGCCGATCGCACCGCCAAGAAGCGCCGTCGTCATCCGCAGCATGTTCACCTCGGCATCCAGCACCGACATCATGCGCAGCGAGGCATGACCACTGACCGGCAACGGCACGGGGTCAATCCCGCACCCGGCAAGAAGCCCGTCCCAGAGCCGCCTTGTCGCGCGGCAGGCGATGATTCCGGCGAACATATCCGCCGGCAGTGCGATGCGGGCCGAAATCCGTCCCGCCACTGCCGCCATATCCGCGCCAGCCGCCTCAGCTGCGCGAAGAACCGCCGCACAGCCTGCCACCACCAGCCCGATTTCCTGGGCCGCGCTGAGGCCTCGATTGTGCCAATGCCAGCCATCGCTCCGGAACAGGCGGTGCGATGCCGGCGCATCACCGTGAAGCGCCATGCCGTCCGCAAACCCGTCCGCCGGATCAAGTCCCAGATCGATCTGTGTGGCGGATGCCTGTGCCCCGGCCAGCGCCAGCAGATGATGGTAATGCGCAGCGCTCGCCGCCGCACCGTCGAGGCTGATGCCCACCGCTGGCAGAATGACCCCGGCCAGCTGTGCCTCCAGCACCGCCATGTCACCTGTCGTCAGGGCAAGGCCGGTGGCGCCGCTTGCCAGCGCGTCCAGGATCTCGGCATTGCCCATATCCGGGGTGACGGTCTGCACAACCTGCCAGCCTTCGGCAAGCCGGGCCTGCGAGGCGGCGGGAAGCTGCCGCGGGGCGGGCGCCGCGTCATCGACAATTGGATATAAGGCATGCGTGACGAGGCCATCCTCATCGATGCGGTCGAGGCTGTCAGGCGTCGCGCCCTTGAGGATTCGCCCGACCATGGCCGTCCATTGCGCCATCTCGGCCGGCTCAAATTCCGCTGCGGTGCTGGGCATGTCCATCGGTTTCTTTCTCAAGCTCACCGGGCTATAGTCCCGGCAGACAACCGCCAGGTGAAACACGAATTCGAGGATAGCCAATGCCGGCGGTCAACGCCACATCTGATTCCGCCGCGGCTGGCGGCTGGACAGGGGCTGACAGGCTGCTTCTCGGCCTGCTCGTGGCGGTGGCGGCACTGCGCAGCTGTGCCATTATCCTCAGCCCGCTGGAACTTGGCGTCGATGAGGCGCAATACTGGCTGTGGAGCACCGCATTCGATTTCGGCTATTACACGAAACCGCCGCTGACAAGCTGGATCATCGGTGCCTCGCACCAGCTTTTCGGTCATCATGTCTGGGCCGTGCGGCTGCCCGCCCCCTGGCTGCATCTGCTGACCGCGCTGGTGCTGTGGCGCGCCGCTGTCTGGTATGGCGGCGCTGGGGCCGGACGCTGGGCGGCCCTTCTCTGGAGCTGTCTGCCGGCGGTGGCGCTTGGTGGGTTCGTGATCTCGACCGACACCCCGCTGCTGCTGTTCTGGTCGCTTGGTCTGCTGGCGCTGGTCGGGGGCGTGACAGGTCGCATCGCCATGAACCGGTCGATGGCGCTTGCCGGCGCGGCGTTCGGGATCGCGATTCTTGGCAAATATGCGGCTATCTACGGCCTTGTCGGTGTGGGCCTGTTCTGGGGATTTCAGCGGCTGCGTGGCGGCACGGACATCACCCTGACCTCACTTCTGATCTTCACCATCGCGATGGCAGTCGCCGCCAGTCCGAACCTGTTGTGGAATCTGGCGAATGACTTCACCACTGTCCGGCATCTCGGCGATAACGCCAATCTGGACCGTCAGAGCCATGACCCGCTGAACAGCCTGCGCTTTCTTGGCGCGCAGTTCGCCACCGCCGGTCCGCTGGTCTTTGCGCTGATGTTCGGAATTCTGAGAGGCGGGCGCGACCCGGCGACGAGACTTCTGCTGTGGCTGTCGCTGCCGGTGATCGCCATCATCATGGTTCAGGCCTATCTCAGCGAGGCCAATGCCAACTGGGCGCTGGCGGCGATGCCGGCGCTGGTGGTGTGGCTGGCCAGGTGGCTGGCCGACGGGAAACCACCGGCGCGCGTTCGGCTTGGCGTGGCCGCGCTGGCGATCAATGCAGGACTGTCATTCATCATTCTGGCGGTGACGCTGGCCGGATCGCTGGGTCCGCTGACGCCGGACTCCGACCCGCTGCGCCGGCAGCGCGGATGGGACCAACTTGCCAGCGACAGCGCGGCCGCGCTGACCCGTCATGACGCGACGACGATCATCGCCGACAGGCGGGCCTCGGCGGCGTTGCTGAGCTGGCATTTCCACGGCACCGGCATCGACATTCTGGTGCATGATCAGGACGGCGTGCCAAGCAATCATTTCGAGCAGAATCTGGCCTGGACGCCCCGGCCGAACCGGCGGCTGATTGTGCTTGGTGACGAGATGGCACCGCCGGCACTGTCAGGTGTCACCTGGATCACGGTACCGGCGCCGCTGATTTCCAAGGCCGACATCAGCCACAACCGCAATCGCCGCCTGTATCTTCATCAGGGCGTGGAGACGGACTAGACCCGGCCCTGCCCGGTAATCCTCTCGAACACCGCCAGCGTTTCCTTGCTGACATGATGTTCGACCCCCTCGGCATCCTCTTCGGCGATGGCGACGGGAACGCCGATGGTGACAAGGAAATCGCGCACAATCCGATGCCTGGCACGGCTGGCCTCGGCCAGCGCCCGGCCGGCCTCGGTCAGGAAAATCGACCGGTAGGGGCGCGTCTCGACAAGATCCTCACGTTGCAATCGCTGGACAATGGCGTTGACCGTCGGGCTGGTCACCCCGAATCGCGCCGCCAGATCGACGGTGCGCGCCTCACCGGTCTCGGCAATAAGGTCAGCAATCATCTCGACATAATCCTCGGCCACCTCGGACTGGTGCGCCCGCCGGATACGGTCGAATTTTGCCGCGCTGTTGGCGACATCCGGTGTGGTCTTGCTGTCTGACATGAAAGGCCCCAGTGTTTTGGCATTTCATAAAGACTTTAAAGAAATTTAGCCACATCAAAATTTTCACGGGATCTTTATATTTGGCAGCCTGATTGCGTATCAGGATGACGCGTCGAAATCGCCGCATCACCCACCTGCAAGGCAGTTGCCTACAGGGCGCGGTTTGGATAAAGTCCGGTCATCCGGGGCTTCGGCCCGAGGGCCGCGCCAGCAGCTTTGCGACCAGTGGGGTTTCATGGAGAATTCAACGCAGACCGAACTCGAGGCCGCCGCCTTCCGGCGCCTTGTCGCGCATCTTCAGGATCGCACCGACGTGCAGAATATCGACATGATGAATCTGGCCGGTTTTTGCCGGAACTGCCTGTCGCGCTGGTATCGCGAGGCTGCCGGTGAACGCGGGCTGGAAATGGATGACAAGGCGGCGCGCAACACCGTCTATGGCATGGATTACGCCGAATGGAAGGCGAAATACCAGACCGAGGCAACGGCCGAGCAACGAGCACAATACGAAGCCATTCACAATCACGGCGACAAATAGCGCCGCAGGACATTCACGGGGACAACAGGCCATGGCACTTATCGCAGGCACCGGCGCCGGCGCCGATCAGCTGACACAATTCATCGAGCGGATCGAACGTCTCGAGGAAGAAAAGCGCGCCCTGATGGCAGACATTCGTGATGTCTATGCCGAGGCGAAGGCGACCGGATTCGACCCCAAGATCATGCGTCAGCTTGTCAAGATGCGGGCCATGGACCGGGATCTGCTGCAGGAACAGGATGAGCTGTTGCAGACCTACCGGGCCGCGGTCGGCCTGGTCTGACGGCAGGGCGGGGTATGGCAGCGGACCATTTCGGCGACAGGCTGACGACCGCCATCCGCAGTGCGGGAACGCCGCTCTGCATGGGCATCGATCCGCATCTGTCGATGATGCCGGCGCTGTTTGGTGACGTCAGCAAGCCGGCCAGCCCCTCGACGCTTCGCGCCATCGAGGATTTCGCGATGGCCTGTCTTGATATGGCGAAGGGCCGGGTTGCCGCCATCAAGCCGCAGGCCGCCTTTTTCGAGGCGCAGGGCCCGGACGGGATGCATGTGCTGGCACGGCTTGGCCGGGCCGCGATCGATGCCGGTGTTCTGGTCATCATGGATGCCAAGCGCAACGATATCGGCAGCACCAACGCCGCCTATGCCGAGGCGTGGATCGGCCATGACGCCGCCTTCCCCAGCGATGCGCTGACGGTCAATGCCTATCTCGGGCTTGATACGCTGGAACCGCTTCTGGCGCGCGCTGACAGGACCGGTTCCGGGCTGTTCGTCCTGACCCGTACCAGCAACCCCGGGGCCGGCGATCTGCAGGATCTTGCGATCGACGGCAAACCCCTGTTCCAGCATCTGGCGGCTGGACTGGCACCGCTTGCGGCCGCGCGGGAGGGCAGGTCTGGCCTGTCCTCGCTTGGCATCGTTGCCGGTGCCACCTGGCCGGAAGAGGCACAGGCACTTCGCAAGACCCTGCCGAGTGCGCCGTTCCTTGTCCCGGGCTTTGGCGCGCAGGGGGCCGGCGCGGCGCAGGCACTTGCCGGCCTGACAACCGGTCCGAGCGGCCCGGAAGGTGGTCTGGTGAACAGCACACGCGGCCTGATCTTCCCTGCTACCGCCACGAATGCCAACTCCATCGGTGATTGGCGGGCGGCGATCACCGACGCCATCGAGGCCGGCCGAACCGCCCTTGGCGCCGCCTGAGGCTTTCAAGACCCTTTCATCATCTTCACATGCACGTGACCCGGGATTTTCGTCCTTCGGCCCGGGTCTTAACGTGCGGCATCCTTTGTCATCGGTGTGGAGGCAAATTTGGTGGTGCCTGTCACGCCCGGCGTAATGTCACTGGCCTGCTGTGATAATCAGGCCGGGACAAGGCGGTTACCGGTGTCGTGTAAAAGGCTGCCCAGGAAAGATGGCCCAGGAAAGATGATGATGACAAAGGATGTGGCAACCGGCGACGCGTCGCAGGATATCGAAATCGGCCAGGGACAACTGGTCTGGTACAATGAGCGCAAGGGCTACGGTTTCGTCAGGATCGGCGAGGAGGAGGTGTTCCTTCATCGCTCGACGCTTGACAGGTTCGGGCTTGTCCGTCTTCTGACGGGCGATGAGATCACCGTATCGCTGAGTTCGAATGAGCATGGGCGGGTGATCAAGGATCTGCTGGCGGTTGAACGGCCGGTAACCCCGGCCCCGCCCGTAGCGTCAGAGCCGGATGAGGGTGAGGTGCTTGCCGTCGTCAAGTTCTTCAACGACCTTCGCGGCTATGGATTCGTGACAACCGACACCTCAGATGAGGATGTGTTTGTTCACTCGCGGGTTCTGAATGACTGCGGCTTCCATTCTCTGATCCAGGGGCAGAAGCTTTTGGTCAAGGTGGATTCGTCGAGCCGCGGTCTGCAGGTCAATTCAGTCCGACTTCTGGCTGATTGACCCTTCAGAACGATCTGATCGGATAGTCCGGTCGAATAATCCAGCAGGACGTTTCAGCAGGGCGACGAGGCGGCATGATTCGGCAGGTCGATTCCTGTGGCGGAAAGAAAGCGTTTCGCTTTCCCTCGCAGCACGGCTAGGTTCGTGACGGCAAGGGTGCGTTTGGCGCGTGTCCAAGGTCCATCGCACCAGACCACCGTTTCAGGGCAGCACCTCATCATGGCATCATCTTCTTCTGGCGTGACAAAGCCCGATATCTGGTTGCGGGTTCTGATCGCCGGGGCGGCGCTTGTCACCGTCACATTCGGCATCAGGCAGGTGTTCGGGCTGTTTGTCCTGCCGCTGTCGGACGCGCTTGGCAGCGGCGTCCAGCTTGTGGCGCTTGCCATCGCCATCCAGAATCTTGTCTGGGGATTCTCATCCCCCCTGTTTGGCGCCCTTGCCGACCGGATCGGTGCCTGGAAAGTGGCCATCTTCGGCGCCGCCATCTATTCCGCCGGCCTTCTGGCAACCGCCTATATCATCACCCCGTCGGGACTGTTTCTTGGCCAGACATTGATCGGGTTGGGGCTTGGCAGCGCCGGCATTTCCATCGCCATTGGCGCGGTTGGCCGGGTGGTGCCGGAAGGGCGGCGCTCGCTGGCCTTCGGCCTTGTGACCAGCTTTGGCTCATTCGGCCAGTTCGCCCTTTTACCGGTGACACAGATGCTGATGAGCGAACATGGCTGGCAGATGGCGCTGCTGCTGCTGTCCTTCCTGACCGCGGGGGCGATGGCGGTGGCGCTTGGCCTTCGCGGGGCACCGGCGGCAAGAACCGCCGATGTCGCCGACCTGACCACTGCCGGTGCGTTGCGCGTTGCGGCAGGCAGCCGGGATTATCTGCTGCTGACCGCCGGTTTCTTTGTTTGCGGGCTGCAGCTTGTGTTCATCACCACACATTTGCCGGTGCTTCTTGGCGATCGCGGCCTGCCGCCGCATATCGCCAGCTGGGCGCTGGCGCTGATCGGGCTGTTCAACATTGTCGGGGCGTTTGTATGTGGCTGGCTTGGTGGCAAAGTCTCGAAACGCAAGGCTCTTGCCACGGTCTATCTTCTTCGAGGGGTCATCATGTGCAGCTTCTTCATGCTGCCGATCACCCCGACATCGGCCCTTGTCTTTGGCGCAGCGATGGGGCTTCTCTGGCTTGGTACGATCCCCCTGACAAGCGGACTGGTCGTTGTGTTTTTCGGCCCAAAACATCTCAGCATGCTGTATGGAATCGTCTTTGCCTCGCACCAGGTCGGCTCGTTTGTCGGCTCATGGCTTGGCGGTGTACTCTATGACATCACCGGCAATTACAATTTCATGTGGTGGCTGAATGTTGCAGCGGCGCTGTTCGCCTTTGCCGTCAACTGGATGATCCGCGAGCAGGCTGTCCCCGGCTCGCAACCGGCAGCCGCCTGACCCTTACCGCGCCTGATCAGGCCTGTTCGCCAAGCCATCTTTCCGCGTCAAGCGCAGCCATACATCCCATGCCGGCGGCGGTCACGGCCTGGCGATAGATCTTGTCAACACAGTCACCGGCCGCGAACACGCCATTGACCGAGGTGCGGGTGCCACCCGTCTCGGCAAGGATATAGCCTTCATCATCAAGATCGAGAACACCGTGGAAGGCGGCGGTGGCGGGATCATGGCCGATCGCCACGAACATGCCCTGAACGGCGATGTCCAGATCATCCTCACCTGTCGTCGAGGCAAGCCGCAACCCGGTCACGCCGCTGTCATCGCCAAGCACCTCGGCAACAGTGCGGTTCCATTCCACCTTGATCTTGTCATGGCGCAGCAGCCGGTCCTGCATGATCTGCTCGGCGCGCAACGAATCGCGGCGGTGGATCAGCGTTACCGAGTTGCAGATATTGGCCAGATACAGCGCCTCCTCAACAGCGGTGTTGCCGCCGCCAATCACCGCAACATCACGTTCCTTGTAGAAAAACCCGTCGCAGGTGGCACAGGCCGATACACCGCGGCCATTGAAGGTTTGCTCCGATTCCAGGCCAAGCCAGCGCGCCTGCGCGCCGGTGGCCACGATCACCGCGTCGGCTGTCATCTCGTCGCCAGAATCAAGCTTCAACCGGAACGGGCGGCTGGAAGCATCGAGCGCGGTGACGATGTCATAGATAACGCGCGCGCCGACATTCTCGGCCTGCTGCTGCATCTCGGTCATCAGCCACGGTCCCTGAATGACATCGGCGAAGCCGGGATAGTTCTCGACATCAGTGGTGATTGTCATCTGGCCGCCAGGCTGCAGGCCGGCGAGAATGACCGGCGACAGGTTGGCGCGCGCCGTATAGATGGCGGCCGTCAGGCCAGCCGCGCCCGCACCGATGATGACAACTTTCTCGTGTTTTGAATTCGACATTTTACCTGCTTCCGGCCTGTCAGCCCGACATGATGCCAACCCGACATAACGCCAGCCTGGTCTGATGATGATATCCCGATGGCTGTCCTGACCCGGTAGGGAAATCTGGCCCCGGCATAAAGATCGGAGTCCGGCCCCGTATCGGGCCCGTTTTGACGTGCCAAAAATACCGGGCGATGTTAGCGTCCAAGGGTGATGATTCCAAGCCCGTTCACGGCCTTGTTGGCCTGTATCGCCCTGTTTTTTCCACTGCCGGCCAGCGCGCAGCAGGCGCGCCTGCCAGATGCCGCACCCGGCATTGCCTGGATTGCCGGCGGTGCCATCGAAGGCGGCCTGGTGGTGGCGCGCGTTGCGCCCGGCACCAGACTCGCGCTTGATGGCGAGCCAGTACCGCTGTCCGCTGACGGCCTTGCGATGATCGGCTTTCATCGTGACAGCGACAGCCCCGCCAGTTTACAGGTCAGTCCGCCCGGTGGCGCACCCTATCTCATCAGTCTGGAGGCGGCGCAGCGTGAATATGCCGTGCAGCGGATCGACGGGCTGAAGCGTGACCATGTGACCCCGCCCAAGGAGGTGCTTGACCGTATCGGTGCCGATTCCGCGGCGGTGCGGGCCGCGCGTTTGCGCAGTGATGCCGGCGCGGCCGCAGGCGATTTCCTGCGCGGCTTCGACATGCCTGTCAGCGGACAGATTACCGGCGTCTATGGTAGCCAGCGCATCCTCAATGGCGAGCCCCGTCAGCCGCATTACGGGATCGATATCGCCGCACCGCGCGGCACGCCGGTAAAGGCCCCGGCCGGTGGACGGGTGACGCTTGTCAGGGATCTGTATTTTTCCGGCTGGACGATCCTGATGACGCATGGCCTTGGCCTCAATTCGGCCTTCCTGCATCTTGACAGCGTCACCGTCACCGAGGGAGAGGCGGTGCCACGAGGGAGCATTATCGGCACCGTCGGATCAACCGGCAGGTCGACCGGCCCGCATCTTGACTGGCGGCTTGACTGGCAGGGGCGGCGCCTTGACGCGGCGCTTGTGCGCCGGCAGCTTGCCGGTGAACAGGGCGAATAGATCTGAACAGGGCGAATAGATCGGGACCCGGGAACATGGCACGGACAATCTTCATTTTCGGACTTGGCTATGTCGGGCGCCCGCTGGCGCATCATCTTGCCGCGGCGGGATGGCAGATTCGCGGCACCACACGCACCCCCGAAAGGCTGGCCGCCGAAGCCGCCGCCGGATGGCAGATCCACCGCTTCGCCGATGACCAGCCGCTGGCTGATGCCGGGGCGGCGCTGGCCGGTGTCGATGCCGTGCTGTCGACCATCACCGCCATCGGCGGCAGTGACCCGGTGCTTGACGCGCACGGTGATGTGCTGGCCGGTTTCAAGGGCTGGGCCGGCTATGTATCGGCGACCTCGGTCTATCCCGACCGGCCGGACGGTTTCTGTTATGAGGACACACCGACCGACCCTGCGACGGCGCGGGGCCGCGCCCGGGTGGTGGCCGAAAACCGGTGGCTGTCCCTGCTGCAAAGCGAGATTTTCCGGGCCGCCGGAATCTATGGGCCGGGGCGGAGTCCGTTCGACGCGCTTCGTGCCGGCACCGCCCGGATCATCGAGCATCGGGGGCAGGTCTTCAACCGCATCCATGTCGATGATATCTGCCGGATTATCGAAGCGGCGATGCAAGCGCCCCGTCCCGGCAGGATCATCAATCTTGCCGATACGCGCCCCGCCGCGCAGGGCGAGGTGATGCGGCACGCGGCGGCACTGATCGGCCTTACCCCGCCACAACCGCAATCGCTGGAGGAGGCCGACCTGTCGCCGATGGCGCGGACCTTCTATGTCTCGCGGCGGCGTGTCGCCTCACAGGTGATCGGGCCGGAACTGGGGGTTGAACTTCTCTATCCGGATTACGAAAGCGGCCTTGCCGCGATCCTGGATGCCGAGCGCGACACCTAACCCGCCAAACACCTAGCCGGCTTCGTGCTGGCGGCCGATCTCGTCAACCTCCTCGGATGACCCCAAGACAAGCGGCACCCGCTGGTGAACCGCCGTCGGGGTGATCCCGAGAATGTCGCGGGTGCCATCTGTGGCCCGCCCGCCCGCCTGTTCGACAAGCATCGCCATCGGCGCCGCCTCATAGACAAGCCGCAACCGCCCATCGGCAAAGCCGTCCCGCGAATCCGCTGGATACAGGAACACTCCGCCACGGCAGAAAATCCGCCAGGCCTCGGCGACAAGCGAGCCGACATAGCGTTGGCTGAAATTCCTGGCGCGGGGGCCATCGGCCCCGGCAACACAGTCGGCGATATAGCGCTGCACCGGCGCCAGCCAGTAGCGCTGATTGCCGGCATTGATGGCGAATTCGGCAGTCTGTTCGGGAATCCGGACATCATCATCGATCAGCTGGAAATTCCCGGCGGCATCCATCCTGAAAGACGCCACACCGGCCCCGACCGTGACAAGAAGCGTCGTCTGCGGCCCATAGACGAAGAAGCCCGCCGCCAGCTGCTGGCGGCCATTGATGAGCCCCGCGCCCACCGTCGGCAGGACCGAAAAGATCGTGCCGATCGACACATTCACCCCGATATTGGAGGAGCCGTCGAGCGGGTCGCTGGTGATGATGAAATCACCGTCCGCTGCCAGCGGGATCGCCGCCGCGCGTTCCTCCGACATATAGGCAGCCGCGCCAGCCTCGCGCGCCGCCTCGAGGATGATCTCGTCGGCCATCACATCCAGCGCCTTTTGCGCATCGCCATCGGCATTGACGTCCCCGGCAACCGCGTCCAACAGGCTGTGCGGGGCGCGGATTTCGGCGCTGATGCGGGCCGCGGCGGCGGCCAGCCCGGTAATGGCCTTTGCAAGCCCGGCGTCGGTGCGGGCCTCGAGATAGGCGGAAAGACCTGTCATGAAGGATGGCTCCTTTTGGGACGGCGTCTGTTGGGGCAACTCCGGGTCAGCCGGATGGGGACATCGTCAAAAACATGCATCACATGAAAAAGCGCACCCGACAGTCATGCCGGGTGCGCCTGTGAATGCGGTCATTCTGTAACCGTTCAGGCTGGCGCTATTCGCGATTGCCGAACAGATGCAGGATGAACATGAACATGTTGATGAAATCGAGATACAGCATCAGCGCGCCGAAGATCGATTTCTTGGTCCGCTCTGCCTCGCTGTCACCAGCCATATACATGAGCTTGATCTTCTGGGTATCCCAGGCGGTCAGACCGGCAAAGATCAGCACACCAACCACCGAGATCATCATATCCATGGCTGTCGATGCCAGGAAGATGTTCACGACCATCGCTATAATCAGGCCGAACAGCCCGATCATCATGAAGGATCCCATCGCCGAGAGGCTGCGCTTGGTGGTGTAGCCATAAAGGCTGAGAGCGGCAAAGGCGCCGGCGGTAATGAAGAAGGCCCGGGCCACGCTGGCGGTCGAGAACATCAGCAATACCGAGGCAAGCGAAATTCCCATCAACGCCGCATAGACGTAGAAGAGATTGCGTGCCTTTGTCGCCGACATTGAGTTGATGCGCGCCGACAGCCAGAAGACGAGGCCGAGCGGTGCCAGCATGACAACCCATTTCAGCGGCGAGCCATAGATCAGCTGGCCAACACCGGCGACATTAAACACCGCCCATTTCATCGCATAGGCGAAGAAACCCGTCATCAGCAGCGCGGTCGTCATGTGGTTGTAGACGCCAAGCATATAGCTGCGAAGCCCAAGATCGACCTGTGTCGCCTCGGCAGCCGCAGTATTCATGAAGCGATTATCAGCCATTGTTACCCCCTGATCGATAATCCGTTGCTAGTTAGGAATGTAATCGTCGAAACGCTTATTTTCAAGGCTTTGCTACCATTGCGGCGCATGATCATCATGTCGCATCGGCGGCCACCCCGGAGACAGCCTTGCCGGTGCCTGTCCGCTGGCGGCGGTCCCGTTCCGAGGCCGATTTCAGCTGCCCGCAGGCAGCAAGG
>CBFHRT010000027.1:0-18390 GCA_965658285.1 Puniceispirillaceae bacterium (SeqCode) | reverse complement strand
CAGGCTGGTGCTGGCGGCGTTGCAGCAGGCCGGCATTCCGGTGGCAGGTGCCGACCGGATGAAGCTCGAGGATCAGATCGAGATCAGGGACCTGCTGGCGCTTGGCGATGTGATGCTGTTGCCGGAGGATGATCTGCAGCTTGCGGCGGTGCTGAAATCACCGCTGTGCGGCCTGGATGAGGAGTCGCTTTTCACGCTGGCGCATGACCGCGGTGGACACAGCCTTCACAGCCGGCTGATGGCGCATGCCGGCGCCGCCGACGAAATGGGACGGGTGGCTGATCGTCTGCAGCATTTCCGTGCCCTTGCCGATGATCTGTCGGTCTTCGCCTTCTTCAGCGCGGTGCTGACCGAGACGCGGCAGGATTTCCGGCGCCGGCTTGGTGCGGCGGTCGATGAAACGCTCGACCACTTCCTGGGTCTGGCGCAGAGTTTTGGCGCTGGCGGCGGTGTGTCGTTGACCGCCTTCCTTGCCGAGCTGCGCGGCAGTGGCGGTGAGGTGCGCCGCGATATGGATGCCGCCGTCGCCAATGAGGTGCGGGTGATGACCATTCATGGCGCGAAGGGGCTTGAAGCGTCGGTGGTGGTGCTTCCCGACATGCTGAAACCGGCGGGTGTCGCCGACCAGCTGGTGCGCGACCCGGATAGCGGCTTTGTCTATTGGGCACCGGGCGGGGCGCGTCCGGACTTTGTCACCGCTGCCCGCGAGGCGGCAGGTCGGCGGGATGGTGAAGAGGAAAACAGGCTGCTCTATGTGGCGCTGACCCGTGCCCGTGACGGGGTCATCATCGGCGGCTGGCAGGCGAATCGTCGCCGCACCCTCGAAGGCAGCTATTACGAACATCTATTGAGGCAGATTGAATCGATGCCCGGCGTGACTGAAGTCGAGGGTGGGGGGCTTCGCGTGGAGGCAGCCGGCAAGGTGGAGCTGGCAAGGCCCGGCCTGCCGACACCGCCGCGCGAGGAGGTGACAAGCGAGATCCCGGCCTGGCTGTTCGCGGTGGCGCCAGCCGAGCCACGTCCGCCGCGCCCGCTGCGGCCCTCGGCACCGGATGGCGCTGCCACCGCCACAAACGCCCCCGGAACGCGGTTCAGCACCGCCACCACGGCGCTGGCGCGCGGGCGTCTGGCGCACCGGATGTTCGAGGTGCTGCCGAACCTGCCGGTGGACAGGCACGACTCTGTTATCACCGCGATGATCAATGCGCAGAGGGATCTGACTGCCGAGACCGCGATGGCGCTCGCCGCCGAGGTGCGGAAGGTATTGGCGCTGCCGGAGCTGGCGGCCCTGTTCGGGCCAGCCGCGCTTGCCGAAATTTCGGTCAGCGGCGTGGCGGCGGGGTTTGGTGTCGCCGGTCAGATTGACAGGCTGCATGTCGATGCGGCGCGGGTGGTGATCGGTGATTTCAAGACCGGTCCGCGGCCCACCACAACGCCGGACTCCTATATCAGGCAGATGGCACTCTATGGCGCGTTGATGGCGCAGATCTACCCACAGCGCGAAATCGTGACATGGCTTATCTGGACCGAAGTGGCGGCGGTCGAGGCCATCACACCGGCAGCGCGCGAGGCGGCGCTCGCAACGCTTGGCGATGCCGCCACGCCTTGACGGGCCGCGCCGCTGCTCCTACCTTGGATAGGCAGGAAGGTCCTGCATATCCGACTTTCAAAGAGGCATCAGACGATGGCGACGATAAAGACAACCGACAGTGATTTTTCTGCCGACGTCCTGCAGGCTGACAAGCCTGTGCTTGTTGATTTCTGGGCGGAATGGTGCGGCCCTTGCAAGGCTATCGGGCCGGCGCTCGAGGAACTTAGCGATGCGCATGGCGAGGCCATCTCGATCGTCAAGCTGAACATCGACGAGAACCCGCTGACCCCGCAGCAATATAATGTGCGCGGCATTCCCACCCTGCTGATCTTCAAGGGCGGCGAAGTGGTTGCCGAAAAGATCGGTGCGGTGCCGAAGTCACAGCTGGAATCCTGGATCACCAGCTCCATCACCTGATCATTGGACCCTGATTACTGCCCCCTGATTATTGGCCCCGATTATCGGCTGGACGAATGGTCAGTCCGGAAGACTACCATTCTCCGCCAGAACGTGACCGGCAAGATATAGCGACCCACAGATCATCACGGGCAGCCCCGCATCATCGGGGCCGTCTGCCAGCGCCTGCAACGCGCCAGCAACCGACGAGGCGATGCGCGCCGCAGGAAAGCTGTTCCGGGCGGCCTGTGCCAGATCGCTGGCTGTCAGGCTGGCAGGTTGGTCCGGGATCGCAACGCAGGTGATTGACGCCGCGAGCGGCGCAATTTTTTGCAGGAATTCATCGGCTGGCCTGGTGTCGAGCGCGCCGCAGATGAAATGCCATTGCCGATCATCAAGGGCCGGCAGGGCAGCGGCAAGCGCATCCGCCCCATGCGCGTTATGCGCCCCGTCAACCCAGACCGGACGGCCGGCACGCCGGCTCAGTGGGCCTTCGGGAAGCAGTTGCAAACGCCCTGGCCAGTTGGCCTTGGTGACCCCGGCGGCAAGCGCCGCCGCTGGCAGGTCGGGCATCACGGTGGCAAGCGCCGCCGCGGCAAGCGCCATATTGGCCCGTTGGTGCGGCCCGTGAAGTGACGGCGCCGGCAGATGGGCCTGCCATGTGCCCATAGCAAGCTCAATCCCGCCATCAGGATCCGGCCGCCAGGCGATATCGCGGCCCAGCGCCATCACTGCCGTGCCGATGCCAGCCGCGTGGGCATCAAGCGTAGCCATGACATCAGGTGTTTGCGCCGCACTGAAACAACGGACGCCGCGGCGCATGATGCCGGCTTTCTGACCGGCGATCCCGGCAAGATCGCTGCCAAGGAAATGTTCGTGGTCACGCGCCACCGGCGTGATGATGGTGGCCGCCGGGGCGCTCACCACATTGGTTGAATCAAGCATGCCGCCAAGTCCGGTCTCAAGAAGCAGAAGATCGGCTTCAACGCGCGAGAAGGCGAGGAAGGCGGCGGCAGTTGTCACCTCGAAAAATGTGACCGGCATGTCACCATTGGCGGCCTCGACCTCTTCCAGCAGATCGGCAAGATCGCCATCTTCGATAAGGGTGCCGGCCAGGCGGATCCGCTCGTTGAAGCGGCACAGATGTGGCGAGGCATAGCAATGAACGCGCAGGCCGGCAGCCTCGGCCATGGCCCGCATCAGCGCGATCACCGATCCCTTGCCATTGGTGCCGGCAACATGAATCACTGGCGGCAGGCGGTGATGCGGATCACCGAGCCGCGCCAGCAGGTCAAAGGTACGGTCCAGCCCGAGATCAATCAGCTTTGGATGAAGTGCCGTCAGCCGGAATAGCGCGTCTGCCGCGCGCTGTGAATTATCCGGGGCCGGCGATGTTGGCATCAGGCGGCCCTTGTGGCCTCGCGCTGACCCATCAGGAAGCCCAGAATGCGGGCAAGATAGGATGGCTGTTCGGCGCGCGGAATGACGGCATCGACCATCCCGTGATCCTGCAGATACTCCGCCGTCTGGAAATCATCAGGGAGTTTTTCACGAACCGTTTCCTCGATGACGCGGCGGCCAGCGAAGCCGATGATGGCGCCGGGCTCGGCAATCTGCAGATCACCAAGCATGGCAAAGGAGGCGGTGACGCCGCCAGTTGTCGGATGCGCCAGTAGTACGATATGTGGCAGCCCGGCGGCCCGCACCTTTTCAACAGCCAAGATCGTGCGCGGAAGCTGCATCAGCGACAGCACGCCTTCCTGCATGCGTGCGCCACCTGTCGAGGGAATCGTGATCAGGGCGGCGTCATGTGCCACTGCTGTTTCGGCGGCGGCGATGATGCCATTGCCAACCATGCGCCCCATCGAGCCGCCCATGAAGCGGAAATCAAAGGCGGCGATGACGGCCTTATGGCCACCGATGCGGCCATGCGCAACGGCAATGGCGTCCTTGACGCCGGTCTTCGCGCGGCTGTCCTTCAACCGGTCGGCATAGCGGCGGGAGTCGCGGAATTTCAGCGGGTCATCATTGATCGCCGGCAACGCAACCGTCTCGAAGCTTGCATCGTCAAAAATCAAGGCAAAGCGGGCTTCGGGTGGCAGCGGCGCGTGATGTCCGCAGGTGGAGCAGCAATTGCTGGCCTGTTCGAACTCGCGATGAAAGATCATCTGGCCACAGGACTTGCACTTGATCCACAGATTGTCGGGAACGTCATTCGCCGTGACAAGCGCCTTGATTTTCGGCAGCACCGCGTTGGTGATCCAGTTCATCTGTCAGCTTCCTCTCTCTTGGCCCCGTTTTGTCTTGGTCCCGTTTGGGCGCCCTCATCCACGGCGACCGCTTGCCGCCACACCATGTGCAAGGTCGCCGACAAATGCGGCAATTTTGGACACGATTTCGGGTGTTCCCCGGCCATCCTCGCCAAGATTGTCAGCAATGATATCGACAACGGCGGACCCGACAATGGCACCGTCAGACAGGCTGGCGGCCTCGCCGGCCTGTTCCGGCGTCCTGATTCCGAAGCCGGTCACGATTGGCAGATCGGTGGTCGCCGAAATCCGGCTATAGGCGGCGGAAATGGTGTCGGCGGCGGCGCTTCGCGTGCCGGTGATGCCGGTGATGGCGACGTAATAGACAAATCCGCTGGCGGTTTCCAGAACGACGGGAAGCCGCGCGGCGTCGCTTGTCGGGGTGACAAGACGGATGAAATCAAGCCCGGCCTCGCGCGCCGGCAGGCACAGCTCGTCATCCTCCTCGGGTGGCAGATCGACAATGATCAACCCGTCAACACCGGCCGCCACCGCGTCGGCGAGAAAGGCATCAACGCCATAGATGTAGATCGGATTGTAATAGCCCATCAGCACCAGCGGCGTATCCGGATGGCGCGCCCGGAAATCACGCGCCATCTCCAGCGTCCCGGCAAGTGTCATGCCGGCCTTCAGCGCCCGCAGCGATGCCGCCTGGATGGCCGGGCCATCCGCCATCGGGTCGGAAAAGGGCATGCCAAGTTCGATGATGTCGACCTTTGCCTCGACCAGCGCGTCGAGGATGGCGCTGGATGTCTCGCGGTCGGGGTCGCCGGCCGAAACAAACACGCCGAGAGTGCCCCGGTTTTCGGCATGGGCTTTGGCAAAGGCAGCGTCGATTCGTGAAGTCATGTTCAGGCTCTTTCAGTCTTGGGTGGCGGCCATCTCGGGCGACGGAGTCTCGTGGCTCAGAGCTTGCCGCGTTCCTCGAGCATCGGCAGTACCGCGCCGAGGTCCTTGTCGCCGCGGCCACACATGTTGAGGATCACGATCTCGTCCTTGTCCATATCACCGATGATCGTGCCGACAAAGGACAGCGCGTGCGACGGCTCCAGCGCCGGAATGATGCCTTCAAGGCGCGAGCAGAGCTGGAACGCGTCCAGCGCCTCTTCATCGGTGGCGCTGACATATTCGACCCGTTCCATGTCATGAAGCCATGAATGTTCGGGGCCGATCCCCGGGTAATCAAGGCCGGCCGAGATGGAATGCGCGTCGATGATCTGGCCGTCATCATCCTGCAGCAGATAGGTCCGGTTGCCATGCAGCACGCCCGGTGTGCCGCCGGTCAACGAGGCTGCGTGAAGACCGGAGGGGATCCCCTTGCCGGCCGCCTCGACGCCGATAATCCGCACCGATTCATCATCAAGGAAGGGGTGGAACAGCCCCATCGCATTCGACCCGCCGCCAATGCAGGCAACGATGGTATCGGGAAGACGGCCCTCGGCATCCATGATCTGCTGGCGCGCCTCGCGGCCGATGACCGACTGGAAGTCACGTACCATCTGCGGATAGGGATGGGGACCGGCAACGGTGCCGATGATGTAGAAATGCGTCTCGGCATTCGCCACCCAATAGCGAAGTGCCTCGTTCATGGCGTCCTTCAGCGTGCCGGTGCCAGACGTTACCGGGTGCACCTTGGCGCCGAGAAGCCGCATCCGGTCGACATTCGGTTTTTGCCGGCGCACATCCTCCTCGCCCATGAAGACTTCGCATTCCATGTCGAACAGCGCACAGGCGGTGGCGGTGGCGACACCGTGCTGGCCGGCACCTGTCTCGGCGATGATCCTGGTCTTGCCCATCCGCTTGGCAAGCAATGCCTGACCAAGCACATTGTTGATCTTGTGGGCGCCGGTATGGTTCAGCTCGTCACGCTTCAGATACAGCTTCGCGCCGCCATAATGCGCGGTCAGTCGCTCGGCGAAATAAAGTGGGCTTGGCCGGCCGACATAATGCGTCTGGTAATAGGCAAGGTCGCTGGCGAAATCATCGTCTGTCTGCGCCGCCTTGTAGGCGCTTTCCACCTGCAGGATCAGGGGCATCAGTGTTTCGGCGACGAAGCGTCCGCCATGCATGCCGAACCGGCCTCGCTCATCGGGCTGGTTGCGCAGGGAATTCAGGTTGATATCGGTCATGATCTATCCGGTCGTGGCGGCATTTGCCGCGCCTGTGTGTGAAAGCGGGAATCTACCCCAGCTGGGCCTTCGAGACAAAGTCGCGAATGCGGTCTGCGTCTTTTTTTCCGGGCGCCGCTTCAACGCCGCTGGACACATCGACGGCGCCGGCGCCGGTCACCGCGATGGCGCGCCCGACATTCTCCTGCGACAGGCCGCCGGCAAGCATCCATTTTGTCCGGCCGGCATGGTTCGCCAGCAATGTCCAGTCAAAGACATGGCCGGTGCCGCCAGGAAGACCGCCCGGGTCGCCCTTGGCGTCAAACAGAAGCCAGTCAGCTACGCCCTCCCATGATTCGCAGACTTCCAGATCCTCGGGACCGGCGACGCGGATAGCGCGGATCAGCGGCAGGCCGAACCGATCGCGAATGCGGCTGGCGCGGTCGGGAGTCTCATCGCCATGAAGCTGGATATAATGCGGTCGCGCGGCGTCAATGACGGTGGCCAGGCCGTTATCATCCATATTCACGGTCAGCGCCACGCGCGACGGGCCGGCATCCATCTGAACGGTCTGCTCGGCATGATCGGTGAGGGCGCGCGCGGTCTCAAGATCGAGATGACGCGGCGAACGCGGGTAGAACACCATCCCGACGAAGGCGGCGCCAGCATCCCGGCAGACATCATAATCCGTCGGTGTGCCGATGCCACAGACCTTCACGGCGACGGAGCTGTCCCTTGTCTGATCAGGGCTCTGATCTGGCGTCATTTGGGGCCTCCAAGGGCGGCAGACGGGGTGGCGCCGCCATCCTCCATTTCGGCCAGTCTGGATTCGGCCAGTCTGGATTCTGCCAGTCTGGATTCGGCCTTGGCGGCGCGCTGCTCTGCCTTGCCAAGCTGGCGCTTCAGCCGCCAGTTGCGCGATCTCGCGGCGACAAGTGACAGCCAGACAAGTCCGCCGCCGAGGATCGCACCGGCGCAGACAGCGCCAAGTGTGAGCATCCAGGTAGCAAGCTCAAGCTGGCCGGTCAGAGGCCAGAATTTCACGGCGGCCATATGATTGTTGGACGCGGCGAAGACCATCGCGGCAGCTATGGTGGCAAGCGAGATGATCACCCAGAAAAAACGGCCGATGAAACGCATGGCCGTTGCCGATCAGCGGTTCAGCCGCTCACGCATACCCTTGCCCATCTTGAAGAAAGGGACTTTCTTCTCGGCAACATTGACACTGGCCCCGGTACGGGGGTTCCTGCCGGTACGCGCCTTGCGGTTACGAACGGAAAAAGCCCCGAAGCCGCGAAGCTCCACGCGGTCGCCGCGCTCAAGCGCACCACCGATTTCGTCAAGGATGGTGCCAACCAGCCTTTCGATATCACGATGGTACAAAGCTGGGTTCTTTGCCGCCAGTCTGGCGATGAGTTCAGAACGTGTCACGGCCCCGCCCACTGTAATCAAAGGAAAAACGTCAGCAGAGCATGCCCGCTGGTGTAAGGCAGGTCAACAATCTTGCCAGTCGATACCGCCGGTTTCGATGTTTTGCTGTCATTTTTTGGGGCGAAAAGCCGTCTGGTGGCAGGTCGTCAGGCAAAAAAAGGGGCGAATCGATGCGTGTCGCGCCGATTCGCCCCGGGATTTGGCAGCAGACCTACTCGTCGTCGTCGTCTGATTCGCGTTTTGCGAGGGCGGCGCCGAGGATGTCACCAAGGCTGGCGCCGCTGTCGGAAGAGCCGTATTCCTCAACGGCCTGCTTCTCCTCGGCGGTTTCGCGGGCCTTGATCGACAGGCTGAGCTTGCGGCTCTTCTTGTCGATATTGGTGATCACGGCATCGACCTTCTCGCCAACGGCAAAGCGGTCGGCGCGCTGTTCGGCGCGGTCGCGGCTGAGATCGGCACGGCGGATGAAGCCGGTCAACGACTCACCAACACTGACTTCGATGCCATTGTCGGTAAGGGTGGTCACCGTACAGGTCACCACCTCGCCCTTGCGATGGCTGTCCATCTGCCCGGCATACGGGTCATCCGTCAGCTGTTTGATGCCAAGCGAGATACGCTCCTTGTCGATATCGACGTCGAGGATCTTTGCCTTGACCATGTCGCCCTTGGAGAAGCCTTCGAGCGCGGCTTCACCAGTGGCATCCCAGCTGATGTCGGACAGGTGAACAAGACCATCGATCTCGTCCGTCAGCCCGACAAACAGGCCGAATTCGGTGATGTTCCGAATTTCACCCTCGATCTCGGTGCCGGCCGGATTCGCGGCGCTGTAATCTTCCCACGGGTTGCCGCTGCACTGCTTGAGGCCAAGCGAGATACGGCGCTTTGTCAGATCGACGTCAAGCACCATCACCTCCACCTGCTGGCTGGTCGAGACGATCTTGCCAGGGTGAACGTTCTTCTTGGTCCAGCTCATCTCGGAGACGTGGACCAGGCCTTCGACGCCGGCTTCAAGCTCAACAAACGCACCGTAATCGGTGATGTTGGTAACGCGACCTTCCAGCTTCGAGCCGATCGGGAACTTGCCTTCGACACTCTCCCATGGATCCGACAGAAGCTGCTTCATGCCAAGGGAGATACGCTGTGTTTCCGGGTTGAAGCGGATCACCTGAACCTCGACGGTCTCGCCAATCTGCAACGCTTCCGACGGGTGGCTGATTCGCTGCCATGCGATATCTGTCACATGCAGCAGGCCGTCGACACCACCAAGATCGACGAAGGCGCCGTAATCGGTGATGTTCTTGACCACGCCCTGCAGGACCTGGCCTTCCTGAAGGTTGGAGACAAGCTCCGAGCGGGCTTCGGCCCGCGACTCTTCCAGAACGGCGCGGCGGGAGACGACAATGTTGCCGCGGCGGCGGTCGATCTTCAGAATCTGGAACGGCTGCGGGGTGCCCATCAGCGGGCCAAGGTCGCGGACCGGCCGGATATCGACCTGACTGCCGGGCAGAAAGGCGGTGGCGCCCGACAGATCGACGGTAAAGCCGCCCTTGACCTTGCCAAAGATTACGCCAGTGACGCGTTCCTGCTTTTCGAATGATGCCTCGAGAAGGCCCCATGCCTCTTCGCGGCGGGCCTTGTCGCGCGACAGCATGGCCTGACCATTCTTGTCTTCCATGCGCTCGACATAGACTTCGAGCTCGTCGCCGACATTGATGTTCGGCTCCTGACCGGCGATGGTCAGTTCCTTCAGCGGAACGCGGCCCTCGGATTTCAGGCCAACATCGATGATCACGGCATCGCCCTCGACGCCGACGACAAAGCCGCGAACGACACTGCCTTCGATATTGGTGTGCTCGCCAAAGCTTTCGGCAAGAAGATCAGCAAAGTTTTCGGTTGCAGCCTCGGCTGCGGAATTGGTTTGGGATGTCAAAGAAATCTCCGTTTTCGCCTGTGGCCGACGCCGGCACTCAGCGGGCGGGCGGCTTCTTGATCCTCAGCTGGCGATGAGGGCCGGTCAGGCTGAACATGGTATCCCCCGGCGTTCTGCCGTCTTGTTCCGCATGCTGCGGATCGGGGAAACCCAAGCCGGGTTTTTGGTGGCGAATGGTTGGTTTGCCGCCAGCGTGTCCTGTTTCACACAAAGAAGGGTCGGCCGTTCAGTTTGCCGGCCCTTCGCTTCACTGCCCTCGCGGATTTTCGATATGGCTGATGGCAGCGGCGAAAACGCCGTCGGCATCAAGCCTTGTCGTGTCGATGATCATCGCGCCGTCTGCCGCCTTCAAAGGCGCCATACTGCGCTCCCGGTCACGCCGGTCACGATCCCGCATATCCTCGAGAACGACGCGGAACATAACGGATTGCCCGGCATCTTGCAACTCCCGGGTGCGCCGCCTTGCGCGTTCCTCGAGATCGGCGTCGGTGAAGAATTTGAAATCGGCATCGGGAAGGATCACGCTGCCGATATCGCGGCCGTCGAGAATGGCGCCATCCTGGCCCTGCCTGTCGCTGGCAAAGTGGCGTTGAAAGGCAACGAAATTCTGCCTGACCAACGGCATGGCGGCGACGATCGATGCCATGCCGGCAACCTCGTCGGTCCGGATGGCTGGGCTGCCGGCCATCGACAGGTCAAGACCTTCAATCGCTGTCGCTGCCACTTTCTCTTCAATGTTTTCAGGCAGATGACCAGATTCAAGGAGGTGCAGCGCCAGGCATCTGTAGAGCGATCCCGTATCGAGATGCGCCAGATTGAAATGCACGGCAAGCCGTTTCGCCAATGTACCCTTGCCACTGGCGGCGGACCCGTCGACGGCGATGATCATGCTGGCCTGCCGGCGCGCAACGCGGCGCCGCAGCCGTTCATGCTGTCGGCAAATCCGGGAAAGCTTGTGTTGATGGTGCCGCATCCGCTGACGGTGATTGGCGCGCCCGATACCATGCCAAGTGTCAGGAAGGACATCGCGATCCGGTGATCATGCTGCGAATCGATGGTGATACCACCCGGAATGGCGCCGCCGGTCACCGTCATGCTGTCATCATCATAGGAAACATTGCCCCCTGCAGCGGCAATTCCCGCGGCGACAACGGCGATCCGGTCGGTTTCCTTGACGCGCAATTCCTCGACGCCAAGCATGCGGGTCACACCGTCGGCCTGCGTCGCGGCGATGGCAAGGATCGGATATTCGTCGATCATCGAGGCGGCCCGCGCCGGCGGCACGTCAATGCCATGAAGGCGGCTGTGCCGTACACGCAGATCGGCAACATCCTCGCCGCCCTCGGTCCGCTGATTGGTGATCTCGATATCGCCGCCCATATCCCGCAGTGTCTGGATCAGGCCGGTGCGAAGCGGGTTCATGCCAACGGCCGGAATGACCAGCTCGCTGCCCTCGGTGATCAGCGCCGCGACCATCGGGAAGGCGGCTGATGACGGATCACGGGGCACGACGATGTCCTTCGCCATCAATGTTGCCTCGCCTTCCAGTTCAACAACATGCGTGCCGCCAGCGTCGGTATGTGATCGCACTGTCGCCCCGAAATGGCGGAGCATGGCCTCGGTATGGTCGCGCGATGCGGTCGGTTCGCGAACGATGCTGGTGCCACGGGCGTTCAATGCCGCCAGCAGAACGGCCGACTTGATCTGGGCCGAGGCAACCTTGCTGGTGTGATCGGCTGCCAGCGGTGTCTCGGCACCGGTGATGGTGACGGGCAGCCTGTCACCGTCGCGCGCGGTGATGCCGGCACCCATAGCGGCAAGTGGATCGGTGACGCGGGCCATTGGACGGCGGCTGAGCGACGCATCGCCGCAGAAGGTCGCGGTTAGAGGCTGGCCGGCAACAACCCCCATTAACAGCCGCACGCCGGTGCCGCTATTGCCGAGGTCAAGCGGGCTTTCCGGCGAGATCAGGCCCGATGTGCCGACGCCGGTGACATGCCAGGTGCCGGTCTCGTCGCGGGTGATGTTGGCCCCAAGTGCCTGCATCGCCCGGCCGGTGGCCATGACGTCGTCACCTTCCAGAAGGCCGCTGACCTTTGTGGTGCCAATGGCAAGCCCACCAAGGATCAGTGAGCGATGCGATATCGATTTGTCCCCCGGGACATCGAAGCGCCCGGACAGGCCGGAATGCTGTCCTGACTCGATAATTTCATGCGTTGTGAGCGAGGTCTCGCTTGGCATTGGTAACGGCACTTTCTGTCTTGGCGCCGTGACCTTGGGCGGCGCCGGCGCATGCGGAAATGTTGCTGCGCGAAGTGATAACATTCTTGGCTGCCGCTAGGCAATGATGCGGCGATCCGGCCCTGTGCGCGATGCGGTGACTGGCAAAACCGCCGGTTAAATGTGTCGGTCGTGAATTTTGTTTTTGACAGCGATGCCAAATTGTATCAAATCGCATGATGGTGTCTGAGGTGGACACCATTTTGTGCGTCACGCGGTCCACCGCCGGTGGGCATGGGCCAAGGCTTGAATAGGTTGTTAACATGGCGAAAGCTGAACTCGGCCTGAAGCGTACCTGCCTTTCATGTGGCATGCGCTATTATGATTTTAACCGGACACCCATTAGCTGCCCCGGGTGCCAGACAGAATTTGATCCTGAACTCGTCGTCCGCAGCCGGCGGGGCCGGGCCGCGCCGAAGAGCGAAAGCAAGGCTGGCAAAGCGGATGCCTCGGCCCTGGTTGAAGAGGTCGACGCACCTGAAGATGATGAGCCGCAAGCCGATGAAAAAACTTCGGCAGCGGATGGCTCGGAAGACGAGGTCGGGTTTGAGGGCGATGACATCGATGTCGACAATGATGACAGCGCCGGCCTGATCGCCGGTGACCTCGATGAAGAGGATGAAATCATCCCCGGTATTCCCAAGGAAGACGAATAAACACCCTTTCCGGTTCCCGTATTTTTTGCTTGCCCGGCCGGTGGTGGCTGGGATAGACAATGGGCAACCGGGCATCGCCCGGCGGACACCGGTTGGTTCATCAGATCATCAGATTACCAGATCAATGATCACCACATCACGTGTGACGGGGCTATAGCTCAGCTGGGAGAGCGCTACAATGGCATTGTAGAGGTCAGCGGTTCGATCCCGCTTAGCTCCACCAACCGCATCAAAAAACCCGCCTTCAGGCGGGTTTTTGTTTGTCTGGTTGCTGGCGGTTCTTCGGGGTCAGGCGGCGGCCAGCAGGCCGGTGGCAGCGTCATGCAATGCGGCTTCGCTGTCGGCGGCGCGCAGAAGGTGGCTGGCGCTCCGGAGCTGGCGCGAGGCCAGGCCAAGCGCCGCAAGATGCCCGGCGCCATCGTTATCGCTGCCAAGCACAAGCATGAGAATATCGACAGGCTTGCCATCGGGGCCGCCGAAATCGACAGGCTGTTCGAGCGTGGCAAGAAGCGCGCAGGACGTCGCGGCGCCGGCAATTGTCGCATGCGGCAGTGCGATGCCATCGCCAATGGCCGTGCTGCCAAGCTTTTCGCGGTCAATGACGGCGTCAAGCACCGTCCGCTCGCACAGACCGGCGTGACGGGCCATGCGTCTGCACAGGCTCTCAATAACCTGTTTTTTGCTTGTCGCGGCATGCCGACATAACAGGATGTCCGGCATCAGGTCCGTTCTGATCATGGAGTGGCACTCAAAATACGTAAAAATGCAGCGGGACTAAATGGCGCCAAGGCCACACCCGTCGCAAGGAGGCGGGAACCTAGAAGCAAGCCGCGTGCCTGTCAAGACAGCATCTCAAGACAGCATCTCAAGACAGCATCTCAAGACAGCATCTCAAGACAGCATCTCAAGACAGCATCTCAAGACAGCAGGATGGAAATGCGGAAGGTCAGTTTCAGATCGAGAAGCGGTCGCCGAGATAAACCTGGCGTACACCCTGATGGCCGATCACCTCGTCAGGCGTCCCTTCCATCAGAACCGTGCCATCATGAATGATATAGGCCCGATCGACGATATCGAGTGTTTCCCTGACATTATGGTCGGTGATGAGGACACCAAGCCCATGCATTTTCAGCTGTGCAATCAGGTTTCTGATATCGTTAAGCGCAATCGGGTCGATGCCGGCAAGCGGCTCATCAAGAAGCAGGAAGGTAGGCCGCATGGCCAGCGCGCGGGCGATCTCCAGGCGCCGTCTTTCACCACCGGACAGGTTCATAGCCGATGTGTTGCGAAGATGCGCGATGGAAAATTCGGCCATCAGATCGTCAAGGATGGCGTCATGGTCACCCTTGGTGCCCTCGGTCGTCTCCAACACGGCCCTGATGTTCTGCTCGACGGTCAACCCGCGAAAAATACTGGATTCCTGGGGCAGATAGCCAAGCCCGAGTCGCGCCCGCTGAAAGACTGGCAGGTCGGTGATCTCGGTGCCGTCGAACTGCACATTGCCTTCGTCCGCCGGCAGCAGGCCGACAAGGATGTGGAATGTCGTCGTCTTGCCGGCTCCGTTTGGCCCCAGCAACCCGACCGCCTCGCCACGCCTGAGTTGCATCGAGACGTTGCGAACGACCCGCTTGCCGCTGAAACTCTTGCCGATACCACTCGCCACCAGACCCTCCTGATGGGAGATCAGGCGCGGGCGGTTCAGGTCGGTCGATGCCGTGTCAAATTCTGTGGGGGCCATGAGATCTCTTCTGATAACAGGCGCTTAACCTAGCGTCATTTCCCTTTAATCTCAATGGTCAATCGTCTGCCCTGATCATTGTTCATGTCAGTTTGCCTGCAGGACTCCGCTGACCCGACCACCCGACCCTGTCGACAGCATACGGCTGTTGCCGGATTTGAGGTCAATCTCGGCGCGGTCGCCAAGCATCCGGCTACCGCCATCAATGATTTCGACATTGCCGGTGACCGTTGCAAATTCGGACCCGGCATCATAGGTCGCGGCATCGCCGGTGGCCTCGCGCCCGGTGGCGCTGGTCACCTTCACATCGCCGTCGGCATCGATGGCTGTCAGGCTGCCATCCGCGGCGAAATAGGCATTGACCAGATTGCCGGCAAACACGCGTCCGTTCGAATCCGTGTAGATGGCGTTGCCGATAGCTGTCATCTTCTGGGACTCGTCATCCCTGGTATCAAGGTCGATTGATGTCTCGGCGGTAATGGTGCCGCGCGATCCGGACACCACGGCCTTTGGCCCCTCGACGCGGTAATCCTGTTCCACAAGCCTGTAGGTGAATTTGCTGCCGCTGGCGCGCGATGTGTCATCCCGATAGTCGGCATCACCAGTCGCCGTCAGGGTTTCGATATCGCGTTCCTCGCTTTCGGGGTCATAGGTGGCGACAAGGAGATTGCCGCGAATTTCCTTGGCACCCTGAATGGCGACCGCATTGCCCTTTGCTGTGTAGATACCATCAGTCTGGTTCCATTCCAGAATGTCATCGGCCTCGATTGTCAGCGGCGTGCCATCCTGCGCCGCAACGGCTGTCGGCAGGGTGGCCAGCGCGACAAGACAGATGCCGAGAATGCCGGCCCGGAATTTCGGCGGCGCTGCGTGTGATACCTCAAACATGTTGTCCCCTTTGTTATATCACGCTTTTTTCATGTCGCAGTCGGCGCGTCGCACATCAGGACCCGCCGCTGGCATTATTAAGTGTCATTCTTGGTTTGTCGGTAAAGATGATGGTTTTGCCCCGGTCGGTCACCTGCATCCCGCCGGCAAGAATCACACCGCTGTCATTTTCGACCCGCACCGGCTTGTCGGTTTTCATATGACCTTCTTCGAGATTGGCGTGGATCACCTCCGCCGACATGACAAGGCCGGTGTCACGGCTGGTGATCACCACATCGCCGATAAGGTCGATTTCCGTCATGCCCGGAAAATACACGCCTGTTATCGAGGTGACGTTCATCACATCTCCGTCGGCGCGCCGCAGTTCGGCCGTCGGTGACGACAGATCGACGACGCCATTTTCGCGTTCGCGCGCGACCACCGCGGTGATCTCGAACGGCTCGCCGCGCACTGTCTGCCCGCGATAGATGGCGCCGGTCAATTCGACATCGCCCGTCTCGTCGACCTTGATATCGCTGATCTCCAGCCGGATTTCATCCTGCCGGTTGAACAGGCCGAGCCACAGGACGGCGCCGAACGACATCACCACACCAAGCCCGATAAACAGCAGGCTGGCCCGGATACCCCGGCGTTCGGGGTCGGACTGTCTGGCGCGCGGGGCGAATTTGGGTGCGGGTTGCTGGGTCCCCTGTTCGTCTGCCATCGATGCAGCCCCTAATGGTGAAAGATATCGAGATCGGCAAAGCCGCCAAGGTCCATGCCGGCGCGCACCGGCAGGAACTCGAAACAGGCGCTTGCGATATCGGCGCGGTTTTCGCGCGCCAGCATTACATCCAGCACGGCGCGCAGGCGGTGCAGATACAGCACATCGCTTGCCGCGTAATGTTGCTGCGCATCGCTCAGCGCATCAGCGCCCCAGTCCGATGATTGCTGCTGCTTGGAAATCTCCACGCCGATAAGTTCGTTGCACAAATCCTTCAGCCCGTGCCTGTCGGTATAGGTGCGGCAGAGCTTTGACGCGATTTTCGTGCAATAGATCGGACCCTTGATCGGGCCGATTGACCGCGCCAGCGTGGCCAGATCGAATCGCGCGAAATGAAACAGCTTGGTCACCGCGGGATTCGCCAGGATCGCCGCCAGATTGGGGGCCGGCTCAAGAGGGTGCGCCATCTTTACCAGATGCGCATCACCGTCACCGGATGACAGCTGGACAAGGCAGAGCCTGTCGCGATGCGGGTTCAGCCCCATCGTTTCGGTATCGATGGCAATCTCGGTGCCAAGATCGATACCGTCCGGCAGGTCATCATGGTGAAGATGTATGGCCATCCTGCTGCTTGTCCTCAGATTGTTGGCATCCGGCGTGCCGCCGGCCGCATCGATCAGGTAGCCACATTACAGGATCAGCATGGCGAAATGCCAGCTAAACCTGTTCTGCCAACAACATCGAATCGCGCCCGCACCGGTCGGCGGAAATGGCGCAGTTCCGGTCGTTCGCGCAAAAATGGGTGGACAAGCCACCGGTGCAGATTGATCCTGTAGCTGGTTTGAGACCTGAGGGGAGTAAGGTCATGAAATCGCAATATCGCGTGGTTGTCATCGGTGGCGGTGTCGTTGGCGCCTCTATTATCTACCACCTTGCCAAGATGGGATGGTCGGATATCTGCCTGATCGAACGGTCGGTGCTGACGGCGGGGTCGAGCTGGCATGCGGCCGGCGGTGTTCATGCGCTTAATGCGGACCCCAATATTTCCGCCCTGCAGGCCTACACCATCGACCTTCTCGGCAAGATCGAGGAGGAAAGTGGTCAGTCGGTCGGCATGCATATGACGGGCGGGCTGACGCTGGCCGGCACGCCGGATCGCTGGGAATGGCTGCAATCGGCCTACCGGGTCTATCAGAGTATCGGCATCGAGGATGTGCGGCTTGTCACGCCCGAGGAAGCAGGCGCGATGTGTCCGGTTCTGTCGACCGACGGAATCCTCGGCGGGTTGTGGGCCGACCGCGAAGGCTATGTCGACACCACGGGAACGGTGCTTGCCTATGCCGGCGCGGCAAAGAAGAACGGCGCCACGGTGATCGAACATAACCGCGTTCTGGAACTCAATCAGACATCCGATGGCTGGGATGTGGTGACCGAGAAGGGCACGATTTCGTGCGAGCATGTTGTCAACGCTGCCGGGCTATGGGCGAAACAGGTGGGCCGCATGGCCGGGATCGAGCTGCCGGTCTCGCCGCTGTCGCATCATTACCTGCTGACCGAGACGATCCCCGAGGTGGCCGAGCTGGATGGTGAATTGCCGCTGGTCGTCGATCTCGAGGGCTTTACCTATATGCGGCAGGACCAGCAGGGCATGCTGCTTGGTATCTATGAGATCAATCACCAGCACTGGATGATGGACGGCGCGCCCTGGGATTACGGCATCGAGCTGCTGCAGGAGGATGTCGACCGGATCGAGAATGAGCTGACGATGGGGTTTGAGCGCTATCCGGTATTGCAGACCGCTGGCGTGCGGAACTGGGTCAACGGGGCCTTCACCTTCTCGCCTGACGGCAACCCGCTTGTCGGGCCGGTGCCTGGCAAACGCGGCTACTGGTCGGCCTGCGCCGTCATGGCCGGGTTCCTGCAGGGCGGCGGCGTCGGCAAGTCGCTTGCCGAATGGATGATTCATGGTGAGCCCGAGGCGGATGTCTACGGCATGGATGTGGCGCGCTATGGCCCGTTTGCCGAGAACAAGGAATATATCAAGCAGACAACCGGCCAGTTCTATTCGCGCCGCTTTGTCATGACCTACCCGAATGAACAGCTACCGGCAGGCCGGCCACTGAAGATGGCGCCGGCGCATTCCGATATGGATGCGGCGGGTGCGGTCTGGGGCAATAGCTGGGACCTTGAGGTGCCGCTCTATTTCGCGCCAAAGGGATTTGCCGAGACACCGTCGCTGAAGCGCTCGAACGCCTTTGACATTGTCGGCGGCGAATGCCGGGCGGTGCGCCGTGATGTTGGTCTTCTGGACATCACCGGCTTCTCGCGCTTCGAGATCAGCGGGCCGAATGCCGAGGCCT
>CBFHRT010000026.1:0-18974 GCA_965658285.1 Puniceispirillaceae bacterium (SeqCode) | reverse complement strand
GTGCCTTGTCCGGCCAGTGCGGATGTGGCGGGGCGGCGCCGTAGCCGATCATGTCACGCGGATAGCTCATCCGGCATCTTCTGTCATGGACACACCACTTTTCAGCATCTGGCGCCATTTCGCCAGCATCGCGCGCTCCTCAGGCTCGACCCAGATTACATTGCCCGGCGGCATGGCATGCGAGGCGGCAACCTGCCAGTAGATGGCATCGATTTGCGCCAGAATGTCGGCCTCTGTTTCCAGCATCACGCCCTTTGGCGGAAACCCCATACCGTCCCATTGCGGCACCGCCGCATGACAGATGGCACAGCGTTCTGTGACAAGCTCGACCGCCGCCAGATGCAGCGCGGTGCCCTCGCCATAACCCTGTTCGGCGTAGACGTCCTCATCATATTTCGGCGCGCCTGCCTGTGACAGCAGGATCGCCGCCACCAGCAGCGCCGCCGCGACGCCCCAGGTCCACCACGGCGCCGGATCGCCCTTGTGCTTGGTATTGAAGAAATGCCGGATCACCGCCCCCATCACCAGCACCAGCGCCAGAATCACCCATGAATAGTCGGTTGCGAAAACGGCGGGGTAGTGGCCGCCGATCATCACGAAGATCACCGGCAGGGTCAGATAATTATTGTGCAGCGAGCGCTGCTTGCCACGCCGCCCATAGGCCGGATCGGGCGTGTCGCCTGCGACCAGCGCCGCGACCACTTTCCGCTGCCCGGGAATGATCACCATCGCGACATTCGCCACCATGATGGTACCGATGCTGACCCCGATCTGCACGAACGCGCCGCGGGCCGAAAACATCTCGGTATAGAGCCAGGCAAGCGCGACGATGAAGACGAAGCCGGCCAGCGCCAGCAGCCTGTCATCGCGGCCAAGCGGGCTGCGGCACATGAGATCATAGGCAACCCAGCTGGCGACAATGCCGCCGATGCTGAGGCCAATGGCCTGCCAGGGCTCGAGATCGAGGATCTCGACATCGATCATATATAGCCCGGCGCCAGCATAATAGATGATGGTCAGCAGCGCGAAACCCGACAGCCAGGTGGTGTAGGCCTCCCATTTGAACCAGGTCAGCTCATCCGGCATCCGCGCCGGCGCGACCAGATATTTGACCATGTTGTAAAAGCCGCCGCCATGCACCTGCCAGGCCTGGCCATGCGCCTCGTCGGGAAGCTGCTTGCCGGGCTTCAGGCTGAGGTCCAGCGCGATGAAATAGAAGGATGACCCGATCCAGGCGATGCCGGCCACCACATGCAGCCAGCGCACCATAAATTCAGACCACATCCACAGATAATCAATCATTGAGCTTCCATTATGCAATTGTGTGATGGCAGTGTGCCAGTGTCAGTGGCTTTCGTCCAACTCCTGCTGCCAGATGGCGACACCGGCGGCAATCGACAGCGCCACCCGCGCCGGATGCTTGCCGGTGATCGCCGGCAGCCCGACCGGACAGACAAGCCTGTCCAGCACGTTCGGCGCGATGCCGGCCTTTGCCAGGCGCGCGCGGAACCGCGCCGCCTTTGTCGCCGAGCCGATCAGGCCGAGTCGCGCAAAGCCCGGCCCGGACAGGATGCGGTGGCAGATCGCCTCGTCAAGCGCGTGGTTATGCGTGATCACAAGATGGATGGCATCGGTGGGCGCGTGCGCCGCAATCACCGACGGATCGGACGCCACAATGCGTGTGACGCCGTTGGGAATGCCGTTGGGAATGCCGTCAGACATGCCGTCAGAAATATTGGCAGGAAAGCGCGCATCCTCGATATCAACCCAATGCAGGTCAAGCTGCAGCGCCGTCAGATGCGGGGCCAGCGCCCGCCCGATATGCCCGGCACCATAGAGGAAGAGCGGCCGTCCCGGCTGTGCCACCGGCGCGATGAACATCAACCCGGCCTTATCCGGTCCGATGTCGGCATTACCGGCATCGACAGGTGGCGCGATGCCGGCAAGCGGGTGCGCGATCCGACGGCAGCCTTGAAGCACCGCCAGCTCTGTGGCTTCGTCGGCACCGAAATATTCAAGCAAAATCCGCACATGACCGCCGCAGCATTGCCCCATATCGGGGCCAAGCGCCGCGCTGATCACCTGCCGTTGCCAGGGCGCCGCCGGCGCGGCCAGCATGGCACGCGCCTTGGCCATCACCTCGAACTCCAGCGACCCGCCGCCAATTGTCTGCCAGATGTCGGTAGCGGTGATCAGCATCATCGCCCCGGCCTCGCGCGGGGCCGACCCGCGAACGCCGACAAGGCTGGCGCGCACGACACCGCCATCGCGCGCGATCAGGTCGCGGGCCACGTCGATCCAGCCCGCCATCACCTGTCCCCGCGCGTGATCCCGGTAACGGCAATTCCGGGGCCGCCAAGCTGGCGCGCCGCAAGGCAGAGCCGCTCCGGCGTGGCCGGCGCGTCCAGCATCGGATAGTCATCCCCGACCGATTCCAGCGCGTGCGACAGCGCCATCAGAACCGAGATGGCCAGCATCAATGGCGGCTCGCCGACAGCCTTGGATTTATGGATCGTGTCCTCGATATTCTCGCCATCATCAAACAGCGCCACATTGAAGACAGGCGGCCGGTCGGCACAGGCCGGGATCTTGTAGGTCGAGGGCGCGTGGGTGCGCAGCCGGCCGGCATCATCCCAGACAAGCTCCTCGGTCGTCAGCCAGCCGGCCCCCTGGACAAAGCCGCCCTCGATCTGGCCGATATCGATGGCCGGGTTCAGCGAGCGTCCCACATCATGCAGGATATCGGTGCGCAGGATGCGGTTCTCGCCAGTAAGAAGGTCGGTCGCCACCTCGGTCACCGCCGCGCCATAGGCGTAATAATAGAAGGGACGCCCGCGGCTTCGCGTCTTGTCCCAATGGATTTTCGGCGTTGCGTAGAACCCTGTCGCCGACAGCGAGATGCGGCCCAGATAACACGCCCTGACCGCCTCGGCGAAGGACATCTGCGCCGCGCCGGCTCGCACCTTGCCATTGGCGAAGGTCACCGAACCCGGCACGCATTGATGCTGTTCTGCCAGAAAATCACGCATCCGTGTCTTGATGGTGCGCGCCGCCGCCTGCGCCGCCATGCCGTTCATGTCGGTTCCCGATGACGCCGCCGTGGCCGAGGTGTTGGGAACCTTGCCGGTATTGGTGGCGGTGATCTTCACCGATCCGAAATCGATCTGGAATTCATGCGCCACGATTTGCGCAACCTTGGTGTTCAGCCCCTGCCCCATCTCGGTGCCGCCATGATTGAGATGCACCGACCCGTCGCTATAGACATGGACCAGCGCCCCGGCCTGATTGAGGAACGTCGTGTTGAAGGAAATGCCGAATTTCACCGGCGTCAGCGCGATGCCGCGCCGGATCATCCCGCCGGCCTTGTTGAAGGCCTCGATCTCGGCACGCCGCGTTTCATAGTCGGCATCGGTTGCAAGCCGCGGCACGATGTCCTGAAGGACGCAATCCTCGACCGTCTGGCCATAGGGGGTGCGGCCCTTGGCTCCGGTGGCGCTGAATTTATGCGGGTAGAAATTGCGCTGGCGAACAACCAGCGGATCAAGCCCCAGATGATGCGCCACCTGGTCGATCACCCGCTCGATTCCCACCATGCCCTGCGGCCCGCCAAAGCCGCGAAAGGCTGTGTTCGACTGTGTGTTAGTGCGGCAGCGATGCGAGACAATCCGCATATGCGGGATGTGATAGGCATTATCGGCATGGCACATGGCACGCGCCGCGATCGCCTCGGACAGGTCCCACGACATGCCGCACCGCAGCGCCTGTTCGAACAGCACCGCCTGGATCCGGCCCTCGGCATCGAAACCGACATCATAGTCGATCCGAAAATCATGCCGCTTGCCGGTCAGCATGAAATCATCATCCCGGTCATAGACGGTCTTCGCCGCGCGGCCGGTCCGCCACGCCGCCAGCGCCGCCAGCAGCGCCGGCAGATTGCCCTGGCTTTCCTTGCCGCCAAAGGCCCCGCCCATACGCCGCGTCTCGACGGTCACCGCATGGTTCGGGACGCCAAGACAATCGGCAACCTTGTGCTGGATTTCCGAGGGGTGCTGGGTCGAGCAATGAAGCGTCATGTCGCCATCCTCGCCGGGAATCGCCAGCGCCGCCTGACCTTCAAGATAGAAATGCTCCTGCCCGCCAATCTCGATCCGGCCGGACAAGCGCTGCGGTGCGCCGGCAAGGGCGCTGTCCGGATTGCCGGATTCCATCGTCACCGAGGGGCCAAGCCAGGACCCGGCACGCATGGCTTCCTCGATCGTCAGCACCGCCGGAAGCGGGTCATACTCGATTTTCGCAAGCTTCACTGCATCGCGCGCCGCCCGCATATTTTCGGCGACAATGGCGAACACCGCCTGCCCGACATAGCTCACCACATCCGCGGCAAGGATCGGATCATCGCCATGAACCGGGCTGCAGTCATTCTGCCCCGGAATATCCGCATGGGTCAGAACCGCCACAACATTATCGGCCGCCGCGACCGCCGCCAGATCGATGCCGGTGATTCGTGCATGCGCGTGCGGGCTCTGCCCGATCAGCACCACCAGCGTGTCATCGGGACAACGGATATCATCGACATAGACGGCTGTCCCCGACACATGCTTATGGGCACTGTCATGTTCGCGCGCCGTGCGGATATCACCGGCGATGGGTCTGCCTTCCATCAGCCTGCCCCCGGTGCGGCGGCACGAAGATCATCGGCCGACAGTCCGGCGCCGGTCAGACGCGGCACCGGCGTGCCGGTAACATCAAGCCCGTATTTCAGGATCAGATTGGCCGCCACCTGAAGGCGATAACCGGCGGAGGCGCGCATGTCGTTGATCGGGGTGAAATCCTCGGCCAACACCGCCGCCGCGGCCTCGAATGAGGCGATGTCAAGCGCCGCGCCGGTCAGCACCGTCTCGGCCGTCAAAGCGCGTTTCGGCGTTGCCGCCATGCCGCCAAAGGCGAGCCGCGCCGAGGTGATGCGCCGCCCCGATACGGTCAGGTTGAAAGCACCGAGAACGGCCGAGATATCCTGATCAAACCGCTTCGAAATCTTGTAGGCGCGGAACAGCTTCGTCGGTGTTGCCGGCACCAGCACGGCCGATACGAATTCATCCGCTTCGCGGTCCTGCCGCCCGTAATCGATAAAGAAGGATTCCAGCGGCAGACGGCGGTTCGAGGCCGGGCCGACAAGTTCCACCTCCGCCGCCAGCGCGATCAGCATTGGTGACAGGTCGCCGATCGGCGATCCGTTGGCGATGTTGCCGCAGACCGTGCCGCTGGCCCGCACCTGTGCCGACCCGAACCGCCGCATCACCTCGCCAAGGTCGGGCCGTCCATTGGCAAGCATCGCCATCGCCGCTTCATGCGTTACCGCCGGGCCGATGCGCCAATGCGCGCCGGACCGTTCGACCCGGTCAAACCCCTTGACCCGTCCGGTCCAGATCATGCTCGGCAAATGCCGATGCTGCTTTGTCACCCAGAGCCCGACATCGGTCGCACCGGACACGATCGTGGCATCGGGCGACTGCGTATAGCTTTGCACGAACCCATCAAGGCTTGTCGGCGCGATGAAACTGCGGTGGCCATCGCTGAGGCGCACTGTCTCATCATGCGCGATGGCAGCCATCAGACTTGCCTCGGTCTCGCGGCGCTGACGCTCGAATGCCGGCGGGATGTCCCGCACCTCCAGCGCCGCGGCGGCATCGACAATCGGCCGGTAGCCGGTGCAGCGGCACAGATTGCCGGCAAGGGTTGTGTCGATATCCGGTGCCGCCAGCCCGTCGCCATTGCACCAGGCGGCGAATAGCGACATGACAAAACCGGGGGTGCAGAAGCCGCATTGCGAGCCGTGATGATCGACCATCACCTGCTGGCAGGGATGGAGCCGGCCACCGGCAAGGCCGCCGCCATCCGCACCGGCACCTTGCAGCCCCTCGATGGTTGTCACCGAGGCACCTTCAAGCATGCCCATGAACTGGATGCAGGCATTGACCGGATGCCAGCGCATACTGCCATCAGCCTGACGCCGCGCCACCACAACCGTGCAGGCGCCGCAATCGCCCTCGCCGCAGCCTTCCTTCGACCCTGTCAGGCGTTTTGTCTGCCGCAACCAGTTGAGAAGCGTCGTGTCACCGGCAATGCCGCTGACCTGCTCGACCTGGTTGTTGAGAACGAATGTAATCCTGTCACGCATCGTCTGATCAGCCCCGGTCCCGCGTCAGCTTCCGCGATAGGTCGAATAGCCATAGGGCGACAGCAGCAGCGGCACATGATAATGCTGGTCCGGCCGGTCGATTCCAAAGGCGATGACAATCTCGTCGAGGAACGGCACGGCGGGAAGGTCGCTCCCGCTGGCCCGCAGATAGGCGCCGGCATGGAACACCAGCTGGTAACGCCCGCCGCCAAAATCCGGTCCTTCGAGAAGCGGTCCGTCGACCCGGCCATCATCATTTGTTGTTACCGAGGTGATCAACCGTCGTGGGTCATCATCACAGCCATATAGGTCGATTCGCAACCCGGCGGCGGGGCGGCCCGCGGCGGTGTCGAGAACATGCGTCGTCAGCCTGCCCATGACGGGTCACCCTTTCCGATATTTCCCGTGTCCAGATTGCGTGAAGAGTGCCAATTAAACATTGAAGAGGCAAACAAATTTCACCAGACTTCGCGCGTTACGTCTCATCAGGCTCCACCCCGGAAACGGACTGCGCACCATGTCGAACCATCATTTCACGATTTCGCCGGACAGCCTGAATGAGGCTGAATTCATGGCGCAATTCGGCGGTATCTATGAACATTCGCCCTGGGTGGCGGCGACCTTGTGGTCACAGGGGCTCGGCCCCGACGATATGCAATTGTCGCGATTTGCCGCACGCATGCGCGATATTGTCGAGGCTGGCGGGCATGAACGCCAGCTTGACCTGCTACGGGCGCATCCCGAACTGGCCGGCAAACTGGCCATCGCCGGCGGATTGACGGCGGAGTCCAGTTCCGAGCAGGCAGGCGCCGGCCTCGACAGCTGCACGGCGGCGGAATTCGCCCGCTTTTCCGATCTGAATGACCGCTATGGCGCGCGCTTCGGCCACCCCTTCATCATTGCCGTGCGGGGGCTTGACCGGGCCGCCATCCTGGCCGCCTTTGAATCGCGCATCGACAATGACCCGGCAACCGAATTCACCGCCGCGCTGGCCGAGGTGCACAAGATCGCGCGGCTGCGGCTGGAATTGCTCTGCGGCTGAGATGCCGCCACAGCCTTGTTCGCCAGATATGTTCACCAGCTATGTTCACCGGCCATGTTCACCAGCTATGTTCTGGGGCGGCGCTGTGCTAGCCTTTTGCCCGATCACCGGCTGAGGAAAAGGGAGACCGGCCATGAACGAAATGCGAATGACCGATCTTGCGACGCAGTTCGCCGCCATCTGCGGTGCGGCGCATGTGCAGCGCGGCGCGGGCATCGATACGCGCTATCAGAGTGACTGGCTTGGCACCAAGGAATCATCACCAGCCATCGTTGTCCGCCCCGGCGAGACCGCCGAGGTCGCGGCGGTGATGAAGCTGTGCGCCGAGACCCGCACACCGGTGATTCCCTTTGGCGGCAATTCCGGCCTTGCCGGCGGCACCGTGGCGCGGGCCGAGGATGAGGTCGTGCTGCTGTCGCTGGAGCGGATGAACAAGGTCCGCCGAATCGACCGGGCCGGCATGTATATGGTCGCCGAGGCGGGCTGTATCATCCAGAACCTGCATCAGGCTGTCGAGGCCGAGGGGCTGATGTTCCCGCTTGTCTTCGGCGCCAAGGGAACGGCGCAGATCGGCGGCGCGCTCGGCACCAATGCCGGCGGGCTGAACGTCATCCGCCATGGCAGCGCGCGCGCCCTGTGCATGGGGCTGGAAGTGGTGACGGCGGCCGGCGAGGTGATGGATTTGCTGCCGGCGCTGAAGAAGAACAATACCGGCTATGATCTGGTCAATCTGATGGTCGGCTCGGAAGGCACGCTTGGCATCATCACCGCCGCCAGTCTGAAGCTGGTGCCGCCGCCGCTGGCGCAGGCCACGGCGATGGTGAAGGTGCGCGACGTTGATGCGGCGCTGGAGCTGATGAACATGACGCAGGCCCGCACCGGCGGCCGGATCGAGGCGTTCGAGCTGATCGGCAGGCTGATGTATGAGCTGCCGGTGAAATATCTCGATCATGTCACAGCGCCCTTTGACGAGGCGCCGGACCTGGCGGTGCTGATGGAAATCGGCGCGGCAACGAGCGAGGATGCCGAGATCGGCGCCGACGGCACGGTGGCGCTGGAGACGCAGCTTGAGGGCATCCTTGCCGACGCCTTCGAAGCCGGGCTGGTCCATGACGCGGTGATCGCGCGGTCGGCCGCGCAGCGGGCGAATTTCTGGGCGATGCGCGAGGGCACGCTGGATGCCATGCAGAAACATGGCAACTGGGTGATGAACGACATCAGCTTTCAGGTGTCAGACCTGCCGGGCGCCATCGCCGATATGGAGGCCGCCTTTGCCGCCATCGCGCCGGGGCCGTTCTGCGTGGCTTTCGGCCATATGGGCGACGGCAATCTGCATATCAACGCCCGCCCCTATGACAGGGACCCGTCGGAAAGCCCGGACGAGGTCAAGGCGATCAAGGATGCGGTGCGCGATACGGTGATCAAATGGCGCGGGTCGATCAGCGCCGAACATGGCATCGGCACCGACAAGCAGCAGGATATGAAGCGGCTGAAGGACCCGGTGGCCTATGCGATGATGAAATCGATCAAGGCCGCGCTCGACCCGCATAACCTGCTCAACCCCGGCAAGGTGTTGATGTAGAACCGCCCCATCCAAAAAAGGCCGCCCGGCACTGTGCGGGGCGGCCCTTTGTCTGTGTGGTCCGGTGACCGGACGGTCAGCAATCAGTAATCTGGCGGTCAGGCGATCAGACGTCGCTTCCGGCGCTGAAATTGAACACCGCGCCTTCCTTGATGCCGCTTGGCCAGCGCGCCGTCACCGTCTTCAGCTTGGTATAGAAGCGCACACCCTCCATGCCGTGGATCGAATGGTCGCCGAACATCGACGCCTTCCAGCCGCCAAAGCTGTGATAGGCGACCGGCACCGGAATCGGCACATTCACGCCGACCATGCCGACATTCACATTGTTGGTGAAATCGCGCGCGGTGTCGCCGTCGCGGGTGAAGATGGCGGTGCCGTTGCCATATTCATGGTCGATGACAAGCTGGCGCGCCTCCTCATAGGATTGCGGGCGCAGCACCGACAGCACCGGCCCGAAGATCTCGTCACGATAGACCGACATGTCGGGCGTCACCTTGTCGAGCAGCGTGCCGCCGACGAAAAAGCCGTTCTCATAGCCCTGCAGGCGCAACCCGCGGCCATCGACAACAACCTCGGCACCGTCCGTTTCGCCCTGATCGATATAGCCCTCGATGCGTTCCTTCGATGCGGCGGTGATGACCGGCCCCATCTCGACACCCGGCTCGTCATACTGGCCGATCTTCAGCGCCCGCACCTTTGGCGCCAGCTGCGCGACAAAGCGGTCCGCCGTCTCATCGCCAACCGCCAGCACCGCCGAGATCGCCATGCAGCGCTCGCCGGCCGAGCCATAGGCCGCGCCCATCGCCGCGTCGACAGCCTGGTCCATATCGGCATCGGGCATGATGATCATGTGGTTCTTCGCCCCGCACAGGGCCTGCACCCGCTTGCCGTTCGCACAGCCACGCGAATAGATATACTGGCCAATCGCCGTCGAGCCGACAAAGCTGATGGCGCCAATATCGGGATGATCGAGGATGGCGTCGACCGCCTCCTTGTCGCCATGCACGACATTGAACACACCGTCGGGAAGTCCGGCCTCGGTCAGCAGGCGGGCCAGCATCATCGGCGCGCCGGGGTCGCGCTCGGACGGCTTCAGGATGAAGGTGTTGCCGCAGGCCAGCGCCATCGGGAACATCCACATCGGCACCATCGCCGGGAAGTTGAACGGGGTGATCCCGGCCACCACGCCGACCGGCTGGCGCATCGAGAAACTGTCGACACCGCCGGCGACCTGCGGCGAGTATTCGCCCTTCAGCGCATGCGGAATGCCGCAGGCGAACTCGACCACCTCGACGCCGCGCGCCACCTCGCCCTTGGCATCATCGAAGGTCTTGCCATGCTGCGATGAAATCAGCGTCGCCAGCTCATCGAGGTTGGATCTGATCAGGTCGCGGAAATTGAACATCACCTGCGCGCGCTTGGCCGCCGGCGTGCCGGCCCACCCGGGAAGCGCGGCCTTGGCCGCCGCAACCGCCTGACCCACTTCCGAGGCGCTTGCCAGCGGTACAGCCGTCGTGGCGGCGCCGGTTGCCGGGTTGAACACATCCTGTTCGCGCCCGCTCGTCCCGGCGATTTCGGCGCCAGCGATATAATGCATCAAGGTCATGTGGTGATCCCCCAATAATGTCATGTGTCATCTGCGGTGAATGTAGCCGCTTTTCGCGAAATCGCAAGCTGTGGCGTGGGGATGGCGGGGTGCAGTGCGGCCTAGGGATCGCCGCCGCCGATCTCGGCGCGACGATGCGCAATATGGGCCTGCATTTCCTCGATCCGCGCCGCGTCCATCGGCGGCGGTTCATAGGCCTCGACCAGTTTCGGCCAGATATCCATCGCCCGTTCGGTGGTCGTTCGCGCGCCGGCATCACGCCAGTTCTCATGGTTCGACCAGTCGGACAGGAACGGGCTGTAGAAGGCCGACTGATAGCGCTCCATCGTATGGGCGGTGCCGAAGAAATGCCCGCCGGGCGCCACCTCGTCATGCGCCTCGAACCCGAAATCGGCCTCGCTGAAAGCTGGCGGTTTCAGGAACTGCGCCATCGCCTGCAGCATTTCGCAATCGACAATCAGCTTCTCGAAATCGGCGACAAGCCCGCCCTCACCCCAGCCGGCGGAATGGTAGATCAGATTGCCATGACCGGTGACCGCACCCCACAGCGCCATCTGCGTTTCCCACACCGCCTGCGCGTCGACCGCGTTCGAGGCGCTGCAGGCGCTGGTGCGATAGGGCAGACCATAGCGGCGCGCCAGCTGGCCACCAGCGATGTTGGCAAGGGTGTTTTCCGGCGTGCCGAAGGCCGGCGCGCCAGTCTTCATATCGACATTCGAGGTGAAGCCGCCATAGACGACCGGCGCCCCCGGCCGGACAAGCTGTGTCAGCGCGATCCCGAACAGCGCCTCGGCATTCTGCTGCGTCAGCGCCGCCGCGATGGTGACCGGCGTCATCGCGCCCATCAGCGTGAAGGGCGTGATCACCGTCGCCTGGCCCATCTCGGCCATCGCCATCGCGGCGGATGCCATCTCCAGATCGAACTTGCGCGGCGAGTTGATGTTGATGTTGGTGATCGCGCTGGGGTCGGCCGCCAGCTGGTCCATCGTCAGGCCGCGCGCAATCGCCGTCAGACGGGCCGCGTCGCGCACCCGCGCCTCACCAATCGACATCGACAGGAACACCTTGTCGGTCAGTGTCAGATTGACGAATGTCGTGTCGAGATGGCGCGTATTCACCGGCAGATCATTCGGTGCCAGCGTCTGGTTGCCGAAGAAATGGATCACCTTGAAACTCTGGCCAAGCTTCATCAGCGTCTTGTAATCGGCGAAATTGCCACTGCGGCGGCCACCGCGGATGTCATGCGCATTCGGCGCCCCTGAGACCAGCCCGAAATGGATATGGTTGCCACCGATCGTCAGGCGATGCGCCGGGTTGGTCGGGGTCAGGGTGAATTGCGACGGCGCGCTGGCGATGGCCGCCTCGATCAGGCCGCGATCAGCCCGTACGATCTGCGTTGCCTCGTCAACCTCGGCGCCGGCCTTGCGGAACAGCGCGCGCGCTGGCGCGCTCATCACCTCGATGCCATATTCCTCAAGCAGGCGCAGCGAAGCCATATGGATGGAGTCGATCTGGTCGTCGCTGAGCGGTGCCAGCGGCGCCATATGGTTGCGGATATCCTGCCAGCCGGGCTGGTCGGGCAGATCGTGTGACGGTCTAGTCTTGCGGCCCCGACGGGCCGGTCTGGATGGTGCGTTCATCCGGCGTTGATCCTTTCTCCCCCCGCAGGCTGATGCCCACACCTCATGCTTGCGCAGGCACTACCGCCCCGTGCAAGGAAACCGTCATTTTCTGTCCTGTTCCTGCCATTCTGCCGGCATTTGCCGACCGCCGCTCCGAACGGAATGCAAAGAAGTTGCAATGCCGCGAAATTTACGAAAATGTGATCGCAAAACAGGATGATCGCGCTTCGGGGTGATCGGGGAGCAACCAGCCGGTGAGCTGCCGGCGGGAGGAGGAAAAGGTCATGCCGCTGACGATGAATCGCGAGGTCTTCATCACCTGCGCCGTCACCGGTTCGGGCGACACCACCGGCAAGTCGGACAAGGTGCCGATCACGCCGGCGCAGATTGCGGACTCGGCCATCGACGCCGCGAAGGCGGGTGCCGCCGTCGTGCATTGCCATGTCCGCGACCCGGAGACCGGCCAGCCATCGCGCGACCCGGCGCTGTTCCGTGAAGTGACCGAGCGGATCCGCGATTCCGCAACCGACGTTGTCCTCAACCTGACCGCCGGCATGGGCGGCGATCTGGTGCTTGGCGGTGTGGAAACGCCGCTGCCACCAAGCACCGACGGGACCGACATGGCGGGCGCCACCGAACGTCTGGCGCATGTCGCCGATTGCCGGCCCGAGATCTGCACGCTTGACTGCGGGACGATGAATTTCGGGCATGGCGACTATATCATGACCAACAGCACGGCGATGCTTGTCGAGATGGCAAAGCAGATGAAGGCGCTTGGCGTGAAGCCGGAGATCGAGGCCTTCGATACCGGCCATCTATGGTTTGCGAAACATCTCGTCGAGCAGGGGCATATCGAGATGCCGGCGCTTGTCCAGCTGTGCATGGGCATTCCCTGGGGCGCGCCGGACGATCTGAACACCTTCATGGCGATGGTCAACAATATCCCCGATGACTGGGTCTTCTCGGCCTTCTCGATCGGCCGCAATGCGATGGCCTATCCGGCGGCTTCGGTGCTGGCCGGCGGCAATGTGCGGGTCGGGCTGGAGGACAATATCTATCTGTCACGCGGCGTCTTTGCCACCAACGCCCAGCTTGTCGAGCGGGCGGTGACTGTCGTCGAGAATATGGGCGCCGGCATCATCGGGCCGGACGCTGTGCGGGCGCAGCTTGGCCTGACCAAACGCGCGCCGCTGGCGGGCTGACACCGGCCCGGAGGGAATCATGCCCGAGAATAATGTGCCCGAGGATAATAGGGCAGCAGCAGCGAAGCCGGCCCGCGCCGCGGTCATTGGCGGCGGCGTCATCGGCGGCGGCTGGGTCGCCCGGCTGATCCAGAATGGCGTCGATGTCGGGATTTTCGACCCCGACCCGGAGGCGGCTCGCAAGATTAGCGACGTGATGGCAAATGCCGACCATGCGCTGGGGCGGCTGACGATGGCCCCGCTGCCACCGCGCGGCAAGATGCATTTTGCCGCCAGCATCGCCGCGGCGGTGGATGGTGCCGCATTGATCATCGAGGCGGTGCCGGAACGGCTCGACATCAAGCAGGCTGTCTATGCCGAGATCGAGGCGACCGCGGCCACGGATGCGGTGATCAGCTCATCAACATCGGGCATCCTGCCAAGCGATCTGCAGGCAGGGATGGTGCATCCCGAACGGCTTCTTGTCGGGCATCCCTTCAACCCGGTCTATCTGCTGCCGCTTGTCGAGCTTGTTGGCGGCAAGGCCACCGACCCCGCCACCATCGACCGGGCGGCAGGTTTCTTTGCCGGGCTTGGCATGCACCCGTTGCCAATCCGCAAGGAGATCGAGGCGTTTGTTGCCGACCGGTTCCTCGAGGCGGTGTGGCGCGAAGCGCTGTGGCTGGTCAAGGACGGTATCGCGACAACCGCGGAAATCGACGACGCCATCCGCTATGGGTTCGGGCTTCGCTGGGCCCAGATGGGGCTGTTCGAGACCTACCGTGTTGCCGGCGGCGAGGCCGGTATGGCGCATTTCATCGCGCAGTTCGGCCCCTGCCTGAAATGGCCCTGGACCAAGCTGATGGATGTGCCGGAGCTGACCGACGAGCTGGTCAAGACCATTTCCGACCAGTCCGACGCGCAATCAGGAGGGCACTCGATCCGCGAGCTGGAACGAATCCGCGATGATAATCTTGTCGCCATCCTGCAGGCGCTGAAAGCCAATGACTGGGGCGCCGGCCAGACCGTTGCAAACTGGGAAAAGTCGCTCTATGACGCGGTACCGGCGCGCGCCGAGGTGGCCGGTGATGCGCCGCTGGAAACGATGCGCCAGCAGGTGCCGTCGGGCTGGACCGACTATAACGGCCATATGAACGAGGCGCGCTATCTTGACTGTTTCTCGATGGCCACCGACGCGGTGATGCGCTGGATCGGTGTCGACGCCGCCTATCTTGCCGATGGCGGCAGCTATTTCACCGTCGAGACACATATCCGGCATCTCGATGAAGTCACGGCCGGAGCGCAGATTTTCGCCACCTCGCAGGTGCTGCATGGCGCGGGCAAGAAGATGCAGCTGTTCCACCACCTTTATGCGATCGAAACAAATGGCGGGGCGGATGGCGGGGCGCGGCTTCTGGCCACCGGCGAGCATATGCTGATCCATGTCGATATGAACAGCCGGTCGGCCAGCCTGCCGCGCGGCGATATTGCGGCGCGGCTTGCCGAGCTGGCGGACGCGCATGCCGCCCTGCCATATCCCGAAGGCGCCGGCCGCGCCGTCGGAGGAGGAACATAACATGCAGTTCGGATTGACCGAGGAACAGGACCTCATCGTCTCGACCGTGCGAAGCTTTGTCGAGACCGAGATCTATCCGCTGGAAGACGAGATCGAGGCGCGCGGTGACGTGCCGGCCGAAATCGGACAGCAGATCAAGGACAAGGTTCTGGCAATGGGTTTCTACGCCGCCAATTTCCCGGAATCGGTCGGTGGCGGCGGGCTGAACAATCTGGAATTCGCGCTTCTGGAACGCGAGCTGGGGCGCGGGTCGATGGCGCTGACGCATTTCTTCGGGCGCCCGCAGAACATCCTGATGGCCTGCGAGGGGGACCAGATCGAGCGCTATCTGATGCCGGCGGTGCGCGGCGAGAAGATGGACGCGCTGGCGATGACCGAACCCGATGCCGGCTCGGACGTGCGCGGCATGAGCACGACCGCCCGCCGCGATGGCGGCGACTGGGTGCTGAACGGCACCAAGCATTTCATCTCCGGCGGCGACCATGCCGATTTCTTCATCGTCTTCGTTGCCACCGGCGTCGATGACACGCCGCACGGGCCAAAGAAGCGGATCACCTGTTTCCTTGTTGACCGCGGCCATCCGGGATTCGAGGTGCTGCCGGGATACAAATCGGTCTCGCATGCCGGCTATCACAATGTGATCCTGAAATTCGAGGAGTGCCGGCTTGCCGACAATCAGGTTCTTGGCGCCGTCGATGGCGGGTTCGAGGTGATGAACACCTGGCTGTACGCCACCCGCATCACCGTCGCGACGATGTGTGTCGGCCGCGCCCGCCGGGCCTTTGACTATGCGCTGAACTACGCTGTCGAGCGCAAACAGTTCGGCAAGCAGATCGGCAAGTTTCAGGGTATCGGCTTCAAACTTGCCGATATGGTGACCGAGATCGACGCCGCCGACTTGCTGACCTTGTCGGCTGCCTGGCGGCTTGATCAGGGGCTGCCGGCAAACCGCGAGATTGCCTCGGCAAAGCTCTATGCCTCGGAAATGCTGGCCCGTGTCACCGACGAGGCGATCCAGGTCTATGGCGGCATGGGGCTGATGGATGATCTGCCGCTGGCGCGATTCTGGCGCGATGCGCGGGTGGAGAGGATCTGGGACGGCACCTCGGAAATCCAGCGCCACATCATCAGCCGCGAGCTTCTGCGCCCGCTCGGGGGCTAGGAATGCGGAACCTGTCGCGCCTGTTCAGACCCCGCTCGATCGCCGTGTTTGGCGGCTGGTGGGCGGAAAATGTCGTCGCGCAGTGCCTTAAATCGGGGTTTGACGGCGATATCTGGCCGGTGCATCCGACGCGCGATGCGATTGGCGGCGTTGCCTGCCTGCCGGGCCTTGATGATCTTCCCGCCGCGCCCGACGCCGCCTTTCTGGGGATCAACCGCAACGCCGCCATCGAGGTCGCCGGACAGCTGTCGGCCATGGGATGTGGCGGGGCGGTCTGTTTTGCCTCCGGCTTTGCCGAGACCGGTGATGAGGCCTTGCAGCAGGCGCTTGTCGCGGCGGCCGGCGAGATGCCGCTGCTGGGGCCGAACTGCTATGGCGTGCTGAATTATCTCGACGGCGCGATGCTGTGGCCCGACCAGCATGGCGGGCGCGCGGTCGATCGCGGCGTTGCCATCATCAGCCAGTCATCGAACATCGCCATCAATATCAGCATGCAGGCGCGCGGCCTGCCAGTCGCCTATATCGCCTGTGTCGGCAACCAGGCACAGACAAGCCTGACCGATATGGCACGAAGCCTTCTTGCCGATGACCGGGTCACGGCGGCGGGTCTCTATATCGAGGGAATCATCGACCCGGTGGATTTCGCCGACATGGCCGACGAGGCCGCCGCTATGGGCAAGTCGATTGTCGCCATCAAGGCCGGCAAGACCGCCGCCGCGCGGACAGCGGCCAGCTCGCACACCGCCGCGCTGGCCGGGGACGGTGCTGCTTCATCCGCCTTCCTTGCCCGCTGCGGCGTCATCGAAGCCGCCGCGCCGGAGGATATGCTGGAGGTGCTGAAGCTTGTCCATATGCATGGGCGCCTGCCCGGCCATCGGGTCACCGCGATGTGCTGTTCGGGCGGCGAGGCCGGGCTGACGGCCGATCTGGCAGCGGGTCACGATCTGGACTGGCCGGCCATCCCGGCGCCCAATCTGGACCGGCTTGCCGAGACGTTGGGGCCATTGGTGGCGCTGGCCAATCCGCTCGACTATCACACCTTCATCTGGGGCGATGAGCAGAAGATGACCGACGCCTTCGCCGCGATGATGGGCGACTGGGTCGATCTGTCGGTTCTGGTGATTGATTTTCCGCGCGCCGACCGCTGCAGCGACGCGGCCTGGCATCCGGCAGTGGCGGCGATGAAGTGCGCCGGCGAGATGACCGGCACACGCGTCGCCTGTCTTGGCAGCCTTGCCGAGGGCATTCCGGACAGCTGGGCCACCCGGATGATGGATGACGGGATTGTACCGCTGAACGGCTTTGCGCACGGCCTTCGCGCCATCGAACTTGCGACAGCACCGAATGTGGCCGGAGGCTGGCGACCGCTTGCGGCAAGGCCGGCCCCGGCCGACCGTACACTGGTCGATGAAGCCGCGGCGAAAGCCATGCTTGCACATGCCGGGATCGCCGTGCCGGCCGGCGCCCACGCCGACAGGCCGGCGGATCTCACCGCCGCGTCTGCCAGTCTGACACCCCCCTTCGCGCTGAAGGGCCTTGGCCATGCGCACAAAAGCGAGGCCGGGCTTGTCAGGCTCGGCCTTATTGCCGATGAGCTGCTTGCCGCGGCTGACGACATGCCGGCGGCCACCGGCTTTCTGGTTGAGGAAATGGCACCGCCGCCAGTGGCCGAGCTGCTGATCGGACTGCGGCGTGACCCGGTCTATGGGCTGACGCTCTGTCTTGGCATGGGCGGCACCGCCGCCGAACTGCTGGGCGATGTCGTTACGCTGGTGCTGCCGGTAACCGGCGACGAGGTCCGGACGGCCTTGTTGCGGCTGCGACTGGCGCCGCTGCTGAGCGGCTATCGCGGCCGTGATGCGGCCGATATCGACGCCGCCATCGACGCGGCGCTGCGACTATGCGAGATCATGATCGCCAATCCGGATCTCGACGAGATCGAGGTCAACCCGCTGATGCTGGCCCCCGCAGGCGGCGGCGCGCTGGCGGTCGATGCGGTGATATGGAAGACTGAGGGCATGTGAGGAGACAGGATCATGAGCGAGACACCAGACCAGAACGTCATCACCCGTACCGAGGGCCATGTCTTCGAGGTGACACTCGACAGGCCGAAGGCGAACGCCATCGACCTTGTCACCTCGCAGCGCATGGGACAGGTGTTCCAGTCCTTTCGCGACGATCCGGAATTGCGGGTCTGTATCGTGCGCACCGCCGGCGAGAAATTTTTCTCCGCCGGTTGGGACCTGAAGGCCGCCGCGGCGGGTGATTCGGTGGTTGGCGACTATGGCGTCGGCGGCTTTGCCGGGCTGCAGGAACTTCGCGACCTCAACAAGCCGGTGATCGCCGCCGTCGAGGGGATGTGTGTCGGCGGCGGGTTCGAGCTGGCGCTGTCCTGCGATCTGATCCTCGCCACCGCGGCGTCGAGCTTCGCGCTGCCGGAAATTCGCGCCGGCACCCTTGCCGACGCGGCGACCATCAAGCTGCCAAAGCGGATTCCCTATCATGTCGCGATGGACATGCTGCTGACCGGCCGCTGGATGGATTGCGCGGAGGCGCATCGCTGGGGGCTTGTCACCGAACAGCTTGCCGACGGGCCGGCGCTGTATGACCGGGCGTGGGAGCTGGCGCGCCTCCTGGCCTCGGGGCCGCCACTTGTCTTCGCGGCGATCAAGGAGGTGGCGCGCGAGGCCGAGGCGATGAAATTCCAGGACGCGATGAACCGGGTCACCAAGATGCAGCTGCCAACCGTCGACAGGCTGTATCATTCCGAGGACGGGATGGAGGGTTTCCGCGCCTTTGCCGAAAAGCGCGAGCCTGTCTGGAAAGGCCGCTAGTCCCGCGCAGGACGGATTGTCAGATCAGCTCGCGGATGCTCTCGACAAGCGCCGTATTGATCGCCCGCGGCCCGGTATCCAGCCGGTTCTGATGCCGGCGGGCGCCGGGAATACGCACCCCGTCAAGGCCAGCCAACCGGTCCATGAAACCATCGACATGCGATTCCCAGCCATCACCGGCGATCAGCTCA
>CBFHRT010000025.1:0-19052 GCA_965658285.1 Puniceispirillaceae bacterium (SeqCode) | reverse complement strand
GTCTATGCCAAGCCGGCGGGACGGCCGCTTGTCGACACCTTTGTTACCGAGGTATCGCAGGACACCTGGATCTTCTTCCCCTGGGACATGGAACCACAGCCCTCAACGCCGATTATCGGCCGCCGCGACTGACGCATCGCTGGCGGGGTCATCGGCGCTGGCCGGCCCGTTGAACATCTCGATGGGAAGCTGCAGCCTGAATTCACTGCCATCATCGGTCGAGCGGGTCAGCTTCAGATTGCCGCCCTGTGCCACCGCAAGATCACGCGCGATGGCCAGCCCGAGCCCGGTGCCGCCGCGCTGCCGGCTGCGAAAGGCCAGAAACAGATCCTCCCACTGCCCGCGCGGAATGCCCGGCCCGTCATCGGCAATGTCGACAACGCCAAGCCGACCGGCGCGCCAGATATCGATGCTGATCTTCCCGGCCCCGGCGGCGGCGGCGTTGCGTGCCAGATTCAGCAGGATCCGCGCCATCATCGTGCGGTCAAGAAAGAGCTGGTCCGGCCCGCTATATTCCACCGTGAGTCCCGAATCGGCGGCGGTCTCGGCAGCAAGGTCGGGCATCGTGATGAAGTCCGGTTCGGGGATCGGCGTTTCGGCAAGATAATCCAGCATCGACTGGCACAGAATGACCGACTGTTCCAGCGAGCGCACGACGTGCGGCGCGGCGCGGCGCACCCGCGGGTCCTGCGAGGCGATCAGCGTGTCGGCAACCAGCGTCGCCGAGCTCAGCACATTGCGTATGTCATGATTGATCTTCGCCACCGCCTCGCCGATATCGGCAAGCCGTTCACGCTGGCGGAGCGCGATCAGCGTGTTGCGCTGCAGCGCATCAAGCGCCCCGGCCGCGGCAAGGAATTCGGGTGAACTGGTGACCGCATCGGGAATCGGGCTGGCCACGGTCGGGTCGTCGCTGAACTCGTTGATGGTGTCGATCAGGGCGGTCAGCGGCGCCGTGTAATGCCGGTCGAGATATCGCCTCACCAGCCAGATGATCAACCCGGACACCGCCGCGCCGGCCAGAAGCCATTGCAGGAAGACAAGCCGCAACGCACCGCGAAGTCCCGGCGTGGCCGGATCGAACAGCCGCCGCGCATCATCACCGGGCCCCGTCACCATCATTGCCCGGCGTGGTCCCGGCAGGATGAGATCGAGGCTGGTGCCAAGAAGCGTCAGCGTCGATACCGTCGGCAAATCGATCGTGGCCACGGTGCCCCGATGATCCGGTGCCGGTGATGCAGAATCGGGGGACAGCGCCATCTGGCGATAGAGCGTCGGCGCGGTGGCAAGTCCCGAGACGACGATCATCACGAGGAAGGTCGCCACGAGAATGGCCGCTACGAGAATGGCCGGATATGAAGCCGCGTGGCGCATTAGAATCATTCCCACTGCCAGAACCGATCGAGTATAGCCCGAATTAGCCTTGGGCCGGTCGGCGTTTTGCCTTATGGCATATGGCGCGCCACCTCGCCACCTCAATAGCCGGAACAATCGGGCCGAAAACAATTGACACCCGGGCGCGCGCCCCCTACAAACCCCCCAGTTTCTGACAACCTGTTGAATGCGCCAAGGGAGCGTCGCCATGAAACGCACCTATCAACCCAGTGTTCTTGTCCGCAAGCGTCGCCACGGATTCCGGTCCCGTATGGCCACCGTCGGCGGCCGCCGCGTGCTGCGCGCCCGCCGTGCCAAGGGTCGGGCACGCCTGTCCGCCTGACGGCGTGAAGGCGCCGCGGTGACCGCGCTGGTCAGCATCCCGTCGCGTGCCGGTTTTCTGGCGGCCCGTGACAGCGGCATGAAAGCAATATCAAGAGGCTTCATCCTGCAGGCCGTGCCTACCGGCCGCGCGGACTGGCGCCTCGGACTCACAGCATCACGAAAAGTCGGCAATGCGGTGCGCCGCAATCGGGCCCGCCGTCGTCTGCGCGCGCTGGCGCGAACCGAACTCGCAGCGCAGGCGCGCACCGGGTTCGATTATGTGATGATCGCCAGGCACGGCACGGCCGACCGCGACTGGACCGACCTTATCAGCGATCTTGGCAAGACTGTCGGATATATCCATCGCACCCTGGACCGCACCCTGGACCGCACCCTGGACCGCACCGTGGACCGGCCTATGGACCAGCCTGTGGACCAGCAGGCCGGTCCGGCGGCGGAGATCCCGTGATGTCGCTATGGACAGGTCTTCGGCGTGCCGTCGAGCGTCTTCTGGCCGCCCCGCTGATCCTTGTGATCTGGGTCTACAGGCTGTTCATTTCGCCGCTTCTGGGTGCCAATTGCCGGCATTTGCCGACCTGTTCCGAATACGCTGTCGAGGCGTTGCAGCATCATGGCCCCTTGCGCGGCGGAATCTTTGCGCTAAAACGTATCTCGCGCTGTCACCCGTGGGCGACGCCGGCATTCGATCCGGTGCCGCGCGCCGAACAGGATGGTGCTGCCGGACAAGGCCGGCGCCAAGGCTGAATGGCTGTTTCGCATCTGGTGTATTTTAAAGCGTGTCGATGAACGCACAGGGACATGATAGATGAACCCCGAAAACCGTAACATGATCCTTGCCATCGCCCTGTCGATGGCTGTGCTTTTTGGCTGGCAGGTCTTCGTCGTCGGTCCGGAGCTGGAGAAAGAGGCGGCACGCCAGCAGGCCATCGCCGAAATGCAGGCTGAAGAGGCGGCGGCCGAAAACGCCACACCGCAGGCCGCCGAGACCACCGGCGCGACCACCGCCGGGACCACCGCCGGGACCACTGGCGCGACACCGGCAGGCGTGACGGTTACCGAAGCAAGGCCGGCCGACAATGCGCCGCGAATCATCATTGATGCGCCGCTTGTCTCCGGGTCGATTTCGCTGGCCGGGGCGCGGATTGACGATGTGATGCTGAAAGGCTATCGCGAGACGCAGGCCGAGGATTCGCCCTTTATCCAGTTCCTGCAGAAGACTAGTTCCGCGCGTCCCTATTTCGCCGAGTTCGGCTGGGCCGCCGGCACGGCTGATCAACCCATGCCAACGGTCGACAGCCTGTGGAGCGCCGATCGCCAGACACTGGCGCCCGGTGCCCCGGTGTCGCTGTCATGGGACAATGGCGAGGGTCTGACCTTCCGGCGGACGCTGTCGATCAACGAGGATTATCTGATCACCGTCGATGACAGTGTCGAGAGCCGTCTCGACACGCCGGTGACTTTGTTCCCCTATGGTCTGGTCAGGCGTCATGGCACGCCGCCGACAACCGGCATCTATATCCTTCATGAAGGCGCGCTTGGCGTGTTCGACGAGACGCTTCGCGAAGAGGATTATGATGATATGAAGGACGCCGATGGCGGGGCGATCGATGTCGCGCCGGAAACGGCCGGCGGCTGGATCGGTATCACCGACAAATACTGGCTTGCCGCGCTGGTGCCGGACCAGTCGGTGCGAATCAATTATGCCTTCAAGTCGCTTCGCGGCAGCGAGGACCGCTATCAGGTCGATTATATCGCCGCCGAAGGGCAGCTGCTGCAACCTGGCGGGGTCGTGGCAAGTAAGGCGCGGCTGTTTGCCGGCGCCAAGAAAGTCTCGCTTCTCGATCAGTATTCCAAGGAGTTCGGCATCCCGAATTTCGATCTGGCGATTGATTTCGGCTGGTTCTATTTCCTGACCAAACCGTTCTTCCTGGTGATCAACTGGCTGTATGGCATCCTTGGCAATTTCGGCGTCGCGGTGCTGGCTTTCACGGTGATCGTGAAGCTGATTTTCTATCCGCTGGCCAGCAAATCCTACCGTTCGATGGGCAAGATGCGGCTGTTGCAGCCGAAGATCCAGCAGATCCGCGAGAAGCATTCCGAAGACAGGATGGCGATGAATCGCGAGATGATGGAGCTCTACAAGACCGAGAAAATCAACCCGGCGGCGGGGTGTCTTCCGGTGCTGCTGCAGATCCCGGTCTTCTTCGCGCTCTACAAGGTGCTGTTCGTGACCATCGAGATGCGGCACGCGCCGTTCTTTGGCTGGATCACCGACCTGTCGGCACCCGATCCGACCTCGGTCTTCAACCTGTTTGGACTGCTTCCCTATTCGGTCGGGTTCCTGCCGCCCTTCCTGCAGCTTGGCATCTGGCCGATCCTGATGGGTATCTCGATGTTCCTGCAGATGCGCCTGAACCCGGCGCCGCCCGATCCGGTGCAGGCGAAGATCTTCCAGTTCATGCCGCTGATCTTCACATTCCTTCTGGCGACTTTCCCGGCCGGGCTGGTGATTTACTGGACCTGGAACAACCTGCTTTCGATGGCGCAACAATGGTACATCATGCGCAGAATAGCGAAGGAGAGCTGACGGCCGAGGATCTCGAGGCCGGACGCCTTCTGTTCGCCGGCAGCTGCGAGTTCATCGCCGCTGCCACCAACATGCGCGTGTTGCCGCCTGAAGGCCTGCCCGAAATCTGCTTTGCGGGCCGCTCGAATGTCGGCAAATCATCGCTCGTCAACGCGCTGACCGGCCGGCGGGCGCTTGCCCGCACCTCGCAGACGCCGGGCCGCACACGCCAGCTGATCTTCTTCGATCTGGCCAGCCGGCTGCAGCTGGTCGATCTGCCGGGCTATGGCTATGCGTCGGCGCCGAAGACCGACATCAAGGCCTGGACAACGCTGACCCGCAAGTTCCTGGCTGGCCGGGCGTCGTTGCAGCGGGTGTTCCTGCTGATTGATTCGCGGCGCGGCGTCGGTGCGGCGGATTCCGAGATCATGTCACTTCTTGATGCCAGCGCCGTATCATGGGCGGTGGTGATGACGAAGGCCGACAAGCTGAAGCCGGGCCCGCTGGAGACGGTCTGCGCCGCCACGGCGGAGACAATCGGCCGCCATGTCGCCGCCTATCCGCAGATTTTCGTGACCTCGTCACAGGAAGGTGGCGGTATCGCCGAGCTGCGCGCGCATCTGGCCGGGCTGGCCCTGCCACGCGGCTAGGTTGCTGCCAGCTTTCGGTGAACAACACTTGCGCAGGGTACCGGCTTGCCGATAGTTTGACGCGCGGCGCGGAATGGCGCCAATGGTTTGAGCCGATGGTTTAACCAGGGCAATTTGACCAAGGCAGTTTAAGGGGCAAAATGATGGGTGACACACCTTCCTCCCTGCAATCGAAGCTGATCGAGCGGACCGGCATGCTTGTCGAGGCACTCCCCTTCATGCGCCGCTATTCCGAGCAGACGATTGTCGTGAAGTTCGGCGGCCATGCGATGGGCGAGGCGGAATATGTCGCCTCCTTCGCCGCCGATATCGCGCTTCTCGACCAGGTTGGCGCACGGCCTGTCGTTGTTCATGGCGGCGGCCCGCAGATTGGCGAGATGCTGACCAAGCTGGAGATCGAATCGAATTTTGTCGATGGGCTGCGAGTCACCGATGAGGCGACCATCTCGGTCGTCGAGATGGTACTTGCCGGCGGCATCAACAAGGCGCTTGTGGCGGCGATCGCCCGCGCTGGCGGCCGCGCTGTCGGCATCAGCGGCAAGGATGGCGGGCTGATCCAGGCGCGCAAGCTGCTTGGCAAGAGCCGCGCCGAGGGAAGTGCCATCGAACAGGCCATCGATCTCGGTTTTGTCGGCGAGCCGGAACAGATCAATACCGATGTGCTGGACGCGCTGAATGCCGGCAAGCTGATCCCGGTTGTCGCGCCGGTTGGCAGCGACGCCAATGGCGAGACCTACAATATCAATGCCGATACGGCCGCCGGCGCCATCGCCGCGGCGCTCGGTGCGACGCGCATGCTGATGCTGACCGACGTTGCCGGCGTGCTCGACAAGGACGGCAATCTTGTCACCGAACTGACGGTCAGCCAGGCCGAGGCGCTGATCCGTGACGGCACCGTTTCGGGGGGGATGATTCCGAAAGTCGAAACCTGTATCAATGCTGTTCTCGGGGGAGCCGAAGCCGCGGTGATCATGGATGGGCGGGCACCGCACGCGTTGCTTGTCGAACTATTCACCGAGCACGGTATGGGAACCTTCATCAAGGCCGACTGACCGGCCACTTCCGAGAAAGGCAATATGCTGATGTCACCTGTTTCAAAGTCGCCACTGAGTTTCCCCACCGATGAAATTCGGGACTGGGTGTTCGATCTCGACAACACCATCTACCCGGCCAAATCGCAGCTGTTCCTGCGTGTTGCGGTTCGAATCACCGATTTTGTCGCGCAGCATTTCAAGGTGCCGCATGATGAGGCGCGGGTGATCCAGAAGGATCTGTTCTATCGCTATGGCACGACGATGCGCGGGCTGATGGTCGAGCAAAATCTGGCGCCCGAGGATTATCTGCATTTCGTGCATGACATCGATGTCAGCGACCTGCCGCGCGAGACCGAACTTGACCAGCTGCTGGCGGGTCTGCCGGGGCGCAAGCATATCTTCACCAACGGCACCGTGCCGCATGCCGAGAACATTCTCGATGCCTATGGCATCCGGCATCATTTCGATCATATTTTTGATATTGTCGGGGCCGATTTTGTGCCGAAACCGGAACAGAAGGCGTTTGACAGTTTCGTTGCGACAACCGGCATCGATCCGCTTGGCGCGGTGATGGTCGAGGATATGGCCCGCAATCTGGAGCCCGCGCACGAACTTGGCATGCGCACGGTATGGCTTGTCAGCGACCATGACTGGGCCGCCAAGGGGGCTGATGAGCCCTATGTGCATTTTGTGGCCGAGGATTTGAAGAGCTTCCTTTCGGCCCTTGCCATTCCGGCCTGAAAGGTCGATATCAACAAAAGAACAAACGCAAAAGACCAAATGACGGTGAAGGCGCGGCGGAGCCGGTCTCGCCGGGTGAAACAAGTGGAGACGAAGATGGATGTGGCGCAGCTGGAACAGGACATCAACGCGGCATGGGACGCGCGTGACACGATTGGCGCCGACACTGCGGGCCCGGTTCGTGATGCGGTATCAACGGCGCTCGGGATGCTGGACAGCGGTGCGGCGCGTGTTGCCGAGCCGCGCGGCAACCATCAATGGCACGTCAATCAGTGGTTGAAGAAGGCCGTGCTGCTGTCCTTCAGGCTGAATGACATGGCGGTGATCCCCTCCGGCACCACCTATCCCGGCCATGGCGAGGCTGTCTGGTGGGACAAGGTGCCGTCGAAATTCGCCGGCTGGGGCGAGAGCGAGTTCCGCAATGCCGGCTTCCGCGCCGTGCCGGGCTGTGTCGTCCGGCATTCGGCGCATGTCGCCGCCGGCGCCGTGCTGATGCCAAGCTTTGTCAATCTCGGCGCCTATGTCGACAGCGGCACGATGGTCGATACCTGGGCGACTGTCGGGTCCTGCGCGCAGATCGGCAAGAATGTGCATCTGTCCGGCGGTGCCGGTATTGGCGGCGTTCTGGAGCCGTTGCAGGCAGGTCCGGTGGTGATCGAGGATGATTGTTTTATCGGCGCCAGATCAGAGGTTGTCGAGGGCGTGGTTGTCGAGCAGGGCGCGGTGCTGTCAATGGGTGTCTTCATCGGCGCATCGACAAAGATCGTCGACCGTGTGACCGGCGAGGTCCATATGGGCCGCGTGCCCGCCTATTCGGTGGTTGTTCCCGGTACGCTTCCCGGCAAGCCGCTTGCCGACGGGTCGCCCGGGCCGTCGCTTGCCTGCGCCGTGATCATCAAGCAGGTCGATGAAAAGACGCGTTCGAAAACATCTGTCAACGAATTGCTGCGCGACTGATGGGCCCGGCGCCGTCGCATGCTGTCGAACTGACGCAGCGGTTGATCCGCTGCCCGTCAGTGACGCCGCATGAAGGCGGCGCGCTCGACTGTCTTGAGGGTGAGCTGACGGCGCTTGGTTTTGTCTGCCAGCGGCTGCCTTTCGGCACCGGCGATGATCGCATCGACAATCTGTTTGCCCGCCGCGGCAACGATGGTCCGCATTTCAGTTTCGCTGGCCATACCGACGTTGTTCCGGTTGGCGACCGTGAGGCATGGACGCATGACCCGTTCGGCGCGGTGATCGAGGACGGGCGTCTTTATGGCCGCGGTGCGGCCGATATGAAAAGCGGCATTGCCGCCTTCATCGCCGCTGTGGGCCGGCTGCCTGCCGATGTGGCCAACGGGTCGATCAGCCTGCTGATCACCGGCGATGAAGAGGGTGATGCTGTCAACGGCACGGTGAAGATGGTCGAATGGGCGGCGGCGAATGGCCATCAGCCTGACATGTGCGTTGTCGGCGAGCCGACCAACCCGACGGCGCTTGGCGATGTCATCAAGAATGGCCGGCGCGGCAGCCTGTCGGGTCATCTTGTTGTCGAGGGGCGGCAGGGACATGTCGCCTATCCGCATCTTGCCGACAATCCGGTGACAAGGCTGCTGGCCATGCTGGCACCGGTGAATGGCTGCGAGCTGGATGGCGGCACCTCGCATTTCGGCCCGTCAGTGGCGCATGTCACGACAATCGATGTCGGCAATCCGGCAACCAACGTCATTCCGGCGCGGGCCGAGGCGCGATTCAACATCCGCTTCAACACCGAACACAGCGCGGCCGGTCTGATCGGCTGGCTGGAAGAGCATTTCGCCAGGGTTGGCGGTGACTGGACGGTCAGCTGGAAGTCCAATGCCGACCCTTTCATCACCGCGCCCGGGCCGCTGACCGAGATATTGTCGGATGCCAGCGAGGCTGTCACGGGCCGCCGTCCTGAACTGTCGACCACGGGCGGCACCTCGGATGCGCGATTCATCACGAAGCTGTGTCCGGTGGCCGAGTTCGGCCTTGTCGGGCAGACCATGCACCAGGTTGACGAGCATGTGCTGACCACCGACATCGATGGCCTCAGTGCGATCTATGAAGATTGCCTGCGCCGTTTCTTTTCCGGAGGTGCGGCGTGAACGAAGCTGACAACTCATTGGCATTCGGGCGCCTTGCCGCGCTTTTCAAGGCCACCGTCATGGTGATGCTTGGCCGCCGGCCGATCAGCGGCAGCTATGTGTTCGACGCACCGGCGGTCTGGCAGGCGATCTGGGCGTCGGTGATTTTCACCTTCATCGTGTCGGTCTATCCCGGTCTGCGGACCGGCATCGGCGTGCTGGCGGCGAATCTGATCCTGCAGCTTGTCGCCGTCGTGCTGATGGTGCTGCTGTTCGCGACAATCCTGCGCGGTGCTGGCCTGGCTGACAGGCTCTTTGCCTTCACCGTGCCGTTCCTGTGGGTCGAGAACGTCCAGCATCTGGTCGGCGGGCTGGTGCAGAATCTGGTCATTGTTTCCGGCGATGCGACGATGTTGATCCTGATCACGCCGCTGATCTTCTGGACCGTCTACTGGCTCTGGCGGATCGGCCGCGATCAGCTTGGCCGCGGCGGCTGGTTCGCCACCGGCCTGTTGTTCCTGTCATTCGTGATTGATGCCGGGCTGTTCTTTTTCGTGCAGTCACGTGTTCAGATGCCCGGATAATCTCCAATGGCCGACCTATAGTGGATAGGTCACCTCGGTCAGATACAGCCCTTCCGGCGGGGCTGTCGGGCCGGCGGCGGACCTGTCACGCGCCTGCAACGCCGCCGCGACATCATCCGCTGTCCATTTGCCGGTTCCCACCAGCGCCAGCGTGCCGACGATGTTGCGGACCTGATGATGCAGGAATGACCGCGCCGCGGCATGCACATGCACCTCCTCGCCAACCGTCTCGACCCGCAGCTCATCAAGCGTTCGCAGCGGGCTGTCGGCCTGGCACTGGCTGGCCCGAAAGCTGGTGAAATCATGCCGCCCGACAAGATGTTCTGCTGCCCTTTGCATGGCTGGCACATCAAGGTCGGCCCGGTGATGCCAGACCCGTCCGCGATCAAGTGCCGGCGGGGCGCGCCGTGGCAGGATACGATAGCGATAGCGTCTGCCGGTGGCGGAAAATCTGGCATGCGCGTCGGCTGGCACCTCGCGGGCGGCGCTGATGCTCACCGGATGCTCGCCTGTCAGCGCGTTCAGCGCCGCCATCACCCGCGCCGCGTCGAACCTGTCTGGAACATCAAGATGCGCCACCTGGCCGGTGGCATGGACGCCGGAATCGGTGCGGCCGGCGCCCTGAACGGGGCAGGCGCCGCCGGTCAGCTCGCGCGCCGCCTCTTCCAGTACCTGCTGCACCGACAGGCCATTATCCTGACGCTGCCAGCCGACAAAGGGTCCGCCATCATATTCGATGGTGATGAAGATGCGGCGTGTCATGTGTCAATCACGTCGATGGCGCCGCCGACCGGCAGTTGATTGCCATTCAGCCAGGCGCGGGCCGACATTGTTTTGCCACCGGCGGGCTGCAACTCATCAAGGATGATCTCGCCAGACCCGGTGCCGATCCGCATGCCACCCTGCGGATCAAGCCCCAGATAATGCCCCGGCGCGCCAGCGCCTGCCTCATCGCCACGTCTGGCGGTACGGATGCGTATTCGCCCTTTCGGGCCGGTGAACCAGGCGCCCGGCACCGGGGTGAAGGCGCGGATCTGCCGGTCGATCACCAATGCTGGCAGCTGCCAGTCGATCTCGGCCTCGGCCGGGGTCAGCTTCGGGGCATAGATCGCCGCTGCATGATCCTGCGGCTGCTGCGTTTTGAGGATATCAGGAAGGCCCGCCACCACCTCGCCAAGCAGATCGGCGGTCAGCTCCGCCAGCCTGTCATGAAGGCTGGCCGCGGTTTCGGTATCGCCGATGGCGCATTCCCGGCGCGCCAGCACCGGCCCGGTATCAAGCCCGGCCTCCATCACCATCGCGCAGACGCCTGTTTGCGTATCACCGGCGGCGATGGCGCGCTGGATCGGTGCCGCGCCGCGCCAGCGTGGCAGCAGCGAGGCATGACCGTTGATGCAGCCGAAGCGCGGCATCGCCAGCACATCCGGCGACAGGATCAGACCATAGGCAACGACGATGAAGACATCCGCTTCGAGTGCCGCCAGCGCGGCGGCATCCTCAGCGGTTTTAAGGCTCTCCGGGTGGCGAATCGTCAGCCCGCGTGCGGCGGTGTGCGCCGCCACCGGTTGCGGGGTCTCGCGCATGCCGCGGCCGGCGCGGCGGGGCGGCTGTGTGTAGACGGCCAGCACCTCATGCGCATCGGCAAGCCGGTCAAGCGTCGGAATGGCGAATCCCGGGCTTCCCATGAAGACAATCCGCCGGCGCGTCATGGCTGGTCCCTAGTCGCCGCCATTGACCTGGCGAAGCTCTTTCAGGGCGCGCCGCACGATCATGTCGCGTTTCAGCCGGGAAATATGGTCGATGAACAGCACCCCGTCCAGATGGTCGATCTCATGCTGCACGCAGGCGGCAAGAAGCCCCTCGCACCGCATCATCTGCTCGGTGCCGTCAATGTCGATATAGCGGACATCGACATGCGCCGGCCGCTTGACCTCGGCGGTCTGTTTCGGGATCGACAGGCAGCCTTCTTCCAGAATGGCTGTCTCATCCGATCTGGCGACAATTTCGGGATTGATCATCTTGAGCAGTTCCGGCGCCTCGTCCGGTCCGCAATCCATCACGATCAGCCGTTCCGAGACATTGACCTGCGGTCCGGCAAGGCCGATCCCGGGCGCGTCATACATCGTTTCGGCCATGTCATCGAGAAGCTGGCGCACACCGTCCGTCACCTCGCGCACGGGCGCGGCCTCCCGGCGCAACACCGGGTCGGGGATGCAGATGATGGGGATCAGCGCCATTGCCCTGCCTTTCCTGGCCGTCACAAATCAGGCCCTTGGAGTAGGGGATGCCGGCGAAGCAGTCAAGTTGCAGTCGGCCGGTGGTCATGCCAGACTGCGATGACCGGTCATGGTGATGATTCTGCGCCGCCGGCCGAACCAGTCAGACCTGCCCTGCAGACGGAATTCCCGCCCATGTCGATCGATATGATGATCATCCTCGTCGCGCTTGTTGTCATTGCCGTCCTTGTCTTCATGCTGATGCGCCAACGCACGGCCGGGCATGACGGCGAAAACCTGGCCGAGCTGAAGGGGCAACTGGCACAGCTGGCCGCGCAATCCGGCGAGCTCCAGAAGATCGTCGCCGCGCAGATGCAGGATACCGAGGGCCGCCTTGGCACCCGCCTTGAGAACTCGCTTCGCGACCAGAATGAGCGCACCAACCGCTCGCTCACCGGCATGGCCGAGAAACTCGCCGTGATCGAGCAGGCGAACACCCATATCTCGGCCTTGTCCGGGCAGGTCAGTGAGCTGCAGAACATCCTGTCGAACAAGCAGGCACGCGGCAGTTTCGGCGAGGTGCAGCTGGAAAATCTGGTCCGCGATGCGCTGCCCGAAAGTGCCTTCAGTTTCCAGCATACGCTTGCCAATGGCCGCCGTGTCGATTGCCTGCTTGATATGCCGGCACCGCCCGGCCCGATCTGTATCGATTCCAAATTTCCGCTGGAATCCTACCGCGCGCTGACCGCCGCCAATGGCGAGGCCGAGCGGACAGCGGCGCGCCGGGCGATGGAGACAGATGTGAAGAAACATATCGTTGACATCGCCGCGCGCTACATCATTCCGGGCGAGACGGCGGACAGCGCGATCATGTTCCTGCCATCGGAATCGGTCTATGCCGAAATCAACCTGCAGCTTCCCAAGCTTGTCGAGGAAAGCCGCCGCCGCCGCGTCTATATGGCCGGGCCGGACAATCTGATGCTGATCCTGCATACGGTGCGGGCGATCCTTCGCGACGCGCGGATGCATGAGGCGGCCGGTGTCATCAAGGCCGAGGTCGAGACGATGCTGCAGGATGTCGCGCGGCTGGATGAACGGATCAAGAAGCTGGCGACACATTTTGGTCAGGTGGAGAAGGATATCGATGATATCCAGATCTCCAGCCGCAAGATTTCGTCTCGCGGGGCGAAGATCACCCAGATCGACGTCAGTGATGAGAGCGCTCACCCGCCCGAACTGGCACCCGAACTGGCACCCGAACTGCCGCCCGAGCCAACAGGCAGGGGCGATTACTGACCGCCAATCCGCCCGCGTGCCTTCAGCGCCTGCGCCAATGTGCCGTCATCGAGGAAATCCAGCTCGCCGCCAACCGGTACGCCATGCGCCAGCCTTGTCACCTCGATCGAGAGCGGGGCCAGCTTTTCATGCAGGTAATGCGCCGTTGTCTGTCCTTCGACGGTGGCCGGCAGGGCGAGGATCACCTCGTCGACATCTTCGCGCGCACGGATCAACAGCCTGTCGATATTGAGTTCTGACGGGCCGCGCCCGTCAATGGCGCTGAGCGTGCCGCCAAGGACGTGATACAGCCCCCTATAGACCGCGGCGCGCTCCATCGCCCAGAGATCGCCAACATCCTCGACAACACAGATGGTCTGCCGGTCGCGCTGCGTATCGCGGCACAGGGCACAGACATCGCCGGTATCGAGATTGCCGCAATCGGCGCAGCTGCGTATACCGCGCGCCACCTGCCCCAGATCCTCGGCAAGCGGCAGCATCAGCCTGTCACGGTTCTGCAGCAGATGCAGCACCGCCCGCCGGGCCGAACGCGGTCCAAGACCGGGAAGGCGCGCCATCCGGCGGATCAGATTGTCGAGCTGCGAATCCATCAGACCCCCGGGATCAGAAGGGCAGTGACATGCCTGGCGGCAATGGCAGGCCGCCGGTAATGTCCTTCATCCTCGCCGCCATTGCCGAATCGGCCTCGCCTCTGGCGTTGTTTGTCGCGAGGCAGATCATATCCTCGAGGATCGAGACATCGTCAGCATCAAGAGCGGCCGGATCGATCTTCACGCCGCGCATCTCACCCTTGCCGGTGACCGTTACCGTCACCGCGCCGCCGCCAACGCTGGCGGTGAATTCAGTGTCGGCCATTTCCTGCTGCAGCGCTTCCATGCGCGACTGCATTTCCTGAACCTTCTTCATCATGCCGGCCATGTTGCGCATCATGTCGGGAAATCCTCATTCGGTTGATTTGTATAGGACTGGCCTGTCGGTTGCTGGCCTGTCGGTTGCTGGCCTGTCGGTTGCTGGCCTGTTGGTTGCTGGCCTGTCGGTTGCTGGCCTGGTTCGGGTTCGCCAAGGGGCGTAACGGATTCGATTGTCGCGCCGGGGAAGATTTCGGTGATGGCCTTCACCAGCGGCGCTTCGGCAATCAACGCGACTTCGCGGCGTTGCGCCTCACGCCGTTCCTCGGCGATGGTCATGCCGCCAGGGCCGTCTGACAGGCTGACCATCCAGCGGGCGCCGGTCCAGTCGCTGAGGCGGCGGGCCATTTCACCTGGCAGGCTGTCAGGCGCGCCATCGGTCAGGCAGATATCCAGCAGACCGGGCTGCATGCGGACAAGCCTTACATGGCTGCGGATATGCGCTGCCAGAAGCGGGTCATTCCGCGCCTCGGCAAGTTCGGAAATGTCCAGCAGCGATTGCGGTTGTGGTGCCGCCTCGTTATCGGGCTCGGCCACCGGTGGCGATACAGGTGCCGGCTGCGACGCGATCGACTCACCGCCGCTGGCGCGCATCGTGGCTGGCGGTGATAGGTCTTCAGGTGATGCGGGCGCCATCATTTCCGGCTCTGGGGCCGGAGTGGAGATTTCTGGGGCTTGAAGTGGTGGGGCCTGAATTGGCGGGGCCTGAGTTGGCGTCTCGCTCGTCGCCAGACGCTGAACGATGTCGCCGGGGGTCGGCATATTGGCAAGATGCGCCAGCCGGATGACCAGCATCTCGGCAGCGGCTGGCGGTTGCGGCGCCGCTGTCACCTCACCATGACCCTTGAGCAGCATCTGCCAGGCCCGGCCGAGGCGTGCGATCCCCATCTGCGCCAGCGCGTCGATGGCATCTCTTTCGCTTTCCAGCAATGTGTCGAGCGCGCCGCCGGCGGCCTTCTGGCTGGCGCGGTGAACAAGGTCCATCAGGTCCGAGATGATCATTTCGGGCTCGCTGCCGCCAGCCATCGTCGTCGCCAGCGCGGCCAGCGCGCCAGCCGTATCGCCGCGCATCGCCGAATCAAGAATGGCGATGGAATCGGCACGGCCGGGGCGGCCAAGCATATCGGTGATGCTGTCGATGGTCATCTTGTCGGCGGTCATCGCCGCTGCCTGATCAAGAAGCGACAGCGCATCGCGGACTGATCCCTCGGCGGCGCGGGCAATGGCGGTGATGGCCTCGGCATCGGCGGTGATCGATTCGCGCTCGCAGATGCTGACAAGATGCGTTGCCAGCAAGTCGGTCGGCACACGGCGAAGATCAAACCGCTGGCATCGCGACAGAATGGTCACCGGCACCTTGCGGATCTCGGTGGTGGCGAAGATGAATTTCACATTGTCTGGCGGTTCCTCAAGCGTCTTCAGCAGCGCGTTGAACGCGCTCTTCGACATCATGTGGACCTCGTCGATGATATAGATCTTGAAGCGTCCCGAGACCGGCCGGTAGGCAACCCCCTCGATGATCTCGCGCGCGTCATCGACGCCGGTATGGCTTGCCGCGTCGATCTCCAGGACATCGACATGGCGGCCGGCGGCAATGGCCTGGCACGGCTCGCAGCTGCCGCATGGCTCCAGCGTTGCGCCGCCCTCACCATCCGGTCCGATGCAGTTCAGCCCACGGGCCAGAAGCCGCGCTGTCGAGGTTTTGCCGACACCGCGAACGCCGGTCAGAACAAAGGCATGCGCCAGCCGGCCAAGTGACAGCGCGTTTTCCAGCGTGCGGACCAGCGCTTCCTGGCCGATCAGCTCGGAAAAACGTTCGGGGCGGTACTTGCGCGCAAGTACCCGGTAACCTGTCAGGACGCTGTCGCTCATGATGTCTGAAACCTAGCGCAGCAAGGGCGGCTTTGCCACCGGTAACTGCCCGGTTGTGGCCTGCGCGCGCCCGGTGTTGAAGCCGGTGTTGAACGGGCTGACATCGATCATCGGATGAGGGGAAGCGGAAGACTGAACGACCCGCGCGAAAACGACCCTGGCTGCTTCCTTTCGGACCTGACCGGTTAGACCGACAGCACGTCCGTCCAGCCTCCCTGACGTTTATATGGAGGAAAGCGGCAGGGGGGACAAGCCATTATTGCCGGGCCTGATTGCCGGACATGATTGCCGGACATGATTGCCGGACATGATTGCCGGGCCGGGCGGGTCACTGATCCCGGTGTCGCCCGACCGCGGCACCAGCTGATCAGCTGGCGGCACGCACCTGGCTTGCCGGGTAGGTGCCGAGAACTGTCACCTCGCCATCCTGGCAGTAGAATCGCAGCTCTTCCATGGCGAGTTTCATGTCCGGAGCCTCGATATGGCCCTCGACATCGACATAGAATTGCGCGTGTTCGGCCGAGCCCGGTCTGAGGTAGCTTTCCAGCTTGGTCAGGTTGACGCCGTTCGTGGCGAACCCGCCAAGCGCCTTGTAGAGCGCCGCCGGCACGCTGCGAAGCGTGAACACCATCGTGGTCATCATCCTCTCGCCATTCAGCGGCGGCGTGATATCGGTCCGCGACATCACAAGAAAGCGCGTCGTGTTATGCTCGGCATCCTCGGCCGAGGCCAGCAACACCTCAAGGCCATAGATCCGGCCTGCCAGCTCCGAGGCGATGGCGCCAATCGCCGGGTCGCCGCGCGCGGCGATATCCTTGGCGGCACCGGCGGTGTCGGGATGCATCACCGGCGTCAGACCAAGCGCGCGAAGCCGCTCGCGGCACTGCGCAAGCCCCTGGGCATGGCTGTGTACCTCGACAAGCGAGTCGAGGGTCGCTCCCTTGGGCGCCAGCAAATGGTGATTGACCCGCTGGAAATGCTCGCCATTGATGAACAGGCCGGATTCGGGAAGAAGGTGGTGGATATCGGCCACCCGCCCGGCGATGGAATTTTCGACCGGCACCATGGCCAGCGCGGCGCGCCCTTCCTGAACGGCGAGGATCATATCCTCGAACGAGGCGCAGGCAAGCACCTCCATCTCCGGCTTTACCGCCTGGCATGCCATATGCGAATAGGCGCCAAGCACGCCCTGAAAAGCGATGATGTTGCTGCTGTCGCTCATGAAATAGGGTTTCCGTTACTGTCCTGAGGCGGTACCCCGCCGGCGCGCGAGTATCATGTCATGGCCGGAGGGTGTCAATGTTAAGGGCTGTTACTGTCGTGTACAGTCGATGCTATGCGCCGGCAAGCCGGCGCCGGGTCGCGGCAAGATCATCCTCGGTATCGACGCCGGCTGGCGCCGAGTCGATCTCGGCGACGGCAATCGACATGCCGGCTTCCAGCGCGCGCAACTGCTCCAGCCGCTCGGTCCTCTCCAGCGGTGAGGGTGGCAGGGTGACAAACCGTGCCAGCGCCGCGCGCCGCCATGCATAGACGCCGATATGATGATATTTCGGCGCGTCGCCGGTGGGCACGCCGGCGCGGCTGAAATAGAGCGCCCTGCCGATACGGGGTATGCCGATATGGGGGTTTGCCGCACCGTCCTGCCAGCTGACCACCGCCTTGACGATTTGCGGGCGCGCCGCCTCTTCATCGTCGGCAGGGGTGACAAGCGTCGACAGGTCGGCCCGGCTGTGCGCGGCCGCGGCGAGAAGCGTCGCCGGGATCATCGGGTCAAGCTCGGGAAGGTCGCCCTGCAGATTGAGGATGATGTCGAAATGCCGGTCCGGGTCGATCCGCTCGACCGCCTCGAAGGTGCGGTCCGACCCCGACGGGTGGTCGGCGCGCGTCTTCACCGCATTGCCGCCGGCCGCCTGTACCGCCTTGAGGATGGCATCGTCATCTGTCGCCACCCAGACGGGTGCGATATCGGCGGCCATCGCGCGCTCCAGAACATGCTGGATCATCGGCTTGCCGGCAATGTCGGCAAGCGGTTTTCCGGGCAGTCGGCTGGCCGCCATACGGGCGGGAATGATGACGACAGGTGACAGGCGTGAACTCATGATGCGGCAATTCATCACATAATCGTCAATTTGCCTAGGCAAAAGGCGCAATAGGCTGATCGGGGGCTTGAGGGCAACCGGCAATTTCGCTAAGAAATGGGCGTTGGGCGGGCCTTGTGATGGCCGGCCACCAGACAGTCTAGGGGGAGCTTCCGCGTCAGCGGAAGAATTTAGCATGGACGAACTTGGTCTGAACAAGCTGTTTGCCGGTATTCTTGTTGCCGGTCTGTTGCTGATGACAGGCGTGAAGCTAGCCGAAATTCTCGTGCCGCACAGCGAGCTCGAGCAGAATGCCTATGTCATCGAGGTGCCGGAGGGCGGGGCTGTCGCCGCCGCGGCGCCGGCCGATAAGGGGCCTGAGCCGGTCATGGCATTGCTGGCCAGCGCTGATGCGGTGGCCGGCCAGAAGCTGGCCAAGAAATGCACCGCCTGCCATGTCTTCGACAAGGGCGGCGCGAACAAGGTTGGTCCGGGGCTGTGGAATGTCGTCAACGCCGATATGGGCGCGGTTGAGGGCTTTGGTTATTCCAACGCGCTGATCGAATTTGGTGGGCAGTGGGATTACGCCTCGCTGAACGCCTTCCTTGCCAAGCCGAAGGCGTATATCTCCGGCACCAAGATGAATTTCGCCGGGCTGAAGAAGCCGCAGGACCGCGCCAACATGATTGCCTATCTTCGCCAGCAGGCGGATGCGCCTGCCGCGTTGCCGACCGCCGAGCAGATTGCCGCCGAAAGCGGCAGCTGAGGCGTCATGTCAGATAGCAGCCGAATCCACAGCCAGCTCAGCAATGCCGAGCTGGCTGAATTTTTGGGCAGCCTTCCGTCGGTCAGCCGGCCGGTCATCGCGAACTGGTTTCGCAGCGGCGGCACGGTGGAATGGAAGGCTGATGATTCGCCGGTGACGCTGGCCGACAAATCGGCCGAGCTGGCGCTTCGTGAGGCCCTTGTCGCGCAATTCCCCGATGACGATATCCTTGGCGAGGAACACGCCCCGCATCATGGCAGCAGCGGCTATGCCTGGATCATCGACCCGATCGACGGCACGCGCGCCTTCATCTGTGGCAGGCCGGTGTTTGGCACCCTTGTCGGGCTGGTCAGGAATGACGTGCCGATCGCTGGCCTGATCGACATGCCGATGCTTGATGAAACCTATGTTGCGGTTGGCGATGTGGCGACGCTGAACGGCACCGCCATCAGCACCAGCACCGTCAGCACGATTCGCAATGCGCGGCTTGGCACCACCGCGCCGGAAGCGCTGCTTGCCGACAGTCTTG
>CBFHRT010000024.1:0-19244 GCA_965658285.1 Puniceispirillaceae bacterium (SeqCode) | reverse complement strand
CGTCTGCAGGCTAGGCGGTTATCGCACCGAGGCCGTTCCTGATTTCGGCAAGACCGCGCCGCTGCCGGCCCTCGTAGAAACAGCCTCGCCGCATGAGCGTCATTTAACGATCTTCGCCTCAACAATACTTCTCGGGGCCGTCCCATTGCGCCGCCGAATAGCGGTCGCCATGCGCCCAGCCGACCGGAAGCGCCGCGTCGATCGCCGCCAGCGCCGCGGCGTCGAGATCAAGCTCGGCGCCTTCGCAATGCTGGCGAAGATGTTCCGGCGAGCGGGTGCCGGGGATCGGGATCACATGCTCGCCCTGATGCAACAGCCATGCGATGGCAAGGGCGGCGGCGGATGTGCCCATATCCGCGGCAAGGCGTCGAAACCCCTCACCGGCGGCGATATTGGCCGACAGGTTGGGTTCCTGGAAGCGCGGATTGACCTTCAGAAACGGCAGATTGACGGCCTTTTCCGGCGAGTGCGGCTTGTCGGTCAGAAGCGAGCGCCCGACCGGCGAGAAGGCGACAAGCGCCGTTCCAAGTTCCGCCGTTGCCTGAACAAGACCAAGTTCGGGATAGCGCACGGCCAGCGAATATTCGGACTGCACCGCCATCACCGGATGCACGGCATGGGCCCGGCGCAGCGAGGAGGGCGCAATCTCCGAATAGCCAAAGCCGCCGATCTTGCCTTTCTTGATCAGGCCGGCGAGCGTTTCCGTCACCTCTTCAATTGGTGTTGCGGCATCGCGGCGGTGAACATAGAACAGATCGACCCGGTCAACGCCAAGTCGCTTCAGCGACCCGTCAAGTTCGGCCTCAAGATGCGCTGGTGAATTGTTATAGACCCGCGCACCGGTTTCCGGGTCCTTGGTGATGCCGGCTTTTGTCGCGATTGAAAACAGATCGCTGCTCTGGTTTCCCTGTTTGGCTAGAAAGCTGCCGATGGCGGCCTCTGACCTGTGCGGCCCATAGACGTTTGAAGTGTCGATATGCGTCACGCCTTCATCAAGCGCGGCGGCAAGAATGGCATGCGACTGCGCCTCGTCGGTCGTGCCGTAGAAATCGGAAAAGGACATCGCGCCATAGCCGATGGCGGAAATCAACGGGCCGTTGGCACCAAGTCGTCTTGTCTTCATGTCAGATCCAATCAAATGTCAAAGCCCGGCACGGTGCGGGCGGGGAGGGATACGGGTCACGCGCATTGGGTCCGATGCCATCACAGGCAACGGCCGTCACGGTTTACAATAAACAGATGCTACTCGAAATCGCCGCGACAGATAAAGGTCGCCGTGGCGATATTGCCGTCAAGCGCCAGCGTTGCGACAGTCGCGACCTCGTAGCCGTCGGCACGGCATTCATCGCGCGCCAGGCGGCGCACCTCGATCGGCGGTGACAGGAAGGCGGAAAATTCGGTGTCCCAGGAATAGACAAATGGCGGCGGCGCTGGCGGCTGGACTGTTGCCTCAACCGCCTGTTCTGTCTCTGCCTGATCAGCCTCGCCATCACCGGAGGTGGTAATGGTTTGCGAATTCATACCAGAGGTTGCATTGCAGGCCGCCATGAAGATGCCGACAAGGCCAATCTGGATGACCGTTGATATTCGCAGAGTCACGTCTCGCCCCCGTGTAAACAAAGTCGCGCCATCACCCCGGCGCCTCCTTACTGCGTCGGATATTAGGGTGATTCATGATGGAACGTAAACCCGGCATTTGGCGCATTTTGAGAAATTTTCCAGCGCCGCGATGCAAGTGGATGCAATTATGTGTCAGGTGTCACAGGGTGATAAGCGCCGTACAAAGCGCCGTACAAAGCGCCGGGACAGCCGGGGGTACCTTGGTCAGATATTCCCGGCCAATCGGCTGGCCAGCGCAAGAAGCAGGCCGTCAATCACGACGAATGTGGGGAGGTGTTCAGGCGCGCGGTGCGTGCTTGCTGAGTATGCGTTGCAGGGTCCTGCGATGCATCCGCAAACGACGTGCTGTCTCGGATACATTGCGGCCGCATTGCTCATAAACCCGCTGGATATGCTCCCAGCGCACCCTGTCCGCGCTCATCGGGTCCTGCGGCGGCGGCGGCATGCCATCGCCGGTATGGCGCAGCGCCGCGGCGATACTGTCAGGGTCGGCAGGTTTCGGAAGATAGTCGAGGGCACCGGCCTTTACCGCCGCCACCGCTGTCGCGATATTGCCGAAACCGGTCAGCATGACAATCCGGCATTCCGCGCGCTTGGCGCGCAACTCGGACACCAGGCTGAGGCCACTGCCATCTTCCAGCTTCATATCGAGAACGGCATATGCAGGCGGCGTCTTGCGGACGATATCGATACCTTCCGCGACGGACCCGGCATCCATCACCTCGAAGCCACGCGTTTCCATGGCGCGTCGCAGGCGGGTGCGAAGGGGCGCATCATCATCAAGAATCAACAGCGATTGGTCGGTCAACACGCTCTCTCATTACACTGGTTCATCATACCGGCAGCCGGTCTTCCGCTACCGAACTCAGTGGCAAGTGAACTTTCACCTCACCGCCACCGGTTGCTGCGTTCCCGTACAATATTGAGCCGCCAAGTGACTCAATCAAGGTGCTGGCGATAAAAATACCCAAACCCCGGTGCGGACCTTCCCCCCGACGCGAGGTATTCCACGGCGCTCCGACACGCGCCAACACGCCGGCCGGAAAGCCCGGACCATCATCATTTATCGTCACAGTAATGTCCTGAACCGTGCAGCGGATCATGACGCTGACCTTCGATCTGGCAAAATCGCGCGCGTTGCTGAGAAGGTCCTCCAGCGCGTGCATCAATTCCGGCCCCCGCCTGACAAGCGGCATTGGCACCGCCGATCTTTCATCGAAATCAATGCTGAAGAAAGCGGCGCCATCCTCAAGACGATTGTCGAGGATTTCCTCGATCAGGCTCGACAGCGGCACCGGCGTTTCCAGATCAAGCGATTCCGCCGACTGGTAATCATCAAGCTCACCAAGGATGACACGGCAACGCTCGATCTCGGCGCGGAGCAGCATCACATCCTCATAACGCGGGTCATCGCTGGCAATTTCCCGCGCCAGCTCATGGCCAATCACCGTAATCGTATTCAGCGGCGAGCCAAGCCGGTGTGCCGCCGCCGTCGCCAGCGTGCCAAGCGCCGCTGCCTGCTGCTCGGCGGCCAGGGCAAGGCGTGCCTCCGACAGGGCTTCATCAAGGCGCCGCGCCCGTGACGCCACCCACCATGTGTAGGTGCCGATGAAAGCGGCCGACAGGACCAACGCCATCCACAGACCGATCAGATAGAGATCGGGGTTTGCCGCGCGCAGGTCATCGACCGGCAATGGATGGTTGAAAAACACCAGGAAAGTAACGCAGATGGCGACAAGCCCGATCAATTTCGGTGTTTCGCGGCGGCGCAGCAAGGTTGCCGACACCACCACCGGCGACAGCAGAAGCACGGCAAAGGGGTTCAACAGCCCACCGGTGAAATAGAGCAGCGCCGACAGCTGGAGAACGTCAAAAACAAGCGCCAGGAAGCTCTGGTCACGACCCTTTTTGAGGATCATCGTGCGGCGCGTCTGCCAGACATTCATCGCCACCGACAGGCCGATCACAAAGAGCGCCGGCCCAATCGGAATCTGGATCTCCAGAACAAGAAAGGTAAAGAGAAGGGCGAAAAGCTGGCCAGCCAGCGCCAGCCAGCGGATATTCAGGATCAGACGGGCATCTGTCGTGCCGGGTGGACTGCCACGCCGTTCTCGCGGTTGCAGAAATCTGCGGATGACGGGCGAATTTGCCCATCTGCGCTCGATCGATTTTGGCTCCGTGGCCATCTACCCTGCTTCAAACATCGAGATTGGCAACCCTCAGCGCATTCTTCTGGATGAATTCGCGACGCTGGTCGACAGCCTCGCCCATCAGGGTGGAAAAGGCGTTGTCGGCATCTTCCTCCTGCTCGATCGACACCTGAAGAAGCGTCCGCTGCGACGGGTCGAGCGTGGTCTCCCACAGCTGTTCGGGGTTCATCTCGCCAAGCCCCTTATAGCGTGAAATCTGCGCGCCCTTCCGGCCTGTCTGGAAAATGGCCTGCGACAGGCCAAGCGGTCCGGTGATCGCCAACTCGTTCGCGCCAAGCCGCAAAGTCGCCGGATGGACGTAGAGTTCCTGAAGATGCGCCGCCATCGCATCAAGCTCGGCCACTTCCGGCGCCATCAACAGACGCCGGTCGATGACATACCGCTCGGTGATGCCACGCAGCTGGCGACTGACAATGATGGCCGGACCGTTTGCGGTGTCTTCCACATCGGCCTGCCAGCCCTTTTCCAGCTCGGCCGCCTGTCCCTCCAGCCGCCGCGCCAGATATGCCGCGCCCTCTTCATTGCCGAGCATCTCGGCCGTCAACAGCCCGGCGATGGCGGCCTGCTCGATCACGTCACGGTTGCCAAGCCGCCTGCCAAGCTGGTCGATCAACCTGCCGGCGGTGGTGGCGCGCGCCGCGCTGTCATGCAGATCGGCGGCGGCAAGCTGCGCACCATCCTGCAAGGTCAGCACCGCGTCCTTCAGCCCGGCCTCCATCAGATAGGTATCAAGCTCGCGCTGGTCCTTCAGATAGACCTCCGACTGGCCCCGCTTGGCGCGGAACAGCGGCGGCTGGGCGATATAGAGGAAGCCGGCCTCGATCAACGGGCGCATATGCCGGAAGAAGAAGGTCAGCAGCAGGGTCCGGATATGGCTGCCATCGACATCGGCATCGGTCATGATGACGATCTTGTGATAGCGCGCCTTTTCGGTATCCATTTCATCATTGCCGACACCGCCGCCAATGGCGGTGATCAATGTGCCGATTTCGGCCGAGGACAGCATCTTGTCGGCCCGTGCCCGCTCGACATTCAGGATCTTGCCGCGCAGCGGCAGGATCGCCTGATTGGCGCGATCACGGCCCTGCTTTGCCGAACCGCCAGCCGAATCACCCTCGACAAGAAACAGTTCCGATTTTGACGGGTCACGCTCCTGGCAGTCGGCAAGCTTGCCGGGCAGGCTGGCGATTTCCATTACACCCTTGCGCCGCGTCAGGTCGCGGGCCTTGCGGGCCGCCTCGCGCGCGGCCGCCGCCTCAAACGCTTTCGAGATGATCTTGCGGGCATCTGCCGGATGCTCCTCGAACCACTGGTTGAGACAGCTCGCCACCGCCGAATCCACCACCGGCTTGACCTCCGAGGAGACAAGCTTGTCCTTGGTCTGTGACGAGAATTTCGGGTCCGGCACCTTTACCGAGACAATGGCTGTCAAGCCCTCGCGCGAATCCTCGCCTGTCAGTGCCACCTTCTCGCGCTTGGCGATGCCGGATGACTGCGCATAGCTGTTCACGACGCGGGTCATCGCGGCGCGGAACCCGGCAAGGTGCGTGCCGCCATCGCGCTGCGGAATGTTGTTGGTGAAACACAGGGTGTTTTCGTGGAAGGAATCGGTCCAGGCCATGGCCAGCTCGACGGTGATGTCATCACGCGTCGTCGTCAGCGTGACCGTGTCATGAAGCGATGTGCGAGACCGGTTGAGCCATTCGACAAAGGCGGTCAGCCCGCCATCAAAGAAGAATTCGGAAATCACGGGCTCGCCGGCGCGGTTGTCGGTAAGCTGGATCCGCACACCCGAATTCAGGAAGGCCAGCTCGCGAAGCCGGTGTTCAAGCGTCGCGAAATCGAACTGGATGGCGGAGAAGGTCTCCGTTGATGGCATGAAGGTGACATGCGTTCCGGTCAGGCCGTTCGCATCACCGGTATCGGCCAGCGGCCCCTCGGCCTCACCGTGGCGAAAGAGGATCTTGTGCTGGCGGTTGTCACGATAGATCGTCAGCTCCAGCCATTCCGACAGGGCGTTCACCACCGACACGCCAACACCATGCAGACCGCCGGACACCTTGTAGGAATTATTGTCGAACTTACCGCCGGCATGAAGCTGCGTCATGATGACTTCAGCCGCCGACACACCTTCCTCGGCATGAATCTCGACCGGAATGCCGCGTCCATTGTCGGTAACCGTCACCGACCCGTCGCCATTCAGGATCACCTCGACAAGATCGCAATGTCCTGCCAACGCCTCGTCGATGGCATTGTCGACAACCTCATAGACCATATGGTGCAGGCCGGAACCGTCATCGGTATCGCCGATATACATTCCCGGCCGCTTGCGCACGGCGTCCAGACCCTTCAGGACCTTGATGGAATCCGCGCCGTAATCAGCGGCAGTCTCATCAACCGGACTTTCATCCATTTCAGGACCCTCTTCGGGCGTGTCATTGTCGGTCATAACTCATTCCTCCGCCTGCTTTATTCTGGCGCCTGCTTAATTCTGGCGCCTACGTTATGCTGGCCGTCCCGTCATCTGCCGATATCGACAGCGACTGGGCATCAAGTCCTTCAAAATCATTCTGGTCAGTGCCGCTGAACCAGGCCTGCGCGCCAACCGCGCCAACAGCCTCGAACAGGGCGGCGCGGCGGGCCACGTCAAGATGCGCCACAACATCATCGAGCAGCATCAGGGGCGGGCGGCCAAGACGCCGTGCCTGCAGGCGCGCATGCGCCAGCACAACAGCAATCAGCAACGCCTTCTGCTGACCGGTCGAGGCAAGATGCGCCGGTGCGCCGGTATGGCTGTTGACCGCGCTCATGTCACTGGCATGCGGGCCGGCAAGCGCCGTGTCGCCCGCCATCCGGCGCTCACGCGCCACGGCGATAAACCTGTCCTCGGCCTGCAATGCCGAGCCCTCGGCAAGCCATGTCTCGACCGTGCCGTCCAGCGCCAGCCTGACCCCGGGAAAGTCGAACCACCCTTGTGCCGCCTCGGCGTTCAGATCGGCAATCAGGGCCTGCCGCGCCGCCGTCACGGCAATGGCCGCTTCGGCAAGGCTGGCCTCGATGGCGCTGAACCAGGCCTCGTCCGAACGGCCCTCGGCAAGCAGCGCGGCACGTTCGCGAAGCAGCTTTTCATAGCGGTTGGTGCGCCCGATATGCGCCGCATCAAAGGCAATCACCAGACGGTCAAGAAACCGCCGGCGCGCGCCGGGGCTTTCGATGAAAATGCCATCCATGCGCGGGGTCAGCCATGAGACCGACAGCAGCCTGCCGATCTCTGTCTGCGGCACTGTCTCGCCGTCGCGCCGCATGATCCGGCGGCCGCTCTCGCTGCCGGCCAGAACGCCGGTGCCGATCCGCACCATGTCGCCGGCTGTTGCCAGATCGGCGGAGACCGCCCATTGCTCACCGCCGCTATCCTGGCGTGGCAGATGCTCGGCGCGGGCGCGGCGCAGCCCGCGGCCCGGCGCCAGCAGCGATATCGCCTCCATGAGGTTGGTCTTGCCAGCGCCATTCTCGCCAAGAAGCAGCACGTTCGCTGCGTCAACACTCACCCGGCAGTCGGCGTAATTGCGAAAGTCCCGAAGTGACAATGATGTCAGCTGTGCCTCGGCCTGCCGGCCGGGCGCCACATGCTGTTTTTCCATCAGGACTGTCAAGAACCGCTCACACCCGCATCGGCATCAGAACAAACAGCGTCGCCTCGTCGCCCGGCGCGCGAACAAGGCTTGGCGACCCCTGGTCGGCCAGCGCGAATTCGATGGTGTCACTTTCGACCTGCGAGGCGATATCAAGCAGATACCGGGCATTGAAGCCGATCTCCATCTCGGCGCCATCATAGCTGACCTCGATCTCCTCGTCGGCGCTGGACGCATCGGTGCTGCTTGCCGACAGCGTCAGCATGCCGGGCTGCAGCCGCATCTTGATTGAGCGTGATTTTTCGGACGAGATTGTCGATACCCGGTCAACCGCCGCCGAGAAGCTTGCCGCATCGACCTGCATGATGCGGTCATTGCCGCGCGGAATCACCCGTGTGTAATCGGGGAAGGTGCCGTCGATGAGCTTGGTCCGCAGCTTTACCGACGCGATGCCGAATTCGGCGCGGGTGTCAGACAGCGCCACACCGACCTCACCCTCGAAATCATCGAGCAGCTTGCGAAGCTCCGTCACCGCCTTGCGCGGCACGATGATCGACGGCATGCCGGCGGCTCCGGCCGGCAATCCCTGACGCGTCAGTGCCAGCCTGTGACCGTCGGTGGCGACAGCGCACAGATCACCCTGGTCCGATTTGTGGAGGTAGATCCCGTTCAGGTAATATCTTGTCTCTTCGGTCGAGATCGCAAAGCGGGTTGCGTCGATCATGTCGCGCATGTCGGCGGCGGTCAGCATGAACGCGTCCGGCATCTCGCCAACACTGATCGCCGGGAAATCCTCGACCGGCAGCGTCGGCAAGCGGAAATTCGATCTGCCGGCACTGATCATCGCATGCCCGTCGGCAACGGCGACCTCGACCTCGGCACCCTCGGGAAGCTTGCGGACAATGTCATAGAGAAGATGCGCCGAGACGGTGGTGGTCCCGGCCGTCGCCACCGCGCATTCGACCTGCGTGGCGATGTCCATATCCATATCGGTGGCGGTCATCGACAGCCCGCCATCCGCCGCCTGCAGGACGACATTGGCAAGGATCGGAATTGTGTTGCGACGTTCGACAACGGATTGCACCTGCCCGAGCGGCCGCAGGAGGCTGATGCGATCAATGGTGAATTTCATGGGCTGTCTCTTCTCTGTTGACCGGATCCTGCGGGATTTGCCGTCTGTTGCCTTCGCCAGCAAGACTCCCGGTACCGACTCGCACCCCGCAAAATGCGATTGACCACAAAATATAGCATGACAAATTCAAACAAGCACCAAAATATTGACTTTGGCACCGGTTCGGCCCGCACCGGAAGCCGCCTGGCAACTATCTGAAAAAAAGGGGGAAAAGGAGGATCAGCTGGCGATGAGTGAGCGCAGCAGCTGGACATCCTCGGCAATCCGCTCGTCACTGCCGACAAGACCCTCGATTGTCCGCACAGCATGCATCACCGTGGTGTGGTCGCGGCCGCCGAACTGGCGGCCGATTTCCGGGTAGGAACAGGATGTCAGAGTCTTCGCCAGATACATCGCAACCTGCCGCGGACGGGCGATGTTGCGGGCCCGCCGGGCGGAAAACATCTCGGCCACCCGCACGTCATAATGCACCGCCACGCGCTTCTGGATTTCATCGATGCTGACCTGGCGGCTGCTGGCCCGCAACAGGTCGGACAGAAGCTCGGCGGCGCTGTCGATGGTGATCTCGCGGCCAACGAGGCTGGCATGTGCGGCAATCCGGGTCAGCGCGCCTTCAAGCTCGCGAACATTGCTCGAAATTCGGTGCGCAAGGAACTCCAGAACCTTGTCCGGGACGGCGATGCGGGCCCGCTCGGCCTTCGCCTGCAGAATGCCGAGCCGGAGTTCATAGTCGGCCGGATGGATGTCGGCCACCATGCCCCAGCCAAGCCGCGAGCGCAGCCGTTCCTCAAGCCCCTCGAGGTCGGTTGGCGATTTGTCGGCCGAGACAATCACCTGCCGGCCATCCTCGACCAGCGCGTTGAAGGTGTGAAAAAACTCTTCCTGCGTTGAATCCTTGCCGCTGATGAACTGCACATCATCGATCATCAGCACATCGACCGAGCGAAACTGCTCCTTGAACGACATGGTGTCGCGGAACCGCAGCGCCTGCACGAACCGGTACATGAATTTCTCGGCCGACAGATAGACGACATGACGGCTGGGATCCTGTTCGCGAATATGCCAGGCAATGGCGTGCATGAGATGCGTCTTGCCAAGTCCGACGCCGCCATAGAGGAACAGCGGGTTGAAAGCCACGGTCGCCGATTCTGCCGTCCGGCGCGCGACCGCAAAGGCAAGCTCGTTCGGTTTGCCGACTACGAAATTGGCGAAGGTGTAACGCGGGTCAAGACCGGCACCAAGCGGCTCACCACCTGGCACCTTGGCGTTCGATGCCACGCGTTTCTGCTGTGACATGCGCGGCGCCTGCTGGCTGGCAAGGCTGATCTCGACCTTGCGGACGGTGCCGTATTCGGCCGCCGAAATGACCCGCAGCCTGTCGGCATACTGGCTTGTCACGCGCTCGCGCGCCAGCATCGAGCTGGCCTCGAGTGTCAGCGTGCCATCCTCGAGACGGCTGACCCGCAGCGGCTTGATCCAGTTCCGCCACGCCGCCTCGCCGATATCCTGACGCATGCGGCTGGTCACCCGCTCCCACGCATCATCTGGCGTCGCCTTGTTGGCAACGGCCGCTGTCGGAATGGCTGAATCGTCGGTGTCCGGCGTTGTCGGCTGGGTGTCAGACTGGTCTGGATATTGTCTGCCTGACATGCAGCTGACTCCCTTTGGTGTGATCTGTTCAAGACGGTCGACAGTCGCGACCTTGGCCCGACATTACGTGCTGGCAGTCGATTTGCGCAAGACGGTCAAAGGGGCGAAACCGCAAATAAAGCATCGCTCGCTGCAGAAATTTCTGTTGACAGCCGGCGACGCTCAGCGTGGGCGATGAGGTATGAAAGTGAAAAATTTCAGTGCCCGAATCGGTGTTGCATGACATGGTGTCTTAACATCACCAGCCAAGTGGAAACATCATTCCAGCGAGGCCACCCCATCCCATGTGGCACAAGCGCCTGACCCGGCCCATAAAAAACGCCCGGCCACAAGCGGCCAGGCGTTGAAATGGTACGATTCGGCAGATCTGGCAGATTTGCCAGGGCCAAATGTGGGGCAGGCGTGTCAGGCAGCAACAGCCTTCACACGTGCGGCCAGACGCGAGATCTTGCGCGATGCGGTATTGCGATGCAGCACACCGCGCGTCACGCCACGCTGGATTTCAGGCTGTGCATTGCGCAATGCGGTACGCGCACCATCGGCGTCGCCGGCGGCTATGGCCGTCTCGACCTTTTTCACGAACGTGCGGATGCGGCTCATGCGGGCGCCATTGATGGCTGCGCGACGCGCGTTGCGCCGAATCCGCTTCTTGGCAGAAATATGATTGGCCATCGGACCATCCTGTCAATTTCAGTTGAGGTGCGGCTTATGGCTGATTTCCGCGGGTTCGTCAAGCCATTTTGCACCGCAAAACGTCACCGCAAAACGTCACTGTGGTGCCGCGTCAGCGTGGGCTCAGCCGGATCCGCCAGAGCCGTCCCACCGAGGTGTCAACCTGCGCCAGACCGAGGCTCTCATCGCCGCGTTCCCAGCTGCCATCGGCCCCGGCCCAGCCAAGGCTGGACAACGCTTCATTATAATAGGCGAAGACGCCATCTCGATCAGCCGATGACGACGCAAAGACAAGAACAATCCGGCCGCCCGGCGAATCAAAGGCAAAACCAAGTTCCGGCTCGATTGTCATGCCGGCCATGATCGGCAGGTCGCCAACCCATTGCTGCTGCGGGCTCTGGGCGCGCACCGTCGTGCCGGCGAGCGTGATTGCGGCAAACAACGTCACGACGAGCATCATGGCGGGCAGCAGGCGGAACGAATTCGGCATCGGTTTCACACGGGTTTCAATGGCATGACATGGCGTGCCGTCAGGCTACCTCAGCGCTGGCAACCGGGACAGTAAAAACTGCTCCGGCCGGACTGCACAATATTGCGGATACCGGCGCCGCAGACGTGACAGGGCTCTCCCGCGCGACCATAGACTGACAGGCGCTGCACGAAATAGCCGATCTCGCCGCCGGGCTGGACATGGTCGCGAAGGCTGGTGCCGCCATCCTCGATGGCCCGGCTCAGCACGTCCCTGATCGCTGCGGCCAGCCGTTCGGCCCGCTGGCGGCGGATGGTATAGCCGCGGCGGCGCGGCGAGATGCCGGCCCCGAACAGCGCCTCGCAGGCATAGATATTGCCGATTCCGGCGACAAGCCGCTGGTCAAGCAGCGCTGTCTTGACCGGGCCGCGGCGCGCTGCCAGCCCGTCGATCAATGTTGCTGCCGAGAATGCATTGCCAAGCGGTTCCGGTCCCATATCTGCCAGCATCGGATGGGGATCATCACTGAACAGGTCGATCCAGCCGAAGCGGCGCGGATCATTGAAGACAATCCAGCAGGGCCCGCCATCGCCCGTCATCTCGAGGACCATGTGGTCATGGATGCCGATGGTCGGCCTGTCGTGGTGAATGCGCACCGATCCCGACATGCCGAGATGCATCAGCATCGTCTCGTCACCATCAAGCGACAGCAGCAGAAACTTGCCACGTCTGGCCAGCGGCCCCACCATCCGGCCGGTCAGCCGCGCCGCCAGCCTGTCGGGAAGTGGCCAGCGCAGATCCGGCCGACCGACATGGGCATCGCGGATCAGCCGCCCCTCCATTGCCGGCACCAGCGCCCGGCGCACCGTTTCAACCTCTGGAAGTTCAGGCATATCGGGGCAACGTCCCCTGATACCGGTTCACGGCATGTCGCGACATTATATCTGGGTCTCCTGGCAAATTTTCGTGTATCACATGTGGCAGCACTGTACCCGGCACCAGCATAGCCGGAAACCCTCGTGGCGGAAGACCCGTCGCGGCAGATTACGGACCGGACGGCATGAGTCAGCGTCAGAGCAGCCCGAGAGCAGAGACCCCTGACGGGGATATCGATTTCGGTTTCCGCACGGTGCGCCGCGCGGAAAAGGCCGGGCTGGTCCGCGATGTGTTCGATTCGGTGGCAACCCGCTATGACATCATGAATGATCTGATGAGTGGCGGTGTGCATCGGCTGTGGAAGGCCGCCATGGTCGACTGGATGGCCCCGCAACCCTATCAGCATCTTGTCGATCTGGCCGGCGGTACCGGCGATATCAGCCTTCGCTTCCTGAAGGCCGGCGGCGGCAGCGCGTCTGTCACCGACATCAATGAATCGATGCTGGCGGCCGGGCGCAGACGTCGCGATCTCGGCAAGCTTGCCGGCAAGCTGCGCTGGTGTGTCGGCAATGCCGAAGCGCTGCCTTTCGAGACCGCCAGCGCCGATCTTGTGACCATCGCCTTCGGGCTTCGCAATGTCACCAACCGCGAGGCGGCGCTGGCCGAGGCGCATCGCATTCTGCGGCCCGGCGGGCGTTTCCTGTGTCTCGAATTCTCGCAGGTCAGTAATGAGATGCTGGCGCGGGCCTATGATACCTGGTCCTTCAATGTGCTGCCCCGGCTTGGCCAGCTTGTCGCCGGCGATGCCGACAGCTATCGCTATCTCGTCGAATCAATCCGCACCTTTCCGACGCCGGAGGTGCTGGCCGACATGTTCGCCGGGGCCGGGTTCGCCCAGGTGCGGGTGCGCCGGATGTCCGCCGGCATCGCCTGCATCCATTCGGGATGGAAGCTCGACTGATGCGTGCCACCGGCTGGCAGATTCTTCTGGCAATGCTGCGCCTGCCGGTGATTGCCTGGCATCTTGGCCGGGCCGGCACGCTTGGCCATATGGCGCAGATCACGCTTCTGCCTGGCTGGATGCGGCGGCTCTGTTCGCTTGTCGACAGGCTGATCCGCTCACGCGGGGCGCGTCGCGATGCCGGCAGCGCGCTTGCCGAGGCGTTGATCAGGCTTGGCCCGGGATTCATCAAATTCGGCCAGGCGCTGTCGACGCGGGCCGATCTGATCGGGCCGCAGATGGCGCATTCGCTGAGCCTTCTTCAGGACCGCCTTCCGGCCTTTGGCCCCGATCTGGCGCGCCGCCAGGTGGCGGGTGAGGCGGGCCGCCCGGTTGACGAGATCTTCCGGCGCTTTGACGAGGTGCCGGTGGCCGCCGCCTCGATCGCGCAGGTGCATTATGCCGAACTTGTCGATGGCCGGCAGGTGGCGGTGAAGCTGTTGCGCCCGGGAATCCGGCGGCTCATGCAATCCGACACGACACTGTTCTATTCGCTGGCGCGGATTCTGGAATGGCTGGCCCCGAACCTGCAACGGCTGAAGCTTGTCACCGCGGTGGACCAGTTCACGCAGATTTCGGACATCGAGCTCGATCTTCGTCTCGAGGCGGCGGCGGCAGGCAAGCTTGCCGACAATATGGCGGATGATGACGGCATCCATGTCCCCTGGGTCGATCTGGAACACACCACGGCGGCGATGCTGGTGATCGAATGGATCGATGGCATCAGGATTGACGATGTCGACGCCCTGACGGCGGCCGGGCATGATATCGAAGCCATTACCGAAGCCGCGGCGCGCAGCTTTTTCAACCAGGTCTTCCGTGACGGCTTTTTCCATGCCGACATGCATCCCGGCAACATCTTCATCGCCGCCGACGGCACGCTGGTGCCGATCGATTTCGGCATCATGGGACATCTTGATTTCACCGACAGGCTGTTTCTGGCGCGGCTTCTCACGGCGATGATCGACCGTGATTATGACGCGGTGGCGCGGCTTCATGCCGATGCCGGGATGCTTGGCGATAACGTACCGCTGGCGCTCTTCGCGCAGTCCATCCGCGCCGTCGCCGAGCCGGTGATGGGCAAGCCTCTCGGCGAGGTTTCGCTTGGCACCGTTCTCGGGCAGATCTTCCAGCTCTCGAGCCGCTTCGCCATCGACGTGCAACCGCAATTCAACCTGTTGCAAAAAACCATGATGATGGCCGAGGGGGTGGCGCGCCAGCTGAATCCGGAGGCCAATATGTGGATCCTCGCACGGCCGCTTGCCAGCCAGTGGATGCAGGACCAGGCAAGCTTTGCCAAACGGGCCGAGGATCTGTTTGAAGAGGCGATGATGCTGGTGGCGCGGCTGCCGCGTATCCTGAGCGCCCTCGAGGCGCGTCAGGAGCCGGCACCCATGCCCGCCAAAAGCTCGTGGCCGTTTGTGACGACGTTGCTGGCTCTTGCGGTTGCCTTCGTGGCCATTTTCACATAAATTCACATTAACTCACATCAATTCACATTTGAGAATGGATATGAAGAATTGTGATCTGCCTGCCATCATCACCGCGCTTGGCGGGCGTCAGGCGCTGCAGGACCTTCTTGGTGTCGGACCCAGCGCCATCAGCAACTATCTTGCCAGAGGCGCGCTGCCGCAGCGTGCCCATGCGCCTGTCTGTGAGGCGTTGCGGGCGCGCGGCTGGCAGATCGACCCGGGAAGCCTTGCTCTTGCCGACCCGGAACATGGCACAGGCATCATGACTGCCAGCCCTGGCACCATTTCGAATGATGTCGCAAATGCCGGCCTGAATGGTGGCTCTAATGGCGGGCGCGTGCTGTTGATTGTTGGTGGCGGCATCGCCGCCTACAAGGCGCTCGAGGTGGCGCGGCGCCTGCAGGACCACAATGTTACGGTGACCGGCGTGATGACGAGGGGCGCACAGGAATTCATCACACCGCTCAGCCTGTCGGCCCTGACCGCGCAGAAGACCTTCACCGATCTGTTCTCGCTGACCGACGAGGCGGAGATGGGGCATATCCGGCTGGCCCGCGAGGCCGATCTCATTCTGGTCGCGCCGGCAACCGCCAATCTGATGGCCCGGGCCGCGAACGGGATGGCGGATGATCTTGCCACAACCATCTTGCTGGCGAGCGACGCGCCGGTGCTGATGGCGCCGGCGATGAACCCCTTTATGTGGGCCAATCCGGCGACGCAGGAAAATCTGGCGCGTCTGCGCTCGCGCGGCGTGAATTTCGTCGGCCCGACAGCCGGTGACATGGCCTGCGGCGAGGAAGGCACCGGCAGATTGAGCGAGCCGGTCGCGATTGTCAGTGCCGCCCGCGACCTTCTTGGCCCGGCACCGGACCACCATCGTGCGCGGCCGCTTGCCGGGCGCCATGCCATCGTCACCTCCGGCCCGACAATCGAGCCGATTGATTCGGTTCGTTTCATTGCCAACAGGTCTTCCGGCAAGCAAGGCCACGCCATCGCCGCCGCGCTGGCCAGCCGCGGCGCCCGGGTCACGCTTGTCAGCGGACCTGTCGCCATTCCGGCGCCGCACGATGTCGATCTGGTGCCGGTCGAAACGGCGCGTGACATGCTGGCCGCCTGTGAGGGGGCGCTGCCGGCGGATCTGGCCGTCTGCGCCGCTGCGGTCGCCGACTGGCGCGTTACCGGGGCGGTGGCGGGAAAGATGAAAAAGACCGCAGATGGCCCACCGCCATCACTGTCCCTTGCCGAGAACCCTGATATTCTGCGCCATCTTTCAACGCATGCCAGCCGGCCACGGCTTGTCGTCGGCTTTGCCGCCGAGGCCGAGGAGCTGCATGCCAACGCGATGGCGAAGCTGGCGCGCAAGGGGTGCGACTGGATTGTCGCCAACGCCGTTACAGCGGCCAATGGTGCGCCGGTTTTCGGCAGTGATGACAACAGCGCCACGCTGATCACCGGCAATGAATCGGAAGACTGGCCGCAGATGTCGAAAATGGCGCTTGCCGACAGGCTGGCGGCGCGGATCGAGGCGCATTTCGCATGAGTGTCACCATCTCTGTCAACGCCCTGCCGCATTTTGGCGATCTGCCACTTCCCGCCTATGAAAGCGCCGGCGCCGCCGGCATGGACATCGCGGCCGCCATCACGGCCGACATCGTGATCGCGCCCGGCGCGCGACATGCCGTGCCAAGCGGGCTGGCCATCGCGGTGCCGACCGGCCATGAGGTGCAGATCCGGCCGCGTTCGGGACTTGCCTTTCGGCACGGGGTCACAGTTGCCAACGCCCCCGGAACCATCGACAGTGACTATCGCGGCGAGGTCAAGGTGATCCTGATCAATCTCGGTGAGGCGCCCTTCACCATCAGCCGCGGCATGCGGATCGCGCAGATGGTGGTGGCGCCGGTCATTCAGGCATCGCTCACCCTGGTCGACACGCTGGATACCACCGCGCGCGGCGATGGCGGGTTTGGATCAACGGGGACATAGGCCCATGCTGAGTGACGCGGATCTTGAACGCTATGCCCGCCAGGTCATCATGCCGGATGTCGGCGAGGATGGGCAGGAACGGCTGCTGGCGTCGCGGATGCTGGTGGTCGGCGCCGGAGGCCTTGGCTCGCCGGTGATTTTCTACCTTGCCGCGGCCGGGGTCGGTCATATCACCATCATGGATGATGAGACGGTCGAGATGACCAATCTCAACCGGCAGATCCTGCATACAACGCACAGCATCGGCGCATCAAAGGTCGAACAGGCCGCCGCCGCCGCCGCCGCTCTGAACCCCGGAATTGAGATCACGCCGCGCCGTGAACGGCTCGATGCCGGCAATGTGGGGGCCGTGCTGGCCGATCATGATCTGGTCATTGACTGCTCTGACAATGTCGAGACTCGCTATCTGCTTGGTGATGCCGCCTTTCGCACGCGCATACCGCTGGTCTTTGGCGGCGCGGTGCGAAGCGAGGGGCAGCTTGCCATCTTCCATGCCGGCGCGCCGGGCTCGCCCTGCTTTCGCTGCGTGTTTCCCGACATGCCGGACGCCCAGCAGGCGCCGGGATGTTCGGAAGCCGGCATTCTGGGGCCGGTGACCGGGGTGATCGGCACGCTGCAGGCGCTGGCAGCGGTGAACTGGATTCTCGGCATCGCCGGCGAGCAGACCGGACGGCTGCTGCTGTTCGATGCGCGCGGCGGCGGTTTCATGGAGATCAGCACGGCGCGGCGCGGCGATTGCAGCACCTGTGGCGGCCAGAGCGGCTGATTCCCGGCAGAAACTGGTTCCCGGAAAAGTCCGATATCTAGAGCATCGCCTCGATCACACGGTCACGCGGCGCGTGACCATCCCAGAAAGTCTGGATATTGATGATCACCTTGTCACCCATTTCGAGCCGGCCCTCGATTGTGGCTGAGCCGATATGCGGCAACAGCACGACATTCGACAACCCCATCAGCGCCGGAGGGATGTTCGGCTCGTCGGCATAGACATCAAGACCGGCGCCGGCGATATGGCGGCTTGCCAAAAGCTCGGCAAGCGCCGCCTCATCGACCACCTCGCCGCGCGAGGTGTTGACCAGATAGGCCGAGGCCTGCATCAACTCCAGCCTCTCGCGGTTCAGCAATCCATTTGTGGCCGGCGTGTGCGGACAGTTCACCGAGACGATATCGACACGGCTCAGCATCTGGTCGAGCGATTCCCAGTAGGTCGCCTCCAGTTCGGCCTCGGTCTCGGGATGAACCGGCTTGCGGTTATGATAATGGATGCTGAGCCCGAAACCACGGGCGCGGCGCGCCACCGCGGACCCGATCCGCCCCATCCCGATGATCCCCAGCCGCTTGCCATTGATCCGGTGGCCAAGCATGCCGGTCGGGGACCAGCCGGTCCACGCGCCAGAGCGCGCCCGCTTGTCACCCTCGGCAATCCGTCGCGGCACCGCCAGCATCAGCGCCAGCGCCACATCGGCCGTGTCCTCGGTCAGCACGCCTGGCGTGTTGGTGACGGTAATGCCCCGGGCGCGGGCTGCGGCAAGATCAATATGGTCAACCCCGGTGCCGAAGGAGGCGATCAGTTTCAACTGATCACCGGCGGCCTCGATCAGATCGGCATCGATCCGGTCGGTGACCGTCGGCACCAGAACGTCCGCCTCCTTGACGATGGCGCGCAGCTCGTCGGCTGACAGCGGCGTATCATTCTCATTCAGTCGCGCATCGAAAAGCTCACGCATCCGCGTTTCGGTCGAGTCGGGCAGTTTTCTGGTCAGAAAGACGACGGGCTTATTCTGGGTCATTCCTTCCACTCTTTTCAGCAACTCTCATTTGCCACACTTTTTAACCGTGGTTTTCGGCCGTGGTTTTTGGCCGGGGTCTTCAAAGCGTGGTCCGGATCTATGGCGTGGTCCGGGAAAACATTCTATTATATCCCCGATTGACGGGGCGTACTGATATGCAATTTGAATCCGCACGACCTTATCAGAACAGGAGACCGATGAAAAAATCTTTTCGACCTTTCGCGCTGGTCCTTTTGCCGCTGCTCGGATGGTGCCTTTTCGGCCTCGGGCTCACCGTGACCGGCGCGGCCGCCATCGAAGCCGCGCATGCCGCCGATGATTCACAGGAGATACGTCTGAAAGTGCGGGGCAGCGGCCTGCCGGTGCCACGCTTTGTCACGCTGAAATCGGATGATGTGAACATGCGGGCCGGCCCGGGGACCGAATATCCGATTCTCTGGCATTATCGAAAGACCGGCCTGCCGCTGCGGGTCGAGGCCGAGTTCGGGGTATGGCGCAAGGTTGTTGATCATGATGGCACCACCGGCTGGATGCATCATTCGGTGGTATCACTGAGACGGATGGCGCTGGTGACAACCAGTTCGGCGCGGCTCTATGCCGAGGCCGATGACAGCGCCGCCCTGGTTGCGGTTGCCGAGCGCAACGCTCTGCTTGAACTGCAGTCCTGCCCAACACAATGGTGCCGGGTCGCCACTGGCGATATCCGCGGCTGGGTATCCCGCACCTCGCTCTGGGGCC
>CBFHRT010000023.1:0-19398 GCA_965658285.1 Puniceispirillaceae bacterium (SeqCode) | reverse complement strand
TCTCTATGCGCTACACCTTGTTTGATCTGACTAACAATTTCAGGGCCGGTTGCCTGTAAGTGAGCCGTCAAATTCTCAGGATTGCTGAACTGATCAGTGAAAAAGTACTTGTTGGGATATCGATCCAACAATCTTTCGATGATTTCGCCGGGTTGGAATCCTTTATCCAAAAGAGTTTGTCCAACGAGGTTCGCCCCATATTCTTGGCAAAGGACCTTCTTTGACTTTAGAAAGGAATTTCCGACGACAAGATCTACCTCGATACCATATTTTCTAGCGACACACGCCAAACCAATGCCGAAATTACCACCCGTCTTTTCAAGAAGCCGGACATGCTTCTGCGCGCAGAGATGACCTGTTTTCAATGCGCTAGCAAGAATGTACTCAGCAGCTCTATACTTATGGCTACCGCCAGGGTTGAACGCCTCCATCTTCACCACAACATTCTGATGGCTGCGTATTGGGGTTCTGGAGACTTGCATTCTATTACTCGCCGAGATTCAGAAATTTCTTGCTGAATATCACCTCATGGTAAAAAATTTATGAATCTTTGAACACGATTGCGTAAAAATTTACTGCACGTCAACATGTCCCGACACGCTGGCGAATGCCGGCAGGTCGGGCGCGCCGGTCAGGAACAGCGCCAGGCGAATCTGCTCCTTGCAGCGTTCCATCACCGCCATTGCGGCGTCGGGATCGGGCGCCTGCACCCCGTCAGTTGTCAGCGCGCGAAGCACCGGCCCGGCCATCGAGGCCAGCGCCGCGCCAAGCCACAGCGCCTTTGCGGCATCGAGGCCGTGGCGAATGCCGCCTGAAGCGATCAGGCGGCCGTTCGGGCAGGCGGCGCGAACGGCCTGCAGTGCGTCGACCGTCGGCAGCCCCCAATCTAGGAACGGGTCGAACAGCGCGGCATCGGTGCGGCGGGCCGCCTCGATACGGGTCCAGTTGGTGCCACCAATCCCGGCCACGTCAATGGCATGCACACCAACATCGAACAGACGCCGCGCCACATCGGGACCGATACCGGCGCCGACCTCCTTGACCATTACCGGCACGTCAAGCTCGACCACGGCAGTCTCGATCGAAGCCAGCACATGACGCCAGTCTGTCTGACCCTCGGGCTGCGCCGCTTCCTGAAGCGGGTTCAGATGGATGAAAAGGGCGTCGGCCTGTAGATCGCCGACAGCATGTTTCGCAAGGTCAATGCCGCCCGGCATCGCCAGCTGGACACCGCCAAGATTGCCGATCAGCGGCACCGACGGCGCGCGTTCGCGCATGGCGGCCTGTGATCGTCCCGTCTCAAGACTGGCCCGCTGCGAGCCGACAGCCAGCGCGATGCCTGACGCCTCGGCAATTTCGGCAAGCGCCAGATTGATGGCATCCGCATGCGTCGTGCCGCCCGTCATCGACCCGATGAACAGCGGCGCGCTGACCGGCCTGCCAAGGCAACTGGTGGCAATGTCGATGGCGGCAAGGTCGCATTCGGGAAGCGCACAATGATCGAGCCTGACCCGGTCAAAGCCGGCATCGATGCCGGACATCGCAAGATCGCTGGCGGCAAGCGCCAGATGCGCGTCCTTGCGCTCGCTTGCCCCAGAATCGGCACCATTCTCATCAGGGCCATTCTCATCAGGACCGTTCACATCATCCATCATTGATTGTCACCGGCCCATGAATTGACGTTTCAGAGTGCGCGTGGTGCGGCGATAGAACCCGTCAACAAGGATCATGTGCGGGACCGTCAGTGCCGCCAGACCGATGAAGACAACGCGCAGAATGACCGGCTGCGGATCAGCCATGTCGGCAAACCACCAGATCGCCGCCGCGCCGGCAAGCCAGCTTGCGACCGTGAAGATCAGCGCCTGCATTGCCATCGCCGAGGCAGACATGTGCTGGCGAAGGCTGGACAGGATGCTGGTGACATGCCGCGCCGAATGCACGCAGCAGAAATAGACCGCGAACCCGACAAGTGGCGGCGTCAACGCGAACAGCACCGCCAGCGCGCCAAGTTCCAGCGCCGTGCCGCGCCAGCGCCGATACCACAATGCCTGACCAAGGCAGATGACAAGCGACGCCCCGACAATCACCGTCAGCATATCAAGCCCCTGCCAGACAAGGGTTGTATCGCCGCCGGTCAGATAGGCAAAGATGACATCAACCTCCGGACGGTGCATCTGGCTGATGCCGGCAACGACAAGCCCGCCATGCGCCAGCACCTCGGCGCCGCGCACCCAGCCGGTGCCGTGGCGCGCGTCACCGGCCCCGAAGTGAACCATGCTGATGACAAGAAAGCCAAGAAGGCATGGTGCCGGCGCAAAAATCCAGGCAGCGATCACCACCCCTGCCATGAGGATATAGAGAAGAATAAACCTTATGAAAAACAATAGGCTGCGGGAAAAGCCGAGATGTATGGCTATGGCCCCATCAAGCGCCCCATGCGGCAAACCGATCAGCACCACCGCGGCAAGCGCCACAAGGTCGAGCGGCGCCATCACCATGATCCCGGCCATGATCTCCATCACGCCGCCCCCGCATATTTTGGCTGGCCGCCGCCGGCGACGAGCCTCAGGACGCCGCGAAGGAAAGGAAGTTTCGGCATCGCCATGACCACCTTCAGGCGCAGCGCCCAATCGGCCTCACCATTGAGGAAGCGCGCGAACTCGTCGCCCGACAATGCCTTCCCCATGCGCAGAAACAAATCCGGCGCCTGCTCCGGCCAGTGGCGAAGCACCGTCAGAAGTACCGCATCCATCGCAAGGTCGATGCTCTGATGCGGCGAGGTCACGGCAAGGTTGCCGGTTGCCCGTGCCGCCATAATGGCCCTGTCGATCTGCCGCTGGATGAAGATGAAGGCATAGCCACTCGAAGGCCTGATGGCCCCGCCATTGCCGCCAATTCCCGGGATCGCCGGGTCTCGCCGCGCCAGCCTGCCAAGCGGGATAACGCCGCGCTCGCGGCGCAGGATCTCAAAATCGGCAAGTCCGCAATGACGATCCAGATAATCATCGACAGCCGCCAGATAGAATTCCTCATCAAGCGTTTCCGGCGAGAACAAGGTTGATTCGACCAGCGCCTCGGTCGGTGAGAAGGGCAGCAGATAGATGAAATGCATGCCGCGTGATTGATCGACCCGAAAATCCATCAGGGTCGCTGTATCCGGATCGAAGACCGGCGCTGGCGCCCGCACCTCAAGACCGATGAAATGCTGCAGCATCATGCCGCGCGGCACCGGCGGGGGGCGGCTGTCAAATTGCTGGATCGCGGCCATATCGACCGGCATGTCATCATTGCTGACTGTTTCGGTTTCCGTGGTGACGCCGCCAGCCTGTGCGGCAGCACGGCAATGCGACGTCCAGTCACTGCGCCGCAGCGCGAAATAGGGCCGCTCCGATGATGTCATCACAGCCCTGTCAGTCTCGGTTGTGATGGCCCAGCGATTCCAGGATGTGCGTGCCAGTTTGGTGGCCGTCTCGAGGCCCGCACCGCCCCAGAATCCCCAGATATGTTCAGCCGGGGCAGGCGCCCCTGATGGCCTTACCAGCGTGATGTCATGCCCGGGAAGTTCACCGGCACGCGCCGCCAGTGACAGCGCGGCACAGCCATCCCCGAGGATGCGGACAGGTTTCTTTTTGTGAGACTGTGCTTGGGCCTCTCTTGCACCGTCAGGCAACATAGGGCAGCCCCCGCAACGCCAGATGAAGCCGCCGGTCATGCGACCCCTCTGCCGCGCCAAACCGGGTGCCGAGGCTTGCCAGGGCCACCACAGAACAGCGCAGTTTCGTAACCTTGCCTGTCACCTGCCTGCCGTCATGCCAGGCACAATTGGCAGCGCGAAGCTGCACCCCGATCTGGCGATAGACCCGCGCCGCGACAGCAATCGAGAGATGCGCCCGAAATGGCAGATAGCGATAGCCCTGCGCGCCGCTGGCATAAAACGCCTCGGCCATGTCGAGAAGCCGCGCCACCGCCGCCGTGACATCATTGTGAACGCCGCCGTGATTATGAACGCCGCCGGGAACAGGCGCCGCCGACGCCCGTGAAGCTGCCAGGATATCGGCAGGGGACGCGCCGCCAACCCAGTCGCCAGGGATATAGCGCCGGTTCATCCCCGCATCCTCGCGCACATCACGTGCGATGTTGGTCAGTTGCATGGCGATCCCGAGGTCGATGGCGTGCGCGCGGGCCGCCGGGGCGTGACAATCGAGGACATGGCACATCAAAAGGCCAACCGTCCCCGCAACCCTGTAGGCATAGCGCAGCAGCGCCGCCTCGTCGGCAAGCGCCACCACCTCGGCCTGATCCTCAAGCAGTCCGTCAATGAGGGCAATAAGGACCTCGGCCGGGAACCGTTTCTCCGCCATCAGAGGAAGAAAGGCCTGCAGCGCCGGATCGTCACCTGTCCGGCCGGCGGCAAGATCATCACGGATCAGCCGCAGCCGGGCCGGGCCATTCTCGATATCGCCGTCGGCCATGTCATCAAGAAGCCGGCAGAACGCATAGAGGCGGGCCGCATCATGTCCCATGCGCGCGCCCAGAAACCGGCGCGCCCAGTGAAAGCTCTTGCCGTTGGCAGCAAGCGATTCCTCGGATGTCAGGCTTTCATTCGACATCGGTGCCGGCTCCCGCCGTCAGGCCGGCTGTGCCAACTGCTGGCTGGCGGCCGCCTGCTCCTCTTCCTCGATCAGTCGTTCGACAACCTTAGCAGAACACAGCACGCCTGGCATCCCCGCACCTGGATGCGCACCGGCGGCGGCAAAATACAGGTTGGGAATATGCGGGTCGCGGTTGTGATAGCGGAACCAGGCGGACTGGATGAAGATCGGTGCGATGGAGAACCCGGCCCCGTGCATCGATCTGTAATCATTCTTGAAATCCTCAGGCGTCATCCAGAAATCATCTGAAATCACATCCGACAGGCCGGGCATTATGGTGCGCTCCAGCGCCTCGACAATGCGGTCGCGAAGCATCGGCCCCTCTTGCGACCAGTCGACATCACCAAGAAGGTTGGGCACCGGGCAGAGGACATAGAAACTGTCGCATCCCTCCGGGGCAAAGCTGGAATCGGTCGCTGTCGGGCGGTGAAGATAGAGCGAGAAATCATCCGCCAGAATCTTGCGATCGAAAATATCGGCAAGCAGTTCGCGATAACGCGGCCCCATCCAGATGGTGTGATGCGCCACATTCTCATAAGTGCGCTTTGTCCCGAAGAACAACACATAGAGTCCCATCGAATATTGCGTGACGCTTTCCGGCAGGGCGCGCTTCGAGCGCGTCTCGTCCGGCAGCATCTGCTGATAGATGGTTGGCGGATCACCGTTGCAGATCACCCGGTCGGCAAGGAAGTGTCGCCCGTCGGTCGAGGTGGCGCCGGTGGCAAGCCCCCCTTGCATGGTGATCCGTTCGATATCGACGCCCAGCTCAACGGTTACACCGGCGCGTTCCAGCAGGCGGTGGAGCTGTTCGACAAGCCGGCCAGTCCCGCCCATGCAGAAGAAAACGCCCCAGCGCCGCTCAAGATAGTGGATCAGCGCATAGATCGAGGTTGTCGTGAACGGGTTGCCGCCAACAAGCAGGGGGTGGATTGAAAAGGCCTGCCGCAACAGCGGGTGCCGGATATGGCTGTTCACAAGTCCGGCCACCGTGCGGTAGCTGCGAAGCCGCAGCAGGGCCGGCACCTGGGCCATCATCGAGGTGAAACGGGTGAAGGGCCGGTCGGCAAGCTTTTCGAAACCGATGGCGAAGATCCGCCGCGACGTCTCAAGAAGGCCGGCATAGCCTTTCACGTCGGCTGGCGAGAAACGTTCGATCTCACGGTTGGTGTCCTCGACGGTGGCGCGGTAATCGAATTGCTGGCCATCATGGAAGTGAAACCGGTACCAGGGGTCGAGCGGCCGGAAATCGAGATGATCCTCGCGGGATTCGCCAAACAGCTCGAACAGCTCATCGAACAGAAAGGGCGCGGTGATCACTGTCGGGCCGGCGTCATGGCGAAAGCCGCCGCGCTCGAACACCTGTGCCCGCCCGCCAATGGCCTGCAGCCTGTCGACAAGTGTCACGCTGTAGCCACGCGCACGCATCCGCAGCGCCGCCGCGATACCGCCGAAACCGGCGCCAATCACAAGAACATCATTCTTGGGGACATCGTTTTTGGGTGCGGATGTATCCGCAGAGGAGGGTTGCGCCTTGGGGGCCGGTGTCATAGGTGCCGTTTCAGCCTTTGTTCAGCGAGGCTACTGACTTCAGACATACCTGCTGGAGAAGCTGTTGTATAGGCGTGATCACGGCAACGAGTTCGGCCGGAAGTCGATCAGCGTAGGAGGTGGCATCCTCAAGAAGACTGTCCATGCGGCGGGCCGCCTCGCCAAGCGCCGGCGAGCGCCGTAATTCATCGACCCAGCGCTCGAGACCGTCGGAAGAGCCGCTGGCGTACCAGCTGTCGAAATCGGCCTTCGCCGCGGCATCAAGTGACTGGCGAAACAGCACAACAACACCATTCGGGGCGCGCCGCCCAAGATCCGAGCCACAGGTATTGGCACCGTCACCGCCGGAAAAGTTGAGGATGTCGTTGGCAATCTGATAGGCGTTCCCAAGGGCGCGGAAGCAATCGCCGATGGTCGAAGCCGCACCGCCATGAAGCGCCATCGCCGCGACACCCTCAAGCGGGGCTGTCAGCAGCGGCGCGGTCTTGTCGCCAGCTCCCTGAAGATAATGATCCCAGTCCTTGACCGGCCGGACGTCGAATTCACGTGCCTCGCCGATTGTTGTCGTCTTCATGTGCGTTGCCAGGATTTTCACCAGCATCGGTGTCTGCGAACGCTGCGCTGCCTCGGCGGCAAGCTCGAATGACAGAGCGACAAGCCAGTCGCCAAGCGTCAGCGCGACATCACGCCCATAAACCGACCAGACGGCCAGCCGGCCGCGGCGCAGCCTGTCACCGTCGCAGATGTCATCATGGATCAGCGAAGCGTTGTGAAGCACCTCGATCGCCGCTGCCCAGTGCAGTGCCGCCGGCCGGTCGACTTTCAGGAAATCAGCGGCCCGCAGTGCCATCTTGGCGCGCAGCATCTTGCCAGGCGCGGCGAAATGGTGAAGCGCCGCATCGGCCAGCGGCTGGCCGGGTTGCGGCATGCGCTCGATAATGAACTCATGGATGATTTCCGAAATGGACTGCGAAACCGGGATGCCCGTACCGGAGTCGGAGAAAATCTCGTTCACTGGGGTGGACAGGTCAGTCATATGTGCCGTCTTTAGCTGGTTCCACGAGAAGAGAGCGATAAATTGTCAAATCTTTGGGTGAAAGGGGCAGCGCCAGGCACTGCCCCTAACAATTGGGTATATTAGGCTTTTGCTTCGGACTCGGTGACAGCAACGTTCCAGATGATCACGCCGAACGCAATTTTGTTCAGCACGTCTGCAAGGTTGTAGATCACGTTGAGCGAATCTGCCGAGCTGGCCGGATCACCGGTTGCAAGGTAACCGTAGAAATAGCCGAGCGGGTAGATTGCCCAGCCAATGGTTACGATCCAACGCATGGTGGAGAATGCCGACTTGACCGACTCTGGTGCCTGCTCTGCCGAAAGCTTGCCGGCTTCACCAGCGAAGATTTCGTACAGGATGTAGAACCAGCCGACCATACCGATGACGAAACCGAGCCACACATTCATGTAGCCTGCTTCACCAGCATAACCGCCGATCAGCATGATCAGAGTACCGATCGTCAGACGCCAGAAAATGCCCGAAGAGACATTCGCGATGGCGCGCAGGATCAGATAGAACTCGATCATGAGAAGCGGCACAGTGATCAGCCAGTCAATGTAACGATACACTGTCGGCGTTTCACCGGTAGCGATCCACACGTCACGCATGTAGAAATAGTGTACGGCTGCGACCAGGGTCACGAGACCGGACACGGTAAGCGACGTCTTCCACTTACCTTCAACACGCTGCGTCTCGATGAAGAAGAACGCGGTTGAAGCAACCAGCGCCATCGAGATCAACCAGAACGAGATGCCGACAAAGTCGTCACTCGCCAGGTTTTCACCTGCAGCAAACGCAACTGTGGGTGTGATGGCCAACGCCGCTGCGATCAGCGCCGTTTTCGTGGCCTTACCCGAGAAGAGTTTCATTTTGTACCTCCGTTAACGAAAAGGCACGGACGAATCAGGTCGCATTCGCGACAATATGACCCACCCGTAACCCCCACAGATTATTGAGACGAACTGGCACAGTGCAATTGCTAACCGGCCCATTTCGGGGCATCGGCAAGATATCGAGTTTTTATCGAACAAATTCATATATTTATGGAATGAAAAACAGTTTTACTGTTTCAGCAAGATTACAGTTCTATTTTAGGAAAAATTAATTTTAATACATATAATTCAATATTTTACTGAATTTTATCAGAAAACGATGTTGTCGTGACGCTGAGCCGGAGTTTACGCAAACATCTCTCTCAAGGCACCAATTTACAGGCTTCCTGCGGTGATACGGCGTCATCCACGCGGCGCGGCGCGGCAACCCGCCAAATTCATCCTCACTGACCGGCCGACATCTTGTATGGTTAAGCTGAATCGTCTTGGTGACACTTTGCGGCGATGGTATGTGGAATCTGTGTCGATGAAATCAATATCTTGTCACAAATTTGTCGTGTATGGGTGATAGCGTCGGGGGTTTGAAAATGTCGGCTAACAGGGCAACCGGATAACGGGAATGCAAAGTTCACCAACCGCACATCCTATTTTCAGCTTCGCAGATGGCGAGATGGGGCCCCTTTCCAACACCCTGATCAGGTCGATAGAGCGGTTCAGCGGGCAGCCGAAAATACGCCAGCTATATTTCGACTATGTCGATGAGGCCCGGCCCTATGCCAGCTTCTGGGCGGATGCCCTGAAACGGCTGAGCATCAATATCGACCTGCGGCGTGAGACAGGTGCAATGATCCCGCGAAGCGGGCCGACACTTGTTGTGGCCAACCACCCCTACGGCGTCATTGACGGGTTGGTGCTGTGCGCGCTGATGGCCGAGGTGCGGGCAGATTACAAAATCATCACCCACCGGGTGCTGCGCCAGGCGCCAGCGACAATGGACAAGATCCTGCCGATTGATTTCGACGAGACCGAGGCCGCGCTGGCGACCAATATCGAAACCCGCCAGCAGGCCGCCGAATATCTGCGCGATGGCGGTGCGGTGATCATTTTCCCGGCCGGTGCGATCTCTCTGGCGCCAAAGCTGGTCGGCGACGCCTATGACAAGGAATGGAAGACCTTTGCCGCCAAGCTGGCGATGCAGCCGGACACGGTAACCGTGCCATTCCTGTTCGACGGCCAGAATTCGCTGCTGTTCCAGGCGGCGCGTAAGGTCAGCCTGACGCTGGCCTATTCGCTGATGTTCCGGGAAATCTGCAAGCTGATGGGCACCACCGTATCGCTGACGATGCGGCGGCCGATCCATGCCGATGATCTAAAGTCCCTCGGCAACCGCAAGGCTGTCACGCAGCATTTGCGCGACCGTACCTACGGCATTCTCTGAGCGCGGCGCGCCGGCTGGTCGTGGCACCAGCAGCCGGCAACATGATCATTGACCATGCCAATGCCCTGCATGAAGGCATAGATGATTGTCGTCCCGACAAATTTGAATCCGCGCGCCTTCAGATCGCGTGACAGGCGGTCACTGAGCGGCGTTGAGGCCGGCACTTCGCCCATCACCGCAAAATCATTGATCACCGGGCGGTCATCGACAAAGGACCACAGATAGCTGGCAAAACTTCCCGCCTCGCGCCGGATGGCCAGAATGGCGGCGGCGTTGGACCTTGTGCTGAAGATCTTCAGACGGTTGCGAACAATGCCCGGATCATCACGCAACGCTTCCAGCGCGTCATCCGTCATCGCCGCGACCCGTTCGATATCGAAATCGTGGAAGGCCCGCCTGTAGCCAGCGCGTTTGCGAAGCACCACCTCCCAGCTGAGGCCGGCCTGCGCGCCTTCCAGCGTCAGCATTTCGAACAGATGCCGGTCGTCGCGAACCGGCACGCCCCATTCGGTGTCGTGATAATGGGCCAGCTCCCCCTGTCCGGCGCGGTTGCCAAAACAGCGCGGCCGCCCGTCGGGCGACATCAGATCATCCCTCATGGCATCCCTCATCATGTCCGCCTATCAATCAAGGATCGCCTGCCAACCTATGCGATGAGGGTGCGCAGCAGAAGTGACAATCCCGAGAGCAGCATCAACGCAATCAGCAGCCGCCGATAGCCAAGATCGGTCAATTTCGTGAACAGCCATAATCCCAGCGCTGCCCCGACCGCGCTTGCCGGCAGCGTCAGAGCCAGATTGTACATGACCTGACCGCCAAAGCCGCCATCAAGTGCCAGCAGACCTGTCGCCAGCGTCAGGATCACCATGTTGAAAAGCTGGAGGATGCCGCGCTGCTGTCCCTTCGGCCAGGGCCGCATCGCCAGCCACATGGATGGCAGGGCACCGGACAGGCCTGCCATCGCGCCCAGAATGCCGCCGAGAAATCCAAGGCCGGCCTCCAGCGCCAGCCATCGTCCGGTGATGGATGGCAGGTTGCGGCGAAAGGCGAAATAGCCCCCATAGACAAGCAGCATCGTGCCGACAAAAAGCGACAGGAGGCGTGCGTTGATCAGCTCCAGCGCGAACAGCCCCAGCGGCAGACCGAACAAAGCCGGCACCAGAAACACGGCAAGGCGGCGCACATCGATGCTGCGGCGAACCTGCCAGACACCCGGCACGCCGGTGAAGACGGAGCAGGCCAGCGCGATGGCCACAGCCTCGCGCGGCGGCATCACCTGCAGCAGCCATCCCAGCGCGAATAGCGACGTGCCGAAACCGGCAAGACCATTCACAAACCCGCCGCAGAGACCCGCGGCAATGAGGCAGACAAGCAGGATATCCATGGAAATGACGGTCGGCTCCACTTCGAAATGCCGGCCGAGACTACGCGCTAATTCACCACATGTCATGCCGAAGCGCCGGCGCCCGGCACATGGCCGTTTTGCGGTTGCCGCGCCCTGCCAAACGCGGCACCATCACGCCATGTCGGGAAGTGATTTTGTAGCGGATTATGTGATCGTCGGGGGCGGGTCGGCGGGCTGTGTGCTGGCCGCGCGCCTGAGTGAGGATCCGGCGCATACAGTGGTGCTTCTCGAGGCCGGCGGTGAGGACCGCAACCCGCTGATCCATATACCGGCGGGCTATATCAAGACGATGGTCAATCCGGCGATCAACTGGATGTTCGAGACCGAACCGGAACCGGGATCTGACAACCGCAGAATCAAACAACCACGCGGCAAGGTTCTCGGCGGCTCCTCGGCGATCAACGCCATGCTCTATGTGCGCGGGCAGGCCGCCGACTATGATGGCTGGGCGCAGCGCGGCAATCCGGGATGGGGATATGCCGATGTGCTGCCCTTCTTCCGGCGGGCCGAACATTGCGAATTTGCCGGCGAGTCGGATGAATTCCATGCCCGCGGCGGGCCGCTCAACGTCGCCGCACTGCGGACCCGGTACGAGGCACTCGATCTGTTGATCGAGGCGGCGCAGTCCTGTGGCTATGCGCATAACCGCGACTATAACGGCGCCAGCCAGGACGGGTTTGGTTATTTTCAGGTCACGCAGAAGAACGGGCTTCGGTTCTCGGCCAAGAAGGCCTATCTGGACCCGGCACGGCGGCGTCCGAATTTGCGGGTGATGACCGGCGCGCATGCCACCGGGCTTGTCTTTGCCGATGATGAGGCGACAAACCAGCGCGTAACGGGTGTGAAGTGCCGGCGGGCAGACCGCGGCATCACCATAACGGCGCGCCGCGAGGTGATCCTCAGCGCAGGCGCCATCCAGTCACCACAGATTCTCGAGCTGTCCGGCATTGGTGATCCGGACCAGCTTGCCGGGCATGGCATCAACACGCGCCGCGCGCTTGCCGGCGTTGGCGCGAACCTGACGGATCACTACATCTCGCGCCTGTCCTGGCGGCTGAAGAGCGATATTTCGCTGAACAAGCGCGCGCACGGGTTCGGGCTGGCGCTGGAAATCGCGAAATACGGTCTGACCCGCCGCGGCATGCTGTCGATGCCGGCCGGCATGCTGGCCGGCTTTGTGCGCAGCCGTGATGGTCTCGCCGGCCCGGACATCCAGTACCACATCGCGCATGCCAGCTTTGCCAATCCCGAGAAACGCCAGTTCGACAGCTTTCCGGGGGTGACCTTCGGCCCCTGCCAGCTACGCCCCGAAAGCCGTGGCAGCGTTCATATCGCCAGTGCCGATCCGCTGGCGGCGCCACTGATCCGGCCCAACTATCTGGCCACCGAGGAGGATTGCCGGGTGCATGTCGCCGGCATGCGGATTGCCCGCCAGATCATGGAAAGCGACGTCATGGAACCGCATGTCGATCATGAAATGAAACCCGGCCCCGGGATGGCGGATGACGCCGATCTTCTTGCCTATGCGCGGGCCACCGGCGTGACGCTGTATCACCCGGTATCGACCTGCCGCATGGGCCCGGACCCGGCGCGCGGCGATGTTGTCGATCCGCGGCTGTGCGTTCATGGGGTTGCGGGGCTGCGGGTTGTCGATGCCTCGATCATGCCGGCGCTTGTTTCCGGCAACACCAACGCGCCGACGATCATGATTGCCGAGAAGGCCGCGCAGATGATCCGCGAGGATGCCGCCGTCTAGACGTCATCCCCGGCAAGGTCGAGCGTCATGATCAGATCATCGACATTCAGATTGTCACCAATACCGACTTCAATCGATCGCACCGTGCCGGCGGCCTCTGATGACAGGACATTCTCCATCTTCATCGCCTCGATAATGGCGACATCCTGACCTTTGCGGATTTCATCACCGACAGTCACCAGAAGTTTGGTGATCTGACCCGGCATCGGCGCCGTGATCTCGTCGGCCCCGGCGCCCTCATCCGGTGCCGGCATATGGTCAAGCATCGGCGCAAAGCGGGCCGGCAGCACCGTCAGCGCCAGCCTTGACGCGCCGCGCGTCAAAGTGATCCGATGGCCCGACTGCCGGATCTGCACGGCCACGGGGTCTTCGTTGATGGTGCCATCGAACAGATGCACCGGGCTGCGGATGCGCCCCGATACGACAATCGTCTTGCCATCGACGACAAGCTTGGCGGCGATGTTGGTCAGCTTGACGACCTCGACCATCATCCGGCGACCCGTCTGGTCGATGACGACAAATTCACGGCCCGGCGTCGCAAAATGCCGGTCCTCATCCTGCAGCGCGGCAATCGCCACGCCAAGCCCCGTCAGGCCGGGTGCCGTCACATCGTCGGGCGGCCCGGCCATGAAGTCACCGTCGAATTCGGTGGCGATGAAACCGGTTGTCAGATCGCCGCTCCTGAAGGCGTCATTCTCCAGCACCGCGGCAAGGAACTGCCGGTTGCTGGCGATGCCGTCAATCTCGTAATGATCAAGCGCCAGATGAAGTCTGGTGATGGCGGCGTCGCGGGTCGGCGCGTGCGCCACCAGCTTGGCGATCATCGGGTCGTAATACATCGAAATCTCGCCGCCTTCCTCGACGCCGGAATCGACGCGGACGCTGTCGCCCTGCGGTTCGCGATAGCGGATCAACTGGCCGATGGAGGGCAGGAAGCCGCGGGCCGGATCCTCGGCATAGACACGCGCCTCGATGGCCCAGCCATCGGCCACGATATCATTCTGCGCAATCGTCAGTTTTTCGCCGGCGGCAACCCGGATCATCTGTTCGACAAGATCGAGCCCATAGACCATTTCGGTCACCGGGTGTTCGACCTGAAGACGCGTATTCATCTCAAGGAAATAGAAATCCTGATCGGCACCGACGATGAACTCCACCGTGCCGGCCGAGCGGTAATCGACGGCACGCGCAAGATCAACCGCCTGCTGTCCCATCGCGGCGCGGGTCTCCGGCGAGATGAAGGGGCTTGGCGCCTCCTCGATGACCTTCTGGTGCCGGCGCTGGATCGAACATTCGCGCTCGCCGACATAGACAATATTGCCATGCTGGTCGGCCAGAAGCTGGATCTCGATATGCCGCGGCTGGACAACGAATTTCTCGATGAACACACGCGAATCGCCAAAGGCCGTCTGCGCCTCGCTCATCGCCGCGCGCATGCCATCCGGCAGGTCATCGGCGCCCTCGATGACGCGCATGCCCTTGCCGCCGCCGCCCGCCGATGCCTTGACCATCACCGGATAGCCAATTTCGGCCGCGGCCTTGAGGGCAGTGTCGACATCCTCGACCGCGCCCGGTGTGCCGGGAACGATCGACACGCCAGCCGATTGTGCCAGCGCCTTTGATTCGATCTTGTCGCCCATCACCGCTATGGCCTTCTGTGCCGGCCCGATAAAGGCGATCCCCGCCGCCTCAACCGCGGCCACGAAGCCGGCATTTTCGGACAGGAAACCAAAGCCGGGATGGATCGCCTGAGCCCCGGTCTGTTGCGCCGCCTCGATGATCCTGTCGGCGCGGAGATAGCTGTCAGCGGAGGCAGCGCCCCCGATATGGACCGCCTCGTCGGCCATCGTCACATGCGGGGTGCCGGCATCGGCATCGGAATAGACGGCGACGGTGGCAATGCCCATGCGTTTTGCCGTGCGCATGATCCGGCAGGCGATTTCGCCACGATTGGCAATCAGGATCTTATCGAACATGGTATCGGGTCCCGGCGTCGGTCTGCGGATCAGAGGGGAAGATTGTCATGCTTGCGGGCCGGGTTTTCCAGCTGCTTGTCAGCCAGCATGGCCAGCGCCCGCGCGATACGGCGGCGGGAATTTCGCGGCATGATGATGTCGTCGAGATAACCGCGCCCGGCAGCGACAAACGGGTTGGCGAATTTCTCGCGATAATCGTCGGTCTTGGCGGCCAGCTTCTCAGGGTCCTTGGCGTCCTCGCGGAAAATGATCCGCGCCGCGCCTTCCGGTCCCATAACCGCGATCTCGGCGCTTGGCCAGGCATAGTTCACATCCCCGCGAAGATGTTTCGAGGCCATCACGTCATAGGCGCCGCCATAGGCCTTGCGGGTGATCAGCGTGACCTTCGGCACCGTCGCCTCGGCATAGGCGAACAGCAGCTTGGCGCCGTTCGAGATGATGCCGCCTGTTTCCTGCGCCAGACCCGGCATGAATCCCGGTACGTCGACAAGCGTGACGAGCGGGATGTTGAAGGCATCGCAGAAGCGCACGAAGCGCGCCGCCTTGCGCGAGGCGTTGATATCAAGGCAGCCGGCAAGCACCATCGGCTGATTGCCGACGATGCCAACCGTCTTGCCGTCTATGCGGCCAAAACCGCAGATGATATTGGCAGCGTAATTTTTGTGGATTTCAAAAAACTCGCCATTATCGACAATCTGCAACAGCACCTGCCGCATGTCATAGGGCATGTTCGCGTTCGCCGGAATGATCTGGTCAAGGACCGCCGAGGGACGGTCGATCGGGTCATGGCAGGGGATCACCGGCGCCGCTTCACGGTTCGAAAGCGGCAGGAAGGACATCAGCGTGCGCGTCTGCATCAGCATTTCCACGTCATTCTCGAACGCGCCATGCGCGACTCCCGAGACACGGCTGTGCATCTTCGCGCCGCCAAGCTCCTCGGCCGTCAGATCCTCATGCGTGACGGTTTTCACGACATCGGGACCGGTGACGAACATGTAGCTCGACCCCTCGACCATGAAAATGAAATCGGTGATCGCCGGCGAATAGACGGCGCCGCCGGCGCATGGTCCCATGATCAGCGAGATCTGCGGCACCACGCCCGATGCCAGCACATTGCGCTGAAACACCTCGGCATAACCACCAAGCGAGGCGACACCTTCCTGAATGCGCGCGCCGCCGGAATCATTCAGCCCGATCAGCGGAATGCCCGTCTTGATCGCCTGGTCCATGATCTTGCAGATCTTCGCGGCATGCGTCTCGGACAGTGACCCGCCAAGGACGGTGAAATCCTGCGAATAGACGAAGACCGGCCGGCCGCCGATGGTGCCATAGCCTGTCACCACCCCGTCGCCGGGCACCTTCATCTCCTCCATGCCGAAATCATGACAGCGATGCTCGACAAACATGTCCCATTCCTCGAATGAGGCATCATCCAGAAGCAGCATGATACGCTCGCGCGCGGTCAGCTTGCCCTTGCCATGCTGGGTATCAATGCGGTGCTGCCCTCCGCCGAGGCGGGCCTTGGCGCGCCTCGCCTCGAGTTCGGCAAGAATATCAGTCATCTGGACATCCCGGAACAACGATCATCTGAGGCGCCACCTTATCGGAAAGGAACCGCGCGGATCAATTGCTTTCGGGGGATGTGGTCTGGTGCCGGCAGCCTGCCTCAGACCCCATGCGGGCGAAGCGCAGTTTTCCGCACCTTGTTCCAGTAGCGGAAGAACCTTGCAAGATCAGGCTCCTTCGCAAGGCTGACAAAGGCCGTGTCCTCAACCGGCTCGACGGTCACATCCGGCATCGCCCGCCTGATATCGGCAAGCTGTCTCATGATCGCCGGGTCGGGGCTTGCCGGTACCAGCAGCCGATCCGCGCCATGCGCCGCGACCAGCCGCGGCACCAGACCGGCGGCATCGCCCTCATGGATATCGACTTCCATCTCCATCAGCGTTTCATAGATGAAAAGCTGGCGTCGCGCGCCGACATGGCCTGCCGCAAACCTGTCCCGATCCCAGATGAACAGGGCCGTCGCGCCCTTACCGGCCATCGCAAAAACCGGGTGAGTGCGCCGCAACGCCCCTTCATGCAACCAGATCAGGTCAGTCATGGGCCACCCCCAGATTCGGGAACAGCAATTCGTTCAGCCTTTCATAGGAATAGGCAAGCACCCGGTTGTCGGACATCCGCGTATTGATGTCATGGCCGGTATATTTCGCGACATTGTCGAGATTGAAAATATAGGGCTTTTTCGAGAAGGTGCTGGCGACCCATTGCCAGGACAAATTGTTGCTGGCCGGATCGGCGTCGATCAGATGCCGAAGGAACCACGCCGCACCAGCCTGCCAGCGCACGCGCCGCCAATGCACGACATAGGCCGCCAGATACATGCGGGCATGATTGTGCAGATAGCCTGTCTCATAGAGCATGGTGATGAACTGGTCGATGCAGGCAACGCCCGTCCGCGCCTCGACGATATCGGCCGGCATTTCGGTGTCATATTCGGTTGCGTCGAACCCGGTCTTGTAGGCCTCGACGTCATTCCAGATCCGGTCCGGATGGGCAAGGTAGATACGCTGCCAGTAATCCCGCCAGGCCAGCTCCTGGATGAATTTTTCGGCCTGCCGCGGGTCCGACACGCTGGCAAGCGCATGATTGCGCACCTCGTCGAGGCTGAGAACCCCATGCCGAAGATAGGGTGACAGGCGCGTCACCGCGCCGTCCAGATGGTTGCGGCTGGCACCGTAGGCAACCGGGTCGATGGCGGCAAGCGCGACCTCGGCGGCGGCACGGCCACCCGCCATCGGGCGCGGCGCGGCACTGTCCGGGTCAAGGCCGGACCGAGCAACAAGCTCAGCCATAAGAGATTTATGGTCATCGCTGGTCAGCGCACAAGGTGGGGTTTGATCGATCATGGGCCGCAGATGGGAAGAGCTGCCACCGATGTCCAGCGGCCGGATGCCGCATCACCCCTATTCATTGGTCAAATCCCGTCGACAAGATCCTGCAACGTCGTCGCCAGCGCCATCTCGCGCGTCGCTGCCGGCGCCTTGGCAAGATCAGACAATTGCAATGTCCGCAGCAGCATCTCGTAGCCGGCAAGATGCGCAAGGATCAACGCCGCACGCATCTCCGGCTCATTCCCGCCAAGCCGTGCCGCCAGCGGCGCGATGACCTGGTCCGACAGTGCGGCGGCGAGGGGCGGCGCGAGTGACGGCGTGGCGAGCGCCCGCAGCACCGCCATCATCGGGTCGAAGCCGCGATCCACCTTCATCCGCAGAATGGCGGCCGCACGCGCGCCAAATTCATCCATAGGACCGTCGAGCAGCAGGCTGATATCAAGGCGTGGCAGGATCGCCGCCAGAAACAGGCCTTCCTTGGAGCCGAAATACCGCTGGATCAGCGCCACATTTGCCCCGGCCTGCGCCGCGATGGTGCGAAGTCCGGTGCCGTCATATCCGGTTTCGGCGAAACAGTCGCGCGCGGCGGCCAGAATGGCGGCGCGGGTGCGGTCGGCCGATGATGATGCGGCTGTATCCTGTCCCGACATGCGTTCTGTACCGTACCGGGGCCTGTTGCTGACAAGGTGATCGAGCAATTGTAAACAACTGTTTATTTTTTTCAACCCAACACAGTAAACGATCATTTACAAAATGACATTGACTACCTGTAAACAATTGTTTACTTGTTGAGGACAAGATCCTGACAGGCACGTCAATATACCATCAAATAACTGAAAATTATGATATTTTCAGAATTCTGGCAGGTCAGGACATGGCAAGGATGATCTTTGGCGCGGCGCGACCATCATGAATCTCCTGAAAGGATTCAGCGCCTGCATCAAGCGGCCTGACATCGGTCCAGCCGGCGCCGGTCACCTTGCCTGACGTCAGCAGCGCCAATGCCTCGGCAAAATCATCCGCCCGATAGCAATAGGCGCCGATGAAGGCGATTTCCTGCAGGGTAATCCGCCGTGTATCAAGCCCCGGCTCGGAATCCTGCAGCCCGACATGGATGATGATGCCGCCGGGCCGCACCATGCGCGAGGCGGCAGCGCGGGTCGCCCCCATGCCGACCGCATCGATCACAAGATCGACCTCGCCATCGCCGGGCTGGTCCTCGCGCGGGTCGTAGGCACTGCCTAACCCGAGTGATTCCAGCATCCCGCGCCGCAGCTTGTTCATCTCGGCGATGCGCGGCGGCGCGAACCCCCAGGCTTTCATGATCTGCGCGCAGAGAAGACCGATCGCCCCGCCGCCAAGGATCACCGTCCGTGACCCGGCATCCGCACCGGCGCGGCGGGCCAGCCCGACCGTCCGCACCGCGACCGCTGTCGGCTCGGCAAGCGCCGCCGCCTCGAAGGACAGTCCATCGTCGATCACGGTCAGGTTGCGGTCGGGAATGCGCAGCTGTTCGGCAAAGGCCCCGGGATAGCGCATGCCGATCAATTCACGTTTGCCGCACAGATGGATATCACCGGCCCGGCAGGCCCCACAGTCAAGGCAGGTGATCAGCGGGTTGATCGCCACCCTCCGGCCGGCAAGCGGTCCCGTGCGAACAATGCCAACAGCCTCATGGCCGAGGACAAGCGGCGGCACCCGGCGTTCATCATGACCATGCCAGGCATGCATGTCGGACCCGCAGATGCCGCAGAAGGCAATATCGACAATGCTCTCGCCGGCATGGGCGACGGGCGCCTCGACCTGCCTGATCTGGCTGTCCTGCGTGCCGGTATAGAC
>CBFHRT010000022.1:0-19420 GCA_965658285.1 Puniceispirillaceae bacterium (SeqCode) | reverse complement strand
GCTGTTTATGGGGCTCATCGGGGCCTGCTGAGGCCACCGTCAGCCTATCTTGCGTCCTCGAGGATCATCTCGGCGGCGCGGTCGGCGAGCATCATTGTCGGCGCGTTGGTGTTTGCCGAGGTGATGTTCGGAAAGGCCGAGGCATCGCACACCCGCAGCCCCTCAAGGCCATGCACGCGCAATCTTGAATCGACGACTGCGGTCGCAGCGTCAGGTCCCATCCGGCAGGTGCCACACAGGTGAAAGACGGTGCCGCCACGCTCCTTGAAATCGGCAAGGACCTCGTCATCATTCATCCGGTCAAGCGGCGTCAGCGGGTTGTCGGCAAGGATCGCCTTCAGGCTGGGCGTGTCCTGCAGCCGCTCGATCACCCGCGCCATGGCAATGGCATCACGCCGGTCATCCTCATGATCCAGGTAGTTGGCAAGAATCGCCGGGGCGGCGGCGGCGTGCGGGCTGCGGATGGTGACTGTCCCCTCGCTTTTCGGCCGGCAGCTGTTGAAGCCGATGATGAAGCCGGAAAACGCATCAGGGCGCATCAGCTTGCGACGCCCCTTGTGAAAGCTCTGATAGCTGAGCGGGTTCAGATAGATCTGCATGTCGGGGCGGGCAAGCGACCCGCTGCTTTTGACCAGCCCGCCATACTGGTTGACGCTGAGCGCCAGCGGCCCGCGCCGGCGGAGAAGATAGTCCAGCCCGCACATCACCCGGCCTTGCCAGGTCCCGAACACATCATTCAGCGTCTTCCGGTTCGCCTTGAAGATATAGTTGATGCCGAAATGATCCTGCAGATGCCGGCCGACCTGCGGCTGGTCATGAACCACATCGATGCCAAGCTCGCGAAGATGCGCCGCATCACCGACGCCGCTGACCTGCAGCAGCTGCGGCGAGCCGACCGCCCCGGCGGCAAGCAGAATTTCCCGCCCGGCACGCACCGTATGACTGGCACCGCGATGCCGGTAGGTGACGTTGACCGCCCGCCGCCCTTCAAAACCGATCACCTCGACATGCGCGCCGGTCACAACGGTCAGGTTCGCACGGCGCATCGCCGGCCACAGAAAGGCAACCGCGCTCGAGCATCGCATACCATTGCGCGTTGTTGTCAGATAGGGGCCGACACCAGCACCTTCGCGCCTGGCGGCCCTGTCGGCGGGAAGCTGGCCTTCAGCGCAGATGCCAAGGAAGTCATCGCCCAGATCGTGGAAATCGGCACTTTCATCCGTCACCGACAGAAACGGTGCATCGGGGGTGTCGGGCGGCGGCGATTCCAGACGGTCAAAGACAGGCGCCACCCGGTCATACCCCCAGCCATCATTGCCGGCGGCTTGCCAGTCATCATAGTCACCGGCCTGGCCGCGATGATAGACAAGCGCGTTGATCGAGCTTGACCCGCCAAGCACCTTGCCACGCGGATGGTAAACCTCGCGCCCGCCAAGCTGCGGCTCCGGGTCGGTGTCGTACATCCAGTTGACCGCCCGCTGGTGAAACAGGATGCCATAGCCGATCGGCACCCGCACCCAGAGCCGCCGGTCAGACGGTCCGGCTTCGAGAAGCAGCACCGAATGGTGGCCACTGGCGGTCAGCCGTTCGGCTAGAACACAGCCGGCCGACCCGCCCCCGATGATGACATAGTCAAACTCACGCACACGGCAACTCCACGCTAACGCGCCATTCTTTGCCAGAGCGGGCGGCGGCGGATGTTCTCTATTCGCCCTTTACCGCCGCAAGCGCGGCGTCCAGTTCGTCTATCAGCATCTCAACCGGCTCGATGCCGACCGACAGGCGGAACGTCCCTTCGCCAATGCCAAGCGCGGCGCGGCCGTCGGCACTCAACCCGCGATGCGAGGAGGATGCCGGATGCGACAGCGTGCTGCCGATGTCGCCAAGCGTCGGCGCAAACGGAATCCCGGCGGCGGCGGCGATGAACGCATTGACCTCATCGCGGCCGCCATCGATCTCGAACGTGACCATATTGCCATGACGCCCGCCAAACAGTGTGCGCGCACGATCATGATCGGGGTGATCGGCGCGCCCGGGATACAGCACCCGGCGGACAGAGGGGTGTTCGGCAAGATGACCGGCGATGGTGCCGGCAGTCCGTTCGGCGGCGGCGAACCGCAGCTCGAAACTGTGCAGACCCCGGTCGGCAAGCCAGCAATCAAACGGGCTCGGCGTCAGCCCCCAGGTCACCGCGGCGTCGCGCATTGCCTGCCGGTGATCGGCGTCGCGCGCCGTCACATAGCCAAGCGTCACATCGGAATGGCCGGCCAGAAACTTGGTGATCGAATTGATCACGATGTCGGCGCCATGTTCGAACGGACGAAACATCGCCGGTGTGGTGAAGGTGTTGTCGACGGCCAGCAGTGCCTCTGATCTGGCGGCCAGATCGGCAATACCCTGCATGTCGGCCACCCGCAGGGTCGGGTTGGATACCGCCTCGACAAGGATGATCCGCGTGTTCGGGCGTTGCGCCGCCGCCATGGCATCGGCATCACCGGCATCGGCAAAGCTGACCTCGATGCCGAGGCGCGGCAGATCCTGCGTCAGCATCCGCAACGTGCGCCCATAGAGCTGGTCACCGGCCAGCACATGGTCGCCATGCGACAGCAGGCCAAGGAACATCGCCGAGATCGCCGCCATGCCGGAGCCGGTGACGAGGCCGCCCGCGCCACCCTCAAGCCAGTCGATCTTTTCCGCCAGCATATCGGCATTGGGGTGCCCCTCGCGGGCATAGGCATAGCCGGCAACTCTGCCTTCATATTGGGCATCAAGCGCATCGGCGGACGGCGCCGCATAGACAACCGAAGGATGCAGCGGCGGCACCACCGGGCGGCTGGCCGATGGCGGCATCGCACCGCCGCGCACAATCGTCCGGCGGCCGGCCCTTTCATCGTTTGCCCGTGTCATCCCAGCATTCCCCCGGCCGGTTACATGCCGGCAATCAATCCCATCTCACATGCAGGCCCATCTCACATGCAGGCCCATCTCACATGCAGGATATCCGCCACCGCGTCACGAAAGGCGCGGTGATGCGGCGGGCGGCATCCGGCGCCGCCTGTGAAGGGCCATCCGCAGCCCGATGCCGTCTAGCTCTGCGGTGCCGGACGGGCCGCCGGCCCCCCCGTCAGCATACGTCCCACGGCAAGTCCGGCCAGCATCATCAGCACGAACAGCGCGACCTCGCCAGGCGCCATCAGGATTGAGGCGATGGCCGGCCCCGGGCAAAGGCCGGCAAGGCCCCAGCCAACGCCGAACAGGGCCGCGCCAAGAAGCAGCCGGCTGTCGATATCAGTGCGTGTCGGGATGGCAAACCCGTCACCAAAGACCGGCGCCGCGCGCCGGGTCACGATGCGGTGCCCGATGAAATTGGCGATGACGCCGCCGCCCATCACGAAGGCAAGCGACGGGTCCCAGACGCCGAACAGATCGAGGAAGCCGGCCACCTTGGCCGGGTTCAGCATGCCGGACAATGCAAGTCCGGCGCCGAACAGGGCGCCGATCAGGATCAATGAGATTGCGCGTATCATGATCATCCTCCGTCAGACCATATGCCTGACGACATAGACGGTGATGACCGCCGTCGCCATGAACATGCCGACAGCCACCGCCGAGCGCACCGACAGCCGCGCCAGACCGCAGATGCCGTGGCCCGACGTGCATCCCGCCCCTAGGGCGGTTCCCAGACCGACAAGAAAACCGGCGATCGGCAGAGTGAAGCCCGACGCCACAGAGGCGCGTTCCACCGGCGCGCCGGTCAGCGCCATGATCAGAAACGGGCCCGCCAGCACGCCGATGACGAACAACACCCGCCATCTGACGTCCGATTTATCGGACGGGACGATGAGACTGCTCAAAATGCCGCCCAGGATGCCGCTGACACCCATCACCCGGCCCTGCGTCAGCATCAACAGCAACGCCGCCACGCCGATCATCACACCCCCGACAAGCGAGGCCAGCGGTGTGAAACTGTCAAAATCAATGACCATGAAACTCTCTCCTATACGCCCCGATATTCATCTTCCGACCACAGGATACCCCGCCGGTCAATTCCCTGTAAACCGCATGTCAGGTGCCACCATACGCCTTTGACCAGCCGCGCGGATCATGAAGGAACGCTTCAACCTGCGACAGGGTCGCCTCGTCGAAACTGCCGGCCTCACGGCTTGCCGCCAGCACATCCCACCAGGTCGAGAGATAGTGAAGCTGGATACCCTCGGCAGCCAGCTTTTCCGGCGTGTCCTTGAAGATGTCGTAATAGAAGATCACGAAGGTATGGCCCACCTCGCCGCCAGCCTCGCGGATGGCCTCGACAAAGCTCAGCTTGCTGCCGCCATCGGTTGTCAGATCCTCGACAAGCAGCACGCGCTGGCCATCCCGGATGTCGCCTTCGATGCGGGCATCGCGGCCAAACCCCTTTGGCTTCTTGCGGACATAATGCATCGGCAGCGCGGTGCGCTCGGCAAGCCACGCGGCAAAGGGGATGCCGGCCGTCTCGCCGCCGGCGACGGCATCAAGGCTTTCATAGCCGATGTCATTCATGATCACGGTGCGGCCATAATCCATCATCTGCGCGCGCATGCGCGGAAAGGCGATGATCTTGCGGCAGTCGATATAGACCGGGCTTTTCATGCCGGAGGTCAGGGTGAACGGGTCGTCGGCGCGGAACAGCACCGCCTTGATTTCAAGAAGCATCCGCGCCACCGAACGCGCGATGGCGGGTTTGTCATATGTATGGGTCATGTGGGTCATGTCCTGGGTCACGTCGCGCCTCAATCTGCGGCCGGATAGTAGAGAATGGCCGCCAGCTTGTCATCCGCAACGTCGCCGGTTTGCAGGGTCTTTCATTCACTCTCGGCGAACATCCAGCCGAGGATCGCCGGCGCGATGCAGGCCGCCGCCAGCTGCGCCACGATGAAACCCGGCGCATGCGCCGGCATGATCCCGGAAAAACTGTCGGTGAAGGAGCGCGCGATGGTCACCGCCGGATTGGCGAAGCTTGTCGATGCGGTGAACCAGTAGGCCGCCGTGATATAGAGTCCGACAAGCATCGGCACGGAGTCGGGCCGCCAGCGCAGGCCGCCGAAGATCACCGTCAGCAGCCCCAGCGTGGCAACAAATTCGGACAGCCACTGCGCACCGCCGCTGCGCATATTCTGCGACAGCTGCAGAACCGGCATCTCGAACATCAGATGCGCCAGCATCGCCCCACACAGGCCGCCAGCAACCTGCATCGCGATAAACAGAAGGGCGCGTTGCGCCGTGATCTGCCGCCGCAGGGCAAAGGCCAGCGTCACCGCCGGATTGAAATGCGCCCCGGAGACCGGTCCGAAAATGGTGATCAGCACATACAGGATGGCGCCGGTCGGGATGGTGTTGCCAAGCAGCGCCACCGCGGCATTGCCGCCGGCCAGCCGCTCGGCCATGATGCCGGACCCGATGACGGTGGCCAGCAGCAGCATGGTGCCGGCCGCCTCCGCCGCCAGCTGGCGGGATATCGATGGCACGCTCATGACAACTCCCCGGCGGATCAACTATGCGCCGCTGTCGGGTCCGCCAACGACCGCGGAAGCATACAGGTCACCAGCATGCAGACAACCAGCATCACGGCTGATCCGGCAATGCATCCCGCCAGCCCGCCGAGCTGATAAAGCAGTCCCGACAACAGGGTGCCGATCAACCGGCCGGCCGCGTTGGCGGCGTAATAGAAACCGACATCCTCCGCCGCCTTCCTCGAACCGGCATAGGCGAGAATGAGATAGGAATGCAATGAGGAATTCACCGCGAAGGGAACGCCGAAGACCAGCAGGCTGGCGATGACGATGGTTGCCGGCTGGACCGGAAGGCTGTCTGCGCCGCGGAGCGCGAAAAACAGAATGACAGGGATCAGCGCCAGCACCAGCGCCCATACCCGCGCCGCCGGCACCTCGCGGTGAAGGCCGTCCGGACTGCGCGGCACGAAGGATGGCGCGAGGGCCTGCACCCCGCCATAGGCGATTGTCCAGATGGCAAGAAACCCGCCGACCGCCCAGAAATCCCAGCCTGCGGCGTAGAGAAAGACGGGCAGGCCGACAACAAACCAGACATCGCGGGCCCCGAACATGAATATCCGCGCGGCGGCAAGGATGTTCACCCCCGATGATTTGCTGAACAGCTCCCGCACCGATTTCGAAGATGATGACACGCCAAGCCCCGCCGGCAGCGCCGTGATACAGGCCAGCAGAACCACCGACAGGAAGGCCGCCAGCAACCACAGGCCAACCGTGAAGCCAACGCCTGTCAGCAGCATGCCGCCAGCAAAAAACCCGATCCCCTTGGTGGCGTTCTTGGATCCGGTAAACCATGCCACCCAGCTGAACAGCTGGTTGTTGCCATGCACCGAGGTGATCTTGATTGCGGATTTCGACGCCGTCTTGGTGATGTCCTTGGCAATACCGGCGATCCCCTGCGCGGCCACGACCCAGGTCACCGACAGCATCGCCCCCCATGCCGGGTCCAGTGCCGACAGGAACAGAAGTCCCGCGATTTGCAGACCGAGGCCGCAGCCGAGCATCCGGCGGATGCCGAACCGGGATGCCAGCCAGCCACCACCCAGATTGGCCAGGATCCCGGCGGCCTCATACAGCAGGAACAGGAATGCCAGCGTGAAGGGCGAATAGCCAAGCTGGAAAAAATGGAACAGGACGAGCATCCGCAACGCCCCGTCGGTCAGTGTGAATCCCCAATATGAACCCGTGATGATGAGGTAATGATGCATAACGCCCCTAGCATATGGCCCCTAGCATATGGTCATTACAGACCCTCGGTGATCAACCTGTTCGCAAGATCGACCATGCGGCATGAATATCCCATCTCATTATCATACCAGGCATAGACCTTCAAAAGCGTCCCGTCCGTCACCATCGTGCTTGGCGCATCAATGATGGCGCTCCGACAGTCCTGCGCATAATCCACCGAGACCAGCGGCCGGTGTTCAATGCCAAGGACGCCGGCCAGCGGCCCGGACGAGGCTGCCGCAAAAAGCGCATTCACCTCGTCTTCCGTCGTCGGGCGGTCCAGTTCGAACACGCAGTCGGTGAGGCTGGCATTCAGCACAGGTGCCCGCACGGCATGGCCGTTCAGCTTGCCGACAAGTTCCGGAAAGATCAGGCCGATGGCGGTGGCGCTGCCGGTCGTTGTCGGCTGCAGCGACAGCAAAGCCGCGCGCGCCCGGCGCAGATCCTTGTGCGGCGCGTCCACGACAAGGTTGGTGTTGGTCGGGTCGTGGATCGTCGTGATCTGGCCATGCCTGATGCCGATCGCCTCATGCACCACCTTGACCACCGGTGCCAGGCAATTCGTCGTGCAGGACGCCGCCGTGACAATCGGATGGATGTCACGGTCATACATATGGTCATTCACCCCCATGACGACATTCAGGACGCTTGCATCCTTGACCGGTGCCGCCACGATGACGCGCTTGACCCCGCGTTCGAAATAGGGCTGCAACTGTTCGACGGTCCGAAATTTGCCGGTGCATTCAAGTACAATGTCGCAGCCTAGGTCACCCCACGGCACATCACCCGGGCTGGCCGCATCAGTGAAGCCGACCTTTCTGCCATCAATGGCAAGCAAACCCTCGCCAGCCGCGCTGATATCGGCGCGCCAGCGGCCCTGCACACTGTCGAATTGCAACAGATGCGCTGTCGTACCGGCGCCGCCGGCAATCTCGTTGACATGGCCGATCTCAAGGCGGTTATCCCGGTTGGGATCGGTGTCCTCGCGCAGCGCGCCGCCCATGGCCGCGCGCAGGACCAGCCTGCCGATGCGTCCCATTCCATTAATACCGACCGCCATGACACATACCCTCCCCGGGCGACCCGCGGGTGCTGCCCGATCCAGCTTTACTAATTTTCAGGCCACAACCCACGCCTCGCCTGCCGACGCCGGTTTGCCAGATTCGTACCGAAGCCAGCCGGGCCCGGCATTCCCTCGGCCAGACAAGGATGAGCGTTGCTCTTGAATCCCGGCCCGGCAAACGGATACGATGCGATCATGACAAAGAGGTTACAAAAGGGAAATCTTCCCAGCAAGATTTGCGCGACCTGCGGCAGGCCCTTTACCTGGCGCAAGAAGTGGGAACGCGACTGGGAGAATGTGCGTTACTGCTCGAAACGCTGCGCCGGGCAGCGTGGCCGCGCCTCATGACGCGGCGCCGGCAGCAACCGCCGTCTCGATACCGGCCTGCTCGATGATCTCGGCGACAAGCCCGTTCTGAAGCTGCTCGCCGACACCGATATCCTCGATATAGATGCCAAAATCATCACTCCCGAACCGGTCGGCCGGCACCCATGCGAATACACAATCATGGTCGGAGGGGCATTCCTCAACCGCCGCATCCTGAAGCGCCTCGGCACTGTCGAAACTCCAGGTCACGGCGACAGCTACCATGAATTTGCGGCCGGTCACCCCGGCCACCTCCATCTCGACCTGCATGGTGATCACATTGTCACGGCTTGCGGTGGCCTCGATATAGGCGGCGAGGCTGCCAGCATGGTCCGACATGATCACCTCAAGCGGCACAAAATGGGCCCCAACAGAGGTGTCCACAGAGATATCGGCAGAGATATCGGCAGGGGTATCGGCAGGGGTATCGGAAGGCGGCATGACGATTTCCGGTCATATAGTGGAAATTCTGGAGTGACCGGCATCCTGCCATTTTCAGTGCCGGTAATCCAGCACCAGAGATTCGGGCCAAATATTCGGGCCAAATATTCAGGCCAAATATTTGGGCCTTGATTTACGGAGACGCGGCCTGGCCGTCAGTGCATTTCGGCGGGGGTGCGAAGGGCGTAGCCACTGCCGCGGACGGAATGGATCAGGTTCGCTGCCTTGCCGACATCGCTCATCGGGCTGTTGATTGCCTTGCGAAGCCGCGAGATATGGACGTCGACCGTCCGTTCCTCGACAAAGACACCATGCCCCCAGACCATATCGAGAAGCTGCGCCCGGCTGAACACGCGTCCGGGGCGTTCCATCAATATAGCCAGCAGCCGGCTTTCCTTGGGCCCAAGCGACACCAGATGACCGGCGCGGCTGATCTCCATTGTCGACTGGTTGAAGCGCAGATCGTGGAATTCGAGGATATCATCGGCAAGCGCCGGATGCGCCCGGCGCAGCAGCGCGCGCACGCGGCTGATCATCTCGCGCGGGGAAAACGGCTTCGAAATGTAATCATCAGCCCCGATATCGAGACCCAGGGTGCGGTCCCCCTCCTCGCCACGGGCGCTGAGAATGATGATGGGAAGATGTTTTGTCTCACTGCGGGCGCGCAGCGTGCGGCAGACATCGATTCCCGACATCTGCGGCATCATCCAGTCGATGATGGCAAGATCGGGCCGGTGTTCCTCGATCATGTCGAGAGCCTGCTGGCCATCCTCGGCGCGGATAACCTCGTAATCGGCCTGCACCAGATTGAAGGTCAGAAGTTCAAGCTGGTTCGGCTCGTCATCGGCGACGAGAATACGGATGGCCATCTATTCCCTTCCCTTTCCGAAAGCCGGACTACCAAGCTTGTGCCATGACAATATTGCATTTTTGTGACCGCGCATGACTGCGTTGTGGCCAATCACGGCTGCGCCATCACCGGCAGGGTCACGGCAAAACGTGTCAGGCCATCGGCGGTGCTGCTGATCTCCATCGTGCCGCGATGCCGGTTGACGATATGTTTGACAATAGCAAGGCCAAGGCCGGTGCCACCGATCTTGCGTGAGCGCGCCTTGTCCACGCGGTAAAAACGCTCGGTCAGGCGGTTGATGTGTTTCTCGGCGATTGTCTCACCGCGATTTGTTACCGCAATCTTGACCCGTTCCGGGCTGGCAAGCTCGAGATCAACCTCGATCACGCTGTTGTCAAAACCATATTTGATGGCGTTCTCGATCAGATTGTGAAAGACCTCGTTGATCTCGTCGGCAAAGCCGAACATCTGCAGCCGCCCCGATGATGCCGGCCGTGTGTCGGACAGATGGATCTGCATGCCCCGCTGGGCCGCCCGCGTCTCCAGACTGGCGATCACCGATTTCACCACCTCGAGAAGCGGCACCGTTTCATCGGGAATGATATGTTCATCGACCTCGACTCGCGACAGTGACAGCAGGTCATCGATCAGGCGCGACATCCGGCCGGCCTCTTCCTCCATGATCCTCAGGAACCGCTGCTGCGTCGGCCAGTCCCGAACGTCGTTGAGCAGGATTGTCTCGATGAAACCGGCCAGACTTGTCAGTGGCGAGCGAAGCTCATGGCTTACATTGGCCACAAAATCGCGGCGCACCTTCTCAAGATTACGCTGGAGCGTCATGTCGAGAAGCATCACGATGATCCGGCCATCATCCATCCGCCGGATGCGAACCTTGAACTCCATCGCGACGCTTGTTTCGGCGGCGAAGACGAAGGTGCGCTCGCGCCCGCGTCCCGCGACGATATCCGCAGCGCCCGGGCTGGGGATGATGTCGGTCAGTTCCCGGCCGACCAGCCCCTCACCTAGAAACTGCACCGCGGCGTTGTTGGCCGAAACCACCGCGCCATCCTTGCTGACGACAAGCAGACCGTCATCAAGCATGCTGCCAAACTCGGCAAGCGCGCCCTTTCCGACCTGAGGCTGGTCGATCACAGGCCCGCTGTCGGCGGCGGCATCCATTTCAGGTATCTGGTCTTTCGGGGCGTTCATCTCAGGCTTGTCATGGTCCCATTGGCGATAAACGGTGGCGATCAACGGCGGCGATCAGCTTGTCTGCAGTCCCCTCCGCTGTAGCATAGCACCCTGTCAGCTGGATGGCCACAGAGCATGCTGTCAATCATAGATGATCTCGGCCTCGAGACTCGCGCTCTGCGCCAGCTGTTGAAGGCGTCGCTTCGCATGATTGTCAACAAGCGCCGCACAGCCGGCGCCAACATGAAGCGTCAGCGTGGCGCCGTCATTGGCAAGCCGGATCTGGTCAAGATTCTGCGCGGCACCGCCAGAGAAGGTCAGTGCAAAGCGCAGCCCGAGACCGATCACCGTGGCTTCGGCACGGCGGCGGCGGCTGAGCAGAACCGACAGCTCCGGCGGCCGCGACTTGTTGGTCTTCCGCCCGACATAGCGGTGATAGATGGCGGTAGCAAGCCACACCCGTTCCTTGTGCGACACACAATTCACCGGCAGGCCGAGAACCCGCCGCGCGCCGAGACCGCCGCGCACATCCTCATGCTCGTTCCAGCACATGTCGGACAGGAAGCAGGCAGCCTCAAGAAGCCGGTCGAACCGCTTTCTGTCGCGCGCCACCTCCTCGACAGACTGCCCGTCACGCGGTTTGAAAAGCGGTCGCAGCAGCGCTACCAACGCCTCTGGCACACCGGGAAACCGATGCGATGCCCGCGAAATTTCCTGACAGACGACAAGCAGGAAATCCGCCCTGTCACCGGCCCCCAGCTCGCGGTCGGCGATCAGCCCGTCACGGATACTGGTGCCGCTGATGACAATCCACTCGGCGGCGCTCCGGCGCAGCAGGGCACGCATGATACTTGCGGCCGTCGGCATCGTCTTCTGACGGCCGAGCGGCACGCCGGACAGATCGGGATCGGCGCGACAGAAGGCCGACAGCAAATTGCCGGCCTCATCACCCGGAATGCGCAGACCATGCAGAACCGGCAGCGGATAGCCTGTCTGTTCGATATAGGCGAGGCCAAGCGCGCGGAATGACCCGCCGACACCGTAAATGCGCGTCCCCTGCCGCGCCGACAGCCAGGCCTCACCGGCAAGGGCCTGGTCGATCTCCTCATCCTCGACGATCGACAGATGGCCAAAATTGAAACTTGTCGAATGACGCGCCTGCCCGTTCTCAAGCGCCACAACCTCAAGACTGCCGCCGCCTAGATCGGCAACAAGACCTGTTGCCTCGGGAATGTTCAACGTCAGGCCGCGCGCCACATAATGCGCTTCCTCACGCTGGCTGAGAACGCTGATCGGCTGGCCGAGGATGGCCTCTGCCGGCGCGGCGAATTCAGCCGCGTTGCGGGCCCGCCGCACCGCCGCCGTGGCGACAGCGTGCACTGTCGAGACACCCATCGATTTCATGATTCCGGCAAAACGCGACAATGCCGCCAGCGCCACCGAGATCCGTTCGGGCTGCAGCATGCCGTCCGCACCAAGCCCCTCGCCAAGACGGCTGTTCGACCGTTCATTGAAAAGCGGAAACGGATAGCGACCGCCACTGGCATAGATCACCAGGCGGATCGAGTTCGATCCGATATCGATAACCGCGATCGGCGCGACCCTTCCCTGTCGGTTCGGGTCGGCAAGCACCATGTTGTCGAGCTGTCCTGCCACCGTCTCGTCCCCCTGATCCCGGCCCCTGATCCCGGCCGACGCGCTAGATGCGCTAGATGCGTTCTACCGCAATCGCCGTTCCTTCGCCGCCACCGATGCAAATCGCCGCTACGCCGCGTTTCAGGCCGCGAGTTTCAAGAGCATGCAGCAAGGTCACGATGATGCGACTTCCCGAAGCGCCGATGGGATGACCAAGCGCACAGGCACCGCCATTCACATTGACCCGGTCGCGCGGCAGGCCAAGCTCGTGCATAAAGGCCATCGGCACAACCGCGAAGGCTTCGTTGACCTCCCACAGATCGACATCACCAGCCTGCCAGCCAAGTTTTGCAAGCAGCTTTTGCGCTGCCGGCACCGGCGCCGTGGTGAACCATTGCGGCGCCTGCGCATGGCTGGCATGGCCACAGATCCGGCCCCGCACCCGCAGCCCCTGATCCGCCGCCATTGCGGCGCTGGTGACGACAAGCGCGGCCGCGCCATCGGAAATCGACGAGGCATTGGCGGCGGTCACCGTACCATCCTTGGCAAAGGCAGGTTTCAGCTGTGGAATCTTTTCGGGACGCGCCTTGGCCGGCTGTTCATCGGCATTGACCGTGACGTCGCCCTTACGGGTGCTGAAGGTCACCGGCGTGATCTCGCTGTCAAAGGCGCCGCTGTCCTGGGCGGCGCGCGCATTGGCAAGCGACTGCAGCGTATAATCATCCTGCGCGGTCCGCGAGAACTGATAGCGCGAGGCGCAATCCTCGGCAAAGCTTCCCATCAGCCGGCCGCGGTCATACGCATCTTCAAGCCCGTCAAGAAACATATGGTCCTGCAATGTCTGATGGCCGAGCCGCGCCCCGCCGCGCGTGCCAGCCGACAGATAGGGCGCATTGGTCATGCTCTCCATACCGCCCGCAACGACAAGGCCTGCCGTGCCGGCGCGGACCATGTCATGCGCCATCATCACCGTGCGCATGCCGGACCCGCAGACCTTGTTCACCGTCGAGGCCGATACCGATTCATCAAGACCGGCGGCAAAGCCGGCCTGGCGCGCCGGCGCCTGGCCAACACCTGCCGGCAGCACGCAGCCCATCAGCACCTCTTCGACCGACCCGGCCTCGGCCTTGCAATCGGCCAGCGCCGCACTGATCGCCGCACCGCCAAGTTGCGGCGCGGTCACCGCTGTCAAATCACCCTGAAATCCGCCCATCGGCGTGCGCGCGGCCCCGGCGATGACAATGTCGGACAGGCTGGCGGACTCGGTCATGATCACTCTCCTGAATGCTGCAGCAAGGCGCTGGTGACCTTGCATGGCACCATGAATGCCTGTGCATCCTAGGCGCAGCAGCCAGCCTTTTCAATTCCGCAACGTGGCCAATCCATGCCATAATCAGGACGGCAAACAAAAGGCGCGGCATCAGACGCACCATCAACGGGTTTTTGTCTGCGAGGGACACACCATGCGCATCCTGCAATCAATGCTGACAGCGCTGGTCAATGCGCCGGTTCGCATGGCCGCGCTCGGCTGGCGGCAGCCACCCGGCATCGACAATGATCCCGAGGCAGCGGTCGATGCGGTCCTCTCGGCAACCGGTGAGGTCTCCTCGCTCGTCTATGCAAGCTCGCTTCTCAACCAGATCGAAGCCATGGACGACAGCGAACTTGCCGCGCTGACAACGCAGATCGCGACGCGTTTCGACCTGAATGGTGACCAGCTTGCGAGGGCCGCCGCCGCCTATGCGACCAATCCCGATGCGGCAAAACTTGCCAGCATCGCCAAGATCGCCGAGCCGCAATGGATGGAGTTGTTCCGGCGGCTGAACGCCACCGATGGCGGGACGGTGCGGCTGGTCCGGCTTCGCCGCCGCCTGCTCGGCCTGACAGGCGAGTCCGCCGATGCCGCGCGGCTCGATAGCGGGCTGAAATCGCTTCTGCGGATGTGGTTCAATCCGGGCTTCCTCATCCTGCAGCCGATCGATTGGTCGACGCCGGCCAACATCCTCGAGAAAATCATCGCCTATGAGGCGGTTCACGCAATCTCGTCCTGGGATGACCTGCGGGCGCGGCTGGCCCCGGAGGACCGGCGCTGTTTCGCCTTTTTCCATCCCAGCATGCCGGAGGAGCCACTGATCTTCGTCGAGGTGGCGCTGACCGAGGCCATCCCGCGCGATATCGATTCCGTTCTGGCGATTGATCGCGAGGCACTGCCAGCCGAAAGCGCCAGCACCGCGGTGTTCTATTCGATCTCGAATTGCCAGGCCGGTCTTGCCGGGATTTCCTTCGGCAATTTCCTGATCAAGCGCGTGGCACAGGAACTGAAGCAGGAATTCCCCGAGCTGAAACGCTTTGTCACCCTGTCACCCGTGCCGGGGCTGATGCGCTGGCTGCGTAAAAACATGCCTGATCTTGCGGCGGCGTTCGACAGTGCGGATACCGGGTTCTGGAACGGCGATGCGGCGCAGCATGAGGCGGCATTCCTTGCCGCGGCGATCCGCTATTTCATCGAGCCTGACCGCGAGGATGGCTGGCCGAATGACCCGGTGGCGCGGTTCCATCTTGGCAATGGCGCCATTCTCGAACAGCTGAATTTCGGCGCCGACCGGTCACCAAAGGGCATGAAGCAGGCTGGCGGGCTGATGGTGAACTATCTCTATGATCTCGATGTCGTCGAGGCGAATCACGAGACCTTCCATGAAACAAGGGCGGTGCCGCTGTCGGCGACGCTGCGGCGGCTCACCCCGCGCTGAAGCGGGATGCCAGCCCTGCGAGCCGCGCCGCTATCGTTTGCAGATCGTCGATACCGCCACCGCCGTGACCGGCCGACCAGATATCACGCCACGCCTTGGCCCCACACTCATCACCAGGCGCCGCGGCAAGGAGTGCCGCTTCACGCACATCAACTGTCGGTCCAGCGCGGCGGGCGTTTCTCGATGAAGGCGGCGATGCCTTCCTCGGCGTCATTTGCCAGCATGTTGTCGACCATCACCGCCGCTGCATATTCATAGGCCTCGACCAGTGACCGTTCCGCCTGCTGATAGAAGGCCGGCTTGCCAAACGCCACCGTGGCGGTCGATTTCGAGGCGATGCGCCGCGCCATCTCCATGACGGCTTCAGACAATTCGGAGGCTGGGACGGCGTGGTTGATGAGGCCGATCTCGGCGGCGCGCGGTGCCGAACAGGGATCGCCGGTCAACAGCATCTCCATCGCGTGCTTGGCCGCCACATTGCGCGACAGCGCCACCATCGGGGTGGAACAGAACAGGCCGATATGCACGCCGGGGGTGGCGAACTGCGCACCCTCGGCCGCGATGGCCAGATCGCAACTGGCAACAAGCTGGCAGCCTGCGGCGGTGGCCGTTCCGGCAACCTCGGCGATAACGGGTTTCGGATGTGCCGGGATCGAGGCCATCAGGGCCGAACATTGGGTCAGCACCCGGGTGAAATAGGCGCGGCCGCGGTCGCCGGCATTTTCCGGCGCCGTGCGGGCCGCCGTCATTTCCTTGAGATTATGACCGGCGCAGAACACCGGGCCATTGGCGGCAAGAACAATCACCCGCACCGCGTCATCGCTGGCGGCATCCTCAAGTGCCGCCGCGATGGCCGCCATCATCGCCTCGGACAGCGCGTTGCGCGATCCCGGCGCATTCAGCGTCAGGCGCAGAATGCCGTCAGCATCACAGCTGGCAAGAACAAGCCCGTCAGCCAACGCGTGATCCGCAGCTTCATCGGTTCTGCGGGCCGGCATGTCACCATCACTCATCTGGGCCTCCCGACATGGTTAGGGACAGCATTGCCGGACAGGCTAGCGCGAGGCAGGCATCACCGACAAGCCTCGCTGATTTGCAGGCCCGCGGGAACCGGACGTTTCCCCGGTCAGGCTTCGTCGATCATCCAGCTTGTGCGGTCGGCCTTCGGACGGCTTGTCTCCACCGTTTCACCGGTTTCGATGAACAGCACCTGTTCGGCAAGGCTGGTGGTGAAATCGCCAATCCGTTCCAGATTCTTGCCGATGAACAGCAGGTGCGCGCCGACAAGCGGCGGCAGGTTGCCAGCATCCATGTCGGCGATGACGCCTTCGAAAAACACCGTATGAAGCTTGTCGACATGGACGTCGGAATTCCGGATCGCCTGCGCCGCATCAAGATCGCCTTGCTGATGCGCGACAAGGATATCATCAATCATCGCCGCCACCATGGTGCCGATCTCGATCAGCTGGTCCCAGGGGAGATCGCCGGCATCGCTGGCCATGATGGCTTTTGTGCGCTTTGCCGTGTTGCGGGCATAATCGCCGATGCGCTCAAGGCTCTGCGCGGCCTTCGCCGCCGCCAGCACCCGCCGCAGATCTTCGGCGCGCGGCGCCCGCATGGTGATGATGTTGAGCACCTTTTCGTTGACCTCGGCCTCAAGCTCATCAAGCTCGACATCGCGCTCGATCAGCATGTCGACACGGTTCGCCTGAAAGTCCGACATGGCGCGAAGGCAGGCATTGAGCTGGCGGCTTGCCAGCATGCCAAGACGAACGACCACCATATTGAGGTCTTCCAGATCCTGGGCGAAGGCGCTGCTTGTATGCGCAACCTGATTCATCAAAGTCTCCTGTGGGTCACAGTGCTATAAGGGGTGCCATAAGGGGTGCCATACGGGATACCATCCGCGATGGCGGCACCCTTCAGCGATCAATCATAGCAGACAAAGCCCTTCAGGCTTAGCCGAAACGGCCGGTAATGTAGTTATGCGTCATTTCATGCTGTGGTTTGGTGAAAATCTGCTCGGTCTCGCCAACCTCGACCAGCTTGCCGAGGTGGAAATAGGCGGTGCGTTGCGAGACCCGCGCCGCCTGCTGCATGGAATGGGTGACAATCACGATGGTGAACTCGGTGCTCAGCTCGTGGATCAATTCCTCGATCCGCGCCGTGGCGATCGGATCAAGCGCCGAGCACGGCTCGTCCATCAGGATCACTTCCGGACTGACGGCGATGGCGCGGGCGATGCACAGGCGTTGCTGCTGGCCGCCTGACAGGCCGGTGCCAGGCTGGGCAAGGCGGTCCTTCACCTCTTCCCACAGGCCGGCCCGCACCAGCGAGCTTTCGACAATGTCGTTCAGCTCGGCGCGGCTTGTGGCAAGACCGTGAATGCGCGGCCCATAGGCGACATTGTCATAGATCGATTTCGGGAACGGGTTCGGCTTTTGAAAGACCATGCCAACACGCGCCCGCAGCGGCACGACATCAATATGCGGCGCGTAGATATCCTGCCCGTCCAGCGCGATGGTGCCCTCGATCCGGCAGATTTCGATGGTATCGTTCATCCGGTTCAGACAGCGAAGAAAGGTGGATTTGCCGCATCCGGACGGGCCGATGAAGGAAATCACCTGCTTTTCGGCGATATCCAGCGTTACATCGTCAATGGCGCATTTGTCGCCATAGAACACATTGACGTTGCGTGCCGTCATCCGCGGATGGTCCACATGCACGTCACCGACCGTTTCGGCCGGTATGTTCGACATCTCGAAATTCTGGGGCTGATCGACAATATTCATCATCTGCGTATCCATGAGGCTGCCCTTACTGACGGCACTTTACCACCGTCTCTCCAGTTTCTTGCGAATAAAAATGGCCGCCGCGTTCATCAGGATCAGAAACGCCAGCAGCACCATGATGGCCGCCGACGTCTTCAGAATGAACATTCGTTCCGCGAAGTCGGCCCACATGAAAATCTGCACCGGCAGGACCGTTCCCGGATCGGTGACACTGCCCGGCACATCAACGATAAAGGCGACCATGCCGATCATCAGGAGCGGCGCGGTTTCGCCAAGCGCCTGCGCCATGCCGATGATGGTGCCGGTCAGCATGCCAGGCATTGCCAGCGGCACGACATGATGCAGCATCGTCTGCACGCGCGAGGCGCCAACACCAAGCGCGGCGTCGCGGATGCTTGGCGGGACGGCGCGGATCGCGGCGCGCGACGAAATAATGATGGTCGGCAACGTCATCAGCGCCAGCACGACCCCGCCAATCAGCGGGATTGAGCGCGGCATGCCGAACACGCCGATGAAAATCGCCAGGCCAAGAATGCCGAACACCACCGACGGCACGGCGGCCAGATTGTTGATATTGATCTCGATGATTTCGGTAATCCGGTTCTTCGGAGCGAATTCCTCAAGATATACAGCCGTTGCAACGCCAATGGGGAATGACAGGACGAGACAGACAGCAAGCGTGAGAATGGATCCGATCAGCGCGCCATAGATGCCCGCCATCTCGGCGTTTCGCGACGCACTTCCGTAGATCAGATAGTCACTGAATTCGAAGCTGATCAGCCCCTTTTCAGTCAATGTATCGATATAGCCGATCGCCTTATCGTTGATACGGCGATCCTGCTCAGGCGTTTCACGGGTGATGAAGCCGCGAAGAAAGGAATCGACGTCATCATCGACAGCGAATTTCATTGTCTGTGTGGTGTCGAGGATCGACGGGTTGTCGAGAACGGCATTGCGAAGACGCTGCTCCGCCCCTTGCGAGATCAACCTGCCGGCGGCCTTGCGCCCGGACCGGCCCGATGCACCGGTCGCCTCGTACAGCGCCTCGCGGATCACCCCGCGCGCATCGCCATCATAGAGCGACTGCACCGACAGATCGCCGGTCGGATCCAGTTTGGTGCTGTCAAGCGTGACTTCGAGCGTCACATAATGCTGGAAAAAGCCGGGGATGCCCTTGGAGAAAATCGAGACAAACAACGTTACCAGAAAGGCCAGCGCGATGCCGATGGCGATCCGTCCATAGATTTGAAACCGACGCTCCCGCCCGCGCCGCGCGGCGAGGCCTGCCTCAACGCGTGCCGCCGCTTCCTGCGGGCTGATCATGCTACCGCCAGTATTGTTCACACCAGCATTGTTCACACCGGGCTCAATCATATTGCTCTCTATACTTCTTCACGATCTGAAGGGCGATGAAATTCAGCCCAAGCGTGATCACGATCAATGTGAGGGCCAGCGCGAAAGCCGACAATGTCATGGCGGACTCAAACTCCTGGTCACCAACAAGGATGGTGACAATCTGCGAGGTCACTGTCGTCACCGCATCAAGCGGGTTCAGCGAC